>CAWHOE010000035.1:0-109283 GCA_963830915.1 candidate division FCPU426 bacterium
CAAAGGCCTAATAGGATGGGCCAACGAATCCTTTTGTTCCCTTCCCGTAACCAGGATCCCAAAAGATAGAGTCCTGCCAATTCCCAGAAAGGGATGAATATCCCTTGGTGACAGAATCTTCCAAAATATAGGGGCCAAAAACTACAGGCCAATAACACGCTAAAAACAGCGGAAAGACCACCAGGAAAAAACTGTTTGCAAGCCAAATAACCCAGAGGTACCACCATCAACGAGAAACAGGCGGGTATGAACCAAAGGTCAAAATAGGGCGATTGGAAATGTCCGAAAAAAAAGCTGACGAACCATATCAGTAAGGGGGGATGCTCTCCAACCGTATAAAAGAATTGCCAATTCCACAGATGGCAAAGACCGATCGCCAGGAAACCGTGCAAAGCCTCATCCCCGGTGATCCAGGGTCTGAAATGGGTCAGGTCAAAGAACCTAAGAGCGATCGATATAATCGCGACCAGTAAGGTCAGAACGATTTTGTTTCTTCCCAGAAATAATTCTGTCTCAAAGAGGTCGGCCCCAGTGCTCCCTTCGGCTAAGGATGTCCGGATCCCGACGATGAGCGGCACAAGCACTCCAAGGAAGAAAACCCATCCCTTGATCGTTAAGGCCGTAGGCGAGTACGAAAGAATGGTGTTCGATACTAAAAGGACGAAAAAAATCGCCCAGCTGTTTTTTGTCATTTGTTCTAACCTATTCAAGGCTCACATCCCGCTTTGTCCTAGTAATCTCAAAGCTTGCATCGACTGCGTGGCATTAAAAGGACATTGGTTAGCTTCCTTAAATGCTTTTTCCGCTTTTTCTTTTTGTCGGCTTGCCCAATAAAAACTCCCCAGTTTGTAATAAAGATGGGCCGAGGGATAACCTTTGGCGATCACTTGTTGGATAAGATCGATATTCCTTGAAATGGACATAGGGTCATAATGATATTGAGCTCTCCATTCACCGTAAATGGATTCCAAAAAACGATCTTTTTGTAATATTACTGGGTTGTCGGAAAGGTCTTCCAAAGCTTTTTCATAAAGTTTTTTATTGTTCAATATGCCTTCGGCCTGGATATTCAGTTCATGGAAATATTGGTGGGCCACCAGCCAAATTTGGAGCCGCTCCTTATTTTCTTCGGTGATAGGAACTATGCCAACCGCCAATCCGCCGTCATCCGATAAATCTTCCCCAACCGGGATCCAACGCATCAGCGGAAATTGCCTGATTAAAAAAGGTCCATAATTCACGTTCGTTATGACCGAAGCCCAGGTAGCTTTCGAGGCATCTAAGTCAGGGTTTAAGGCCGCGTTGAAATGATAGGTTGTCACGCTCAAAGTATGTCCATGGGACAAAAGCAGGAAATCGGTGAATATCAATCCGGGACCCTGCTGTTCACTGGCCGACTTCAATATTTGATACGCCCGGAAACTCTCATCAGGCAACGACTCTTTCCAGATGCTTTTGTTTACCGAGCCCTCAGCCAAGGAAGGTTTGATGAGTTGATATAGGTCCAAACCAGTCGAGATCATCATGACCAGCATGACAACCATCAGTCTGTTCTTAACGGGAGTGGCGAGAAGCATCCGTTGGAATCCTATAGCCACGATCAATAGAATTAAGGGCATGGCTTGAACGATCCTGAACATTTCAACATAATCCGCTGATAGGAAAGCCGGGGCCAGGCACAATAGCAGACCGCCCAGGATCCAAAGGGACAAAGCCTTTTTTCGATGGATCCAGAGTTCAACAATCCCGATCATAAACAATCCATCTAAAATGGGATTCAACATCCCACCCCAATTAGGACCATATGCGGAAACTGAGTTACTTCCCCAAAAAATAGAGGTTATATAATCGCTACGAACGAGCCATTGTTGGGAACCAGAAAACCAACCGCTAGCGGAAGTGATGTCCACAAAATGGCGTCCATAACCCTCCCGAAATATTGCGGAAATAAAAGGGATCATGGAAAGACTCAACGCCAGGACGAAAAGGAAATATCTTTTTTTTTCCAATAAATAGTTACGGCTGAAGAGAACGGTTGCTGTTACAAACAGGAAAACTAGTACGACCAACCAAGAATTAAAAGTCAACGTCCCAAGCCCCATGGTTAAACCCAACAAAACGGTCCAAACATTGGTGGACGATTGGGGTTTGGATTTTACCCATAAGGCCAACCATAAAAAACACAAGACCTCCAAAGGAGGAACCAATGTCCCTTGTTGGCTGAACCTTCCAATTTCCAAAGGCCAAAAGCTGTACGCCAATAATAGGCCAGTCAATAACGCTATCGATCTCGAGAAAAATACCCGAGCTGAAAGATAACCTAGGGCCAGGGTTAAAACCGATGAAACAGCCGAAGGAAACCAGATATCGAAAAATGGGGATTCAAAATGTTTGAAAAAGAACCGTAGGATCCAAATCAATAGTGGCGGATGTTCACCGACCGTATAAAAAAAACGCCAATTCCAATTTCTGATCAGGTCGATGGCTAAAAAACCATGAAAACCTTCGTCTCCGGTCAACCAAAGATGAAGGGTGGATAATTTGAAAAACCTTAAAACTACCGCGACGGCAAACAGGGTTATAAGAATCCAATCGTTAACCCGATCTACCCAAATCGCTTTTTCCGACCCGATCCAATGACTCTTTACATTTGACCCAGACCATACAAACCAAATCCAAGGGATAAAAAGAGCAAATAACACTATCAAAGATTTGATAATTCCCGGGATAGATCCGTAGGAAAGGATACCGTTAACCGCAATGAACCAAAGAAGCGAATACCATAAACGCGGACCTGAGGTACTCACGACCTTCAACCGATCCATTTTTGTCCGATGCCAATGGCAACTAAACAGATGAGCCAGAGGGTAAAAACGAACCTACCCCATCGAGAAATATTTTCTACGTTACCGCCTTCCGACTTTTTCAGATATAAATAGAGAAGGTAGTTCAAAAAGCATAGTGCTACCGCACCGAACGCCAAAGGAAGCCTGAACCCTGGATATTCAAAAGAGTTCAAGGCCATTAAAATAGATAGTCCAAAATAAAAACTCATCCACACACAAAACCAATAGACAAGAAACTTGCTTTTCCAGAGTCCGGGTTTATAACCGCTGATCTCCATCGGAGCTAAAAACCCCAGGAAGTAAAAATATAGATTCAAAAATATCATTCCAACCGCCAACGTCCAAATGAATGTTAAGGATTGCGCTTGGACAGAAAGAGCGAAAACGGTGTCGATCCAAATGAAAAAGTAAGTGGTTGACCAAAGGCTGGCGATGACACCCGGAGCCAATAGGGGCACCCAGCTCAGCATGACCGTTCCCAGCAAAGCGCACACTAACGCAGACCCGAAGATAAGTTCTTTTAAAAACCCTCTCCTGGAAATATCCGCCAACTCATTGACCGCTAAAAGTCCATGGCTATCTTGAAATATGGGAATCGTCAGAACGAAAAGGAAATAAAGAACAAAGGTGAGTATTAAAAAAAGGGATACCTGAACAACATTATTCAATTTTTGAATCACAAAAACCAACCTAAGCGGGATTGAGTTTCTTATCTCGACCTATCTTTTCAGATTTAACTCAACAGCACAACAAGTTCCAAAAGCCCGTTTCTACCCAACCTTCTTAAAAAAGCCTTTTTCAGGGAATTTGTGTAAAACTAGTTTTTTGAAAGAAAGCAAAGGTTGACTTGAATTGAACAACGAATTATTAGTGGCTAGTTGCAAATAGTAATATTGTTTTTAAAAGCCGCTCATTGAGATGACCTGAATTTGATCTTTTTATGAAAAACGCTTAAAACCTCCAACATTAATTGTCACTGTGTTTATTTTTTTATTTTGTTCAGGCTTTTATGGTTTTAAAGATAACCCTCTATAATATAAATCATATTACCATAATATATCATAATATAACATAACGTTGCTTAGGTAGTGATTCAAACATACATAACAACTTAAGTATCTGCCTTTTAGGCATTTATCTGATTCGGGAGGAAACAATGAAACAAAAATGGTCAAAAGAGAAAATTGTCGAGACTATCAAGGATCTCCAGAAGCAAAGCGTTGATATTTCGGCCAGTAATATTTCCAAGAACTATATTCCTCTTTTTACCGCCGCCTGCTCCAGAAGGTACTTTTCCAGCTGGGCGAACGCTGTTAAGGCCGCTGGTATCGATTATGACCAGATCTTGGAAGCCGGAAAGGCCCGTCGTCGGAAGAAGTTGACCAAGTGGTCAAAGGACGAGGTATTGAAGCAAGTGTGTATCGCTGAATCAAAGAATCTTCTTACCACTTACCGTGATAGGCTGGCTCTTTACTCCGCCGCCCGTAGGGAATTCGGAAGCTGGAAACAAGCTTTGGAAGCGGCCGGATACCGGTTGACCAAGGGCTCCCACAAGAATTCCAACCAAATTTTCAAGAAAGAAGAACTGGCGATGTCGGGATCGACATCCAACACAGCGCAACCAACGGTTTAATTAAGTCTTTCGCCGGGTGCCTGGCTGTTAGTGGATCAACACCGTTTTTTTCGTAACGGTCAGGCCCCCGACGGTAATGTTGTATAAATAAAGCCCGCTAGCAACCTTCTCCCCTTGCTGATTCGCACCCATCCAAGTGATCGTATTCACACCGCTTTGTGTTTTTGAAGCGCTGATATCCTCATTCCAGATCAAGTTCCCAACCACATCATAAATCCTCAATTTGACAGAAGTCGGGATTTCCAGATTAAAAACAATTTTTACCTTCCCTTCATAGGAGGGATTGGGATAACTAAAAGTGCTCTTATCGCTAAAAGGTGTAAGTTGAGAATTCCCATTCGTGAATTCCGGAGTAGGTGTAGGCATTGGATCCGCTTGACTGTTTAGGACCCTGATCGAGTTGGACCTCATGTGGGTAGCGATGATGTCCTGTTTGCCATTACCCCGTGTATCCATTACCCCCACTTCGACCGGACCATATGAAGACCCGTCTTCTTCCGTGACTTTAAGCGTTCGGTTTAATTGGAATTGTCCATTGACGGGATCAAAAATATCCAAGGTATCCGAATCACGATTAGCCACAATAACCTCTTTGGTCCCATCCCTCTTTATATCCGCAACAGCTAAACCATTTGGATGTTCTCCGCTAGTAGATAGAACTGGGGCGGCCAACAAAGTGCCGTCTTTTTGTTGATAATAGATCATAAGAGTATTCTTGGAATATCCGGCTACTGCGATGTCTGCCCTTCCATCACCATTCAAATCGACGACCTTTATATCTGAAGGCGCACTCCCTTCAGGTAAAGGGATCGTTTTAACAACCGCAAACGAGTCAAGATCAGTTTTGTCAGTACTTACACTTTTTGCGATGACATCGAGTTTGTTGGAGGATAAACAAGCTACAATTATTTGGTTATCTCCTGATCCATCCAGGTCACCGATCCCGATTTGAGTTGGCCCGTTAGAAACCGTGACATCAACTCTTTTTCCCAACTTTCCGTCCTTGATGGGAAAAAGAGAAATCGTATTTGAGCCAAAATTTGCGACAGCTACAAAAGATAACCCCCCAGGCCTTGTCCAACTAGCTGTCACTCCAACCGGCATTTTCATCGTTTCTTGCTCATCCATTTTAACGAACTGGCCATTTGCCCAACGAAATACCTGCAAAAGGTTAGCGTCATAACAGGTAACTAAAATATCCTGAACACCCCTACCGGATGAATCGAAAGCGAACACGCCTCTGGGACTCGATGCCGTTTGGATTTTACCGATAGGATTTAAGCCATTGGTTCCAGGAGCGAATATCTGTATGAAGGAATTTCGGGGATCCAAGATCGATACTGATGTTGATTGTCCGATAAAAGTCGGGGAGCCAAAATTAGCGACAATAAGGTTCTGGGAATTCTCGTTAACGATCCTACCCACCGCGATTCCGCGTGGGCTAATTCCCGTGCTGAAGGAAACTGCGGCAGAGTAATCTATTGTTGAAGCGAAGGCTCTGAAAGCCATCACAAAAAAAGCAATGGTAAATAGTCTTTGATTTTTCCTCATTCTTTTAGCCTCCCAACAATTATCATTATCAATTATTCTAACTCCACTATGTAACCTCTTCAACCAGACCCGGTCATAAAGCAATGGACCAACCAAAAATCATAGATATGGCGTGAAAAGTTTCATAAAAGAGTTCCGGGATTGTACCAACCAATGTTTTTTATTCATATCTTGAAAGGTAACCGGTTGGGACTTTTCCTTAGTGTTTTCAAAGTGTTTTACAAGCGTCTCGGAGAAATTCGCATCATAAACCTCAAGATCGAGTTCGAAGTTCAACCTTAAGCTCCTGGAGTCCCAATTACTTGATCCAATCAAAGAATAAGTTTGGTCAATAATAAATAACTTACTATGAGCGAAAGGCGCTGGTTGGTAATAAATTTTCACGCCTTTATCCAGTAATTCCCAAAACAAAGCTTGGCTTGCCCAGTCAACGAATATCAAGTTATTGAATTTCGGAACGATCACCTCGACCTCGACACCTCTTAATGCCGCGGTATTCAAAGCGGAGATCAATATACGGTCAGGAACAAAATATGGTGTCATGATTTGAATGCTTTTTCGGGCTGAAGATATGGCTCCCAAGATTATCCATTCTATCTTCTCGAAGTCCTCATTCGGTCCCCCGCTGATAGCCCTGCAAACGGAATCACCAGAAACCACATGGTTTTTCGACGCGTACCATGGAAGGGATTCACTTGTAGCGAAATACCAATCCTCTAAAAACGCTTCTTGTAATTCCATGACGACAGGACCATCGATTTGGAAATGGATATCAGTGATTCTGTTTTTTTTCGGCAGATAATCGGAGAGATGGCGGTCTCTGATATTCATCCCGCCTAAGAAAGCTGTTTTTCCATCAACGATTAACATTTTACGGTGATTTCTTAGATTGAAATGGAGGCTGTTCAACGACAACGACAATGGAAGGAACTTAGAGAACTTGATCCCATAACCGGATAATAATTTATCGATCTTCGGCGATGAATATATTTCACCGAATGCGTCTACCAATACCCGTACCTGGACCCCTCTCTTTTTAGCAATATCCAATGCCTTTATGATTTCAACTCCAATTTCACCCACCTCGAAAATATACGAACAAAGATAAACAAATTTTTCCGCCTTTGTAATCGACGTTATCATCCGCTGGAACACTTCTTCTCCCAAATGAAAAGTTTCCAATCTATTTCCCATCATCAAGGGTCGACGGGTAACTTTGTCCGAAACTTGAAGTATTCCAAGATAATCATTTTTGTAATAGCGATGGTTTGCGGGAAAACAGTTGTACCAATGATCTCTTTCCGTTTTTGTGCGATGGTTCCAATAACCACGCCGGAACATACTTTGCGCGTGAGTTCTTATTCGATTCGTCCCAAAAAGCCAGTACAAAATAGGTCCAAATCCCAATAATACAAAACAAGTAACGATCCAACCAAATGCGGCACGAGAATCACGCTTGTGGAGAATGGCATGAAAAGAGGAAAAAAATGAGATGAAGAAAAGCAAAAAGTAAACGAGAGTATGTATCGGATTCATACCCGGTCGATGATTTTCATAATAAAAGAAAACATTGAATTGAGCCTGATAGGCCCTTAACCAACTTAAATAATTTTATAGAGAATGGAATATTCTTGTAGAAAAACAACCTGATTGATAGGTATGCGGAGGCAGTATTCAGGATCGAATCGCCCATGTGGGTTACTAAAACTTATAGGCTAAAGCTAAAACAGGACGGTCTTTCTCAAAGTAAGCGATCGGTTTTAAGCCATGTTCGTCATTATAATCTTTAGCCGCTGTTGGAGCATGAGCCATATCGACTATCCACAACGCTCCGAATGCTATAACTCCACCCCAAATAAGGTTATTCCCAATATTCGCTGCGTTTGTTTTATCGCCCAAAAGACCGCCGGAGAATGTATTAGTATCCGATTTTATCAAAGCCCCCATGCCAACCGAAAGAACGGATACAACTTCACCCGTTAACAGGACATTTCCCATCATGTTATCGTCAGCGTAAAAGTGTCCATAACCATGGATTAAAATCCCTGGGAAAAAAGCCAGCAGAAACGCTTTATTGGGATCCTTATAGAAATAATTCTGATGGTTAGTTTCCAAGCTTCCCGAAAGGCCTGTATCGTAGTTTTCCGCAAAAGCAATTGAGATAATAGAAGAAATGAGGACCATCACAACGAAAATCAAAGTAATTTTCAGGAATTTATTTTTCATAGAATACCTGACATTCTAGGGAAAGGATTAGAACAGGTCAAAAGAAAATTCCTTTTTTAAATAGTTTATTCTACTTTTTGACCCAAAAGGCCCTGATCATTTACTAGTAACCGATACTTCCTTTGATTTCTTTTTCCCTTCAACCTGATCTTTTACTTCAGGAGTCGTGTTCTTTTCCTTTTTTTCCTTCTTGGAATCAGTACTTTCAACGTTTTTTTCTTCGATGGGGCGGTCGACCAGTTCCAAAAATACCATCTCCGCGTTATCACCCGCTCGATTGCCCAGTTTAAGAACCCTGGTGTATCCACCTTTTCTTTCAGCATAACGGTAGATTAAGGTCTTAAAAAGCTTATTCACAACATCCCGCTCGCGAACAAAACCAAAAACCTGTCTTTTTGCCGCCAAAGTTTCTTTCTTTGCGGTTGTTATCATTTTTTCAGCATAACGACGCACTTCCCTCGCGCGAACCTTCGTCGTCTTGATTCGCTCATGTTTAAACAAAGATGTCACCATATTTCTGATGAGGGCACGACGATGAGCTGGCTGGACTCCCAATCGTCCATGATGTGTTTTATGTCGCATGATTAGCTCCTAAATTTCTATTGAACGCTTACTTCAACACGGGGGGCTGGTATCGATTTGCCTTTCGCCAAGATGGAATCAACGTCCATGCCAAAGGAAAGACCCATTCCACTCAAGATTTCTTTAATTTCATTGAGCGACTTTCGGCCGAAATTTTTGTATTTCAGCATATCGGATTCTGTTTTTCTGACCAAATCACCGATGGTTTTGATGTTAGCAGTTTTTAAACAATTCGCTGATCTTACTGATAATTCCAATTCTTCAACGCTCTCATTGAGTAATTCCCTCAATCTTTCCTCTTCCTCGCTTACAGAATCATCCTGCTGGATAGGTTCTTCCTCAAAGTTAATGAAAATCTGTAAAGAATCCCTCAGTATTTTCGCCGCATGAGCCAATGCGTCTTCCGGATTGATCCTTCCATCGGTCCAGACTTCCATTATCAATTTATCATAATCCGTCATTTGCCCGATACGGGCTGATTCAACCGAGTATTTGACTTGCGTTACCGGGGTGAATATTGAGTCAATTGGAATCACACCGATGGCTTGTCCTTCGCGTTTGTTACGATCTGCGGGAGCATAACCGCGGCCTTCGGCTATTTCGATCTCTATGTCTAGAACAGCATCCTCTTCTGTAAGTGTTGCCAGATGCAATTGAGGATTTAATATCTCCACATCAGCGTCAGTTTGAATATCCGCCGCCACTACATTCCGTTCTCCTTTGACTGAAAGTCTTAAGGTTTTAGAAACGGAATTGAAAATTTTTATCTTTAATTCTTTTAAATTCAAAATGATCTCAGTCGTATCTTCAACAACTCCCGGAATAGAAGAAAATTCGTGAGAAACACCTTCAAACCGTACGGATGTGACGGCGGCTCCAGTAATAGAGGAAAGAAGGATTCGTCTGATTGAATTGCCAACGGATTGGCCATAACCCCTTTCAAAAGGTTCCGCTATGAACTTGCCATAGGTCGGAGAAAGGCTCTCCTTTTCGTAATCCAAAAACTTGGGGATCTGAACATTTCCTAATTGCATGACGCCTCCTGCGTTTTGAGGGCCCATTAAGGGACCAAACTACATCTTTTACTTGGAATACAATTCAACAATGAGCTGTTCCTGAACTGGAAGGGCAATCTCTTCCTTGCTTGGTATTTTCTTGAATACCCCAGATACAATTCCAGTGTCCACTTCCAACCACTCAGGGACACCTCGTTTTTGAAGCTGTTCGATCGACTTCTTCAACATCACATTTTCTTTAAATTTATCCAGAACAGTAATTTTGTCCCCGGCCCGTAAAGTATAGGAAGGGATATCGACTTTTTTGCCATTCACCATAATCTGTCCATGGCGAACAACCTGACGGGCTTGACTTCTGGACTCGGCAAATCCCATTCGATAAATGGTATTGTCTAACCTTTGTTCTAAAAGCTGGAGCAAGGTCTCGCCAGTAACCCCTTTCTTTCTCGATGCGATGGTGAAATATCGGCGGAATTGTTTTTCAAATAACCCATATATTCTTTTTACTTTTTGTTTTTCCCTTAACTGAAGACCGTATTCCGTGTCTTTGCGTCGTTTTTGTCCATGTTGACCCGGAGCAAAACTCCTTCTTTCAAAGGCGCATTTCTCGGTCTCACACCGGGTTCCCTTCAAATAAAGTTTCATTCCCTCACGACGACAAATTCGACAAACGGATTGATCACTCATTCAAAACTCCTTTATTTAAACGCGCCGACGTTTGGGCGGACGGCATCCATTATGCGGAACTGGAGTAACATCTTTAATCATGGAAATCACCAACCCGCTTGTTTGAATAGCCCTTATCGCCGCTTCCCGACCCGATCCAGGACCCTTAACATAGACTTCAACGGATTTCATTCCGGCATCAACCGCTTTTTTCCCAGCCGCTTCAGCGGCAACCTGGGCAGCGAACGGAGTGGATTTTCGACTTCCCTTGAAACTCATCGACCCTGCTGAAGACCAAGCTATAACATTTCCCTTTGGATCTGTTATTGTTACCAAAGTGTTGTTAAACGTGCACTTGATATGAACCACACCGTTCCGAGGGGCCTTTTTTCCTTTTTTAGGGGCTGCACCCGCTGTCGGAACTGCTTTTTCAGGGGTTGAATCAGCTTTAACTTCCTTGTTTTCATCCGCCACTCTTTTTCTCCTTCACTTCCTGCCCCGAAAGGCAATTAAGCTTAATTTTATTCTTCTTTTTTCCGACCACTTCCAACCGTCTTCTTGGGACCTTTACGGGTACGGGCATTGGTTTTAGTCCGTTGTCCACGAACCGGAAGACCTTTTCGATGGCGGCTCCCTCGATAAGTGCCGATATCGATCAATCTTTTTATGTTCATGGAAATTTCACGCCGAAGGTCACCTTCGACCTTAACATTGTCCACATTAAGGGCATTTTGAATCCTAGCAAGTTCATCTTCTTTTAGATTCTTCACCCGAACATCGGGATTTACACTGGCTTTCGCAAGTATCCGACGCGATAAAGCCAGCCCGATACCATAGATATAAGTCAGACCAATTTCTATACGTTTTTCTTTGGGTAAATCTACTCCCGCAATTCTAGCCATGCTTTCTCCTCAATTATCCTTGTCTCTGTTTATGCTTAGGGTTAGTGCAGATAACCCTAATCACGCGTTTACGTCGAATGACTTTACATTTATCACAAATAGGCTTAACTGACGAACGAACCTTCATTTTAAAAACCTTTCTTTACTTGAAACGGTAAGTAATTCTTCCCCGATTTAGATCGTAGGGAGAAAGTTCAACAGTAACTCGATCGCCAGGCAAGATACGGATAAAGTTCATCCTCATTTTTCCTGACACATGCGCCAAAACAACATGCTTGTTTTCCAATTCAACTCTGAAACTCGCGTTGGGAAGAGCTTCAATGACAGTCCCCTCAACCGAAATCGCTTCTTCCTTAGCCATACGCCTCCATGCCCAACTAATGGGGAAATATTCAAACCCTCGTTAAATTCTCAGGTCCCTTTGCACCAATTGCGATGGTATCCTCAAAATGGGCTGAGAATTTACCATCTTTCGTTACAACTGTCCAGCCATCCTCTAAAACCACCACATCATCCATACCCATATTTACCATGGGTTCAAGGGCTAAACACATTCCTTCTAAAATTTGTGGACCTTGATGAGAAGTCCCATAATTAGGGACTTGGGGTTCTTCGTGCATTGCAGATCCAATGCCATGGCCCACATAATCCTTAACAACAGAAAAACCGTTCATTTCCACGTATTTTTGAATCGCATGTCCAATATCCGAGATACGATTCCCAACCTGACATTGTTCTATGCCTACATCTAAAGCGCGAAAAGTAACTTCTAGCAGTTTATTAACCTCATTTGATACCTTACCAACCGGGAATGTTCTTGCGGAGTCCCCGCAATATCCCTTGTAAAACGCCCCTATATCTATCCCTACAATGTCGCCTTCTTTTAGGGTTCTTTTACTTGGAATCCCATGAACCACTTGTTCATTGATCGATGAACAAATAGTTCCTGGATAACCGTGGTATCCCAAAAAAGCAGGCACACAATCTTTTTTCTTAAAAAAACTATAAGCGAATTTATCAAGCTCCAAGGTTGTAATACCAGGCCTGATCAACTTTTGAAGTTCAAGGAGCGCTTGTCCAACAACTCTTCCACTCACCCTCATCAACTTCAATTCAGATTCAGACTTAACGGTAATCACTACCCTTTATTCACTTTCTCCAGTACATCAATAATCTTTTTGAAAGATTCGTTAAACTCACCCTCGCATGCGACTCGAACTAAAAATCCTTTTTTGTCGTAAAATTCGATCAAGGGCGCTGTATCTTTTTGATACACCGCTAACCGATTTTCAATTGTTTCAGGAAGATCATCCGTTCTCTGGATTAAATTTTTACCACATTTATCGCAAACACCTTCTATTTGGGGTTTCATTGTCTCAATATTAAAAGTTGAACCACAATTGGGGCAAACCCTTCGACCCGTGAGTCGCTTGATCAGCGTCCCCTTGCTGACCTCTATTTTAACTACCGCGGTCAACGCGATTTTCAATTCCTTTAACATCCCATCAAGGCTTTCCGCTTGAGGAACAGTTCTAGGAAAACCGTCTAGGATGAAACCCTCTGATGCATCCTGTAATTTGATTCTTTCTTTGATTAATCCGATCACGACCGCATCCGGTACTAAAGCCCCTTTTTTCATATATTCTTGGGCTTCTTTACCCAATATAGAGCCTTCTTTAACCGCAGTTCGCAACATATCACCAGTAGAAATTTGTGGGATCGCGTATTTTTTCACTAGAGCGCCAGAATAAGTACCTTTACCTGCGCCCGGTTCACCAAGAAGAATGATTCTCATTAAAAAGCGCTCCGTCCTTTTAATCGGCCCTTTTTCATAAAGCCGTCGTAATGCCTCATCAACAGATGAGATTCAATTTGTTTCATGGTATCGAGAGCAACACCCACGATAATTAAAAGTGAGGTTCCTCCAAAATAAATTGGTATGTTCAATTTTCTTGTTAAAAGTTCGGGGAACACCGCTACTGCACAAACCGCAAGAGCGCCCCAGATGGTTATCCGGGTTAAAGTACGATCAATGAATTCAGCAGTAGGTTGTCCAGGACGAATACCAGGGATAAAACCACCATATTTTTTCATATTTTCTGAAAGATCCGTCGGATTGAAGGCAATCGCAGTATAAAAATAACAAAAGAAAACTATCAAAGCCGAATATAAAACGTAATAAATGAATGCCCCAGGTGAAAAATTACGTGTGATAAAATCCATTAACCCATATGCCCATCCATCTTCAGGAACCATTGATTCAAGATAACGAGCGATCTGGGCAGGAAATACTAAAATCGAAGATGCAAAGATAACTGCGATAACACCTGAATAATCGACCTTTAAAGGAAGTTGAGTTGATTGGCCTTTGAAAACTTGACGCCCAACGACCCTAGTAGCGTACTGAACGGGAATTTTTCTCGCACCCTGTTGAAGAATAACGATAAAAGCGATAGTGGCAATTGTGAACAGCCCAAATAATATAAGTGCGAAAAGACTGACTTGACCGATGTTAAAAAGCCTTAAAGTGGCAGCTATTTCGCCCGGCAACCCGGCGACGATACCTGCGAAAATAATTAATGATATTCCATTCCCAACTCCATATTCAGTAACTTGCTCGCCGAGCCACATGATGAAAACAGTCCCTGTTGTCAAAGCAAGTACCGTCATAATTTGAAAACCTATACCCCAATGGTAAACAACATTTTCCCCGAACGATTTAAGTAAATATGTTGTTCCCGTTCCTTGAATGATACATAGCGCGACAGTACCAATCCTTGTGTATTGAGTGATTTTTCTTCTCCCCATTTCACCCTCTTTTGACAGCTTTTCGAGTGTGGGAATAACAGCTGTTAACAATTGAAGAATGATGGACATACTGATATATGGCATCACACCCAATGCAAAAATAGAAGACTGTTTCAGGGCTCCGCCAGAAAACAAATTTAAAAATCCTAGAATTCCACCACCCTGATTTTTAAAAAAATTGTCCAAGTATCCAACATTGATTCCAGGAATCGGGATATGAATCCCAATTCGATAAACCAATAATATGCCGAATGTAAACAGAACCCGACTTTTTAGCTCTGGTACACGAAAAATGTTTGTAAAAGCAGAAAACACTACAATACCTCCGTCATTCCACCCGCGGCTTTGATTTTCTCTATAGCTGAATTACTGAAAGCATGGGCTTTGACGGTCAATTTGGTTTTCAATTCCCCATTTCCCAAAACCTTGACGTTCTCATTCCCGCGGATCAAACCTTTTTCCTTCATTTCAGCAGGGGTCACTGTAGTTCCATTCTCAAAAACCGATAACTGATCAATATTCACCACATCGAATTGGACCCGACTGAAATTCTTAAAACCCCTGATTGGCAACCGACGATAAATCGGAGTTTGTCCACCTTCAAAACCAGGGCGTACTCCTCCACCAGTTCTGGAATTTTGACCTTTATGACCGCGTGTCGATGTTTTACCATGGCCTGAGCCAGGACCTTTTCCTACAATTTTCCTTCGTTTAACTGCTCCATGCGCCGGCTTCAATTCAGATATTTTCATCTTTTCGACCTTTATTTTTTGATTTCTATTAAATAACCGATTTTATCCAACATCCCTCTAATCACAGGTGTATCAGGTCTAACTACGGTTTGTCTAATCCTACTCAACCCCAATGCTTGAGCAATTTTGACATGTTTGGGTAAACGGCCATTCAAGCTCTTAATTAGTTGGATCTTTAATTCGCTCATGATTTTGTAACCCCAATCAAACTTTCAACTGTTTTTCCCCTTAATGCAGCCACCGCTTCTGGGGATTGTATGCTACTTAACCCTTTCAATGCGGCCTGAACAACATTGAATACATTGTCTGATCGAATGGATTTGGTCAAAACATCATGTATTCCAGCCAACTCGCAAACAGCCCTTACCCCGCCACCCGCAATGATTCCCGTTCCAGGAGCCGCCGGTTTTAACATAACCCTGGAAGCCTTGAACACGCCAATAACCTCGTGATAAATCGTAAAATTCTTTAAAGGTACTTTAATTAAATTTTTCTTAGCGTCTTCAACCGCTTTTCTGATTGCATCCGGAACTTCACTGGCTTTTCCTGTTCCAATTCCCACATATCCATGACCGTCTCCAAGTACCACTAAAACGGAAAAGCTAAAACGCCGTCCGCCCTTGACCACCTTGGCTACACGGTTAATATGGACAACTTTTTCTTTCAAATCTAATTTGGATGCATCTATCCGTGCCATTTTTTTCCTTCGTTTCTTAAAATTCCAACCCGTTGGCTCTGGCCGCTTCGGCCAACGCCTTCACTCGGCCGTGGTAAATATACCCACCTCTATCAAAAACGACCTTTGTAATTGACTTCCCTTTAGCGGTTTTTGCGATTTGCTCACCAACCAATTTTGCCGAATCAATATTTCCGCCCGATTTAATTTTCGATCGTAAGTTCTTATCGAAGCTTGCTGCCGAAACCAAGGTAACTCCCTTGATATCATCGATAATTTGCGCGGTTATGTTTTTTGCCCCACGATGAATGACCAAACGAGGCCGCTCGCCTGTTCCAGCAACCTTTTTCCGTATCCGCTCATGTCGGTGAAGTCTTTTATAATTTTGTAATCGCAACTGCATGAAAGAACTCCTCGTCTTTTATTTTGCCCCACCGGCTTTTCCGGTGGCACCTGTTTTACCTACCTTTTTACGAACATATTCCCCAAAATATCGTATCCCGGTACCTTTATAGACCTCCGGGGGTTTTACTCTCCGTATTTTGGCGGCTACTTCACCCACCAAATATTTATCGATCCCTTTGACGGTTAAAAGAGTTTGTTTTTCGATATCGATAGAAACCCCTTTAGGGAGATCCATAACAATTGGATGACTGAAACCCAAGGTCATATTTAACTTACCTTTGTCAACAGCGGCACGATACCCTACTCCTTGAATTTCCAATTTCTTTTCAAAACCCATCGAAACACCTTGGATCATGTTTTTTATCAAGGCATGTGTAAGACCGTGATTCGCCCCTAAAGTCTTTTTATCTGAATTGGGTCCTTCAATCGTACTCACTAATAAGTTCTTATCCTGGATCTCGATCTTGATACCAGGCATCAAACCGTAAGTTAACGTTCCTTTGGGACCTTCAACCGATAGCTGGTTGCCCTCGGTTTTAAGTTTTACCCCGGTTGGTATTTGAATTGGTTTTTTGGCAATCCGCGCCATAACTTCTCCCTTGCATTCGAAACTTGAATTAATGAACCAGACAGAGAACCTCACCACCAACACCTTGTTGACGAGCTTGCTGATCCGTCAAGATGCCTTTGGAGGTGGATAAAATTGCGATCCCTAAGCCACCAATAACCTTTGGAACTCTCGTCTTACCGGTGTAATAACGGCGTCCCGATCGACTAACACGATTAATGGTTGAAATAACCCTTTCTCTCTTGTCGCCGTATTTCATCGAAATACGAATCATTGAGGGACGTCCTTTATCTTCAATGACTTTATAATTCTTTATGAAACCTTCTTCCGAAAGAATTCTTGCTATTTCAATTTTCAATTTAGAAAAGGGAATATCGACCTTTTCTTTGTACATATGATTCGCATTTCGAATTCTAGTCAACATATCTGCGATCGGATCACTCATTGACATTTTTCATTTCTCCTTCTACCAACTAGCCTTGATTACGCCGGGGATCTTACCTTCCCCAGCAAGGTTACGAAAACAGATACGACACATTCCAAAACGCCTCAGGAAAGCTCTTGGACGCCCACAAATATTACATCTGTGATAGCCACGAACTTTGAACTTGGGCTTTTTTTTCTGTTTATTGACCAAACATTTTTTCGCCATTGAATCTCCTAATTTCTAAAAGGCATTCCCAACAATCTTAATAATTCCTTGGCTTGTTCATCATTCTTCGAATTCGTAACAAAAGTGATATCCATTCCATGGATAGATTGAACGCTATCAAAGTTGATCTCCGGGAAAATGATCTGTTCTTTTAGACCAAGGGTATAATTCCCTCTACCGTCGAAAGAACGAGTTGGCACTCCCCTAAAATCCCTTATACGGGGAAGCGCGATCATGAATAAACGTTCCATAAATTGGAACATTCTGTTACCTCGCATCGTAACTTTACATCCTAAAGGCTGATCGGCTCTGAGTTTGAAGTTAGAAATGGCTTTTTTCGACCGTGTAACGGCAGGCTTTTGACCAGTAATCAGTGTCAATTCATCGACAGCGATATCAAGAAGTTTGATGTTGTTCTCAGAAGCCGCTTTGCCGACACAAATATTGATGATAATTTTTTCCACCTTGGGCACTTCCATAACATTCTTTATGGAAAATTTTTTCATCAATTCCGGCATCACTTCTTTTTGGTACTTTTCTTTAAGTAATGTTGTTGTTATCGTCGTCATCTCACTTTTCCTTATCCAATATTTCCCCACATTTTTTACAAACGCGGGCCTTTTTTCCAGTTCCTAACAGTTTATGTGAAATCCTTGTTGCCTTCCCACACTTTGAACAAACCACCTGAAGATTTGAAATATGCATGGGAGCCTCTTTTTCCATGATCCCACCTTGTGGCAATTGTTGATTGGGGCGGGTATGGCGTTTGACCATGTTCACTTTTTCCACCAAAGCTTTTTCAACTTTCGGGAATATTTTCAATACTCGGCCTTTTTTTCCCTTGTCCTTACCGGTCAATATCAAAACCGTATCTTCTCGATGAACGTGCATGATTTAAAGAACCTCCGGAGCCAACGAAATAATCTTCATGAAATTCTTTTCCCTCAATTCCCTTGTGACTGGTCCAAAAATCCGAGTTCCCCGAGGGCTTAATTGATCATTAATAATCACAGCGGCATTTTCATCGAATCGAATGGTAGAACCATCAGGGCGGCAAAAAACTCTTTTTTGCCGCACAACAACCGCTTTAACAACCTCACTTTTTTTTACGCCGGCACCAGGAATAGCTTCTTTAACCGCGGCAACAATAACATCACCAATGGCCGCATATCTTCTTTTTGTACCACCTAAAACATGTATACACATGATCTTTGTAGCTCCACTATTATCGGCAACATTAAGCATGGTCTGAGGCATGATCATACTTTTGCCTCCTCTATTTCGACGGCTTTTTTCAGGATTTTTACCAACCGCCAATGTTTCTCAGCACTGATCGGTTTTGTCTCTGTGATCAGAACAATATCCCCTTTTTTGGTTTCATTTTTTGGATCATGAATTTTAAATTTGCTGCTTTTACGAATTAATTTCTGATACAGCGGGTGTTTAACCAAACGCTCGATCGAAACCACGGCTGTTTTATCCATTTTTCTACTTAATACAACTGCCGTTTTAACTCGAGCTGCGGGTCTTTTACTGTTAGAAGTCATTAAATTCTCCTCAAGCCTTTGGACCATTTTCTTTTTCATGAAGAATCGTTTTCAACCGCGCTACTTGATGTCTTGCTTCCCTGATTTTCATCGGATTTTCCAACTGTTTCGTCGACAATTGGATTTTCAGATTAAAAAGTTCTTCTTCTTTACTGATTAATTGTTGTTTTACTTGTTCAACACTCAAATCACGTATTTCCTTAGACTTCATGAGACACCTCCCATTTGGTCACGGGTGATGTATTTTGTTTTTACCGGCAACTTATGGGAAGCCAATTCAAAAGCCTCTCGTGCAATTGGCTCTGGACAACCACTAACTTCAAATAGAATCCTTCCAGGTTTCACAACCGCCGCCCAATGATCTGGAGCTCCCTTACCACCTCCCATACGAACTTCGGCCGGTTTACGGGTGATAGGTTTATCTGGAAAAATTCGTACCCATAATTTCCCAACACGTTTCATGTGACGGTTAATCGCAACGCGAGCCGCTTCGATTTGACGGTCCGTAACGTAGCTTGCGCTTTCTGATTTCAAAGCATATTCCCCAAAAGCAAAAGCTGCGCCATTCTTTGTTTGGCCTCGCATACGGCCTTTCATTGTCTTTCTGTATTTCACTCGTTTTGGCATTAACATAAAAAATCCCTCATTTAAGACTTAGTAGTTTTAGATTCAGAAGGCCTTCGCTCACGTTCTTTTTGTCTTGGTTTGGTCGGAATCACCTCTTCTACCGCTTTATCTTTCGAGCCAAATATTTCCCGTTTAAAAACCCAGCATTTAACACCAATGGTTCCATAGGTTGTATTCGAAACAGCAATTCCAAAATCAATGTCAGCTCTCAATGTATGAAGTGGAACCCTACCTTCACGGTACCATTCCGTTCTAGCGATTTCCGCCCCAGCCAAACGACCCGAGCACATGATCTTTATCCCTTTCGCTCCACCATCCAGCGCGCTTTGTATGCATTTTTTCATGGCACGTCTGAAAGCCACGCGTTTTTCCAATTGGCCAGCAACGTTTTCAGCTATGAGTTGCGCATTTGTTTCAGGATGTTTTTCCTCATTGATGTTTATGCGAACTTCTTTTTTCGTGAATTGCTGGAGTTCCTCTTTCAACTTATCGACTTCCGAACCCTTTTTCCCAATCACAATACCAGGCCGCGAAGCGAATATGTCCACCTCAACAGTTTCACCTTTGCGTTTTAAAACAACCTTCGAGATACCCGCGTGTTTCAAACGCAATTTGACGAATTTACGAATCTCTATATCTTCCAAAAGGGTTTGAGTATAAATTTTCTTTTTCGCGTTGAACCAAAGCGAATCCCAATCCCGCGTGATTCCAACCCTCAAACCAATTGGATTAATTTTCTGTCCCAAAAGAACCTCCCGAAATTAGACTAGCTATTTTTTTGATTCGTCGGAAACAACAACCTTTATGTGGCTGGTTCGTTTATGAATTGCGCTCGCTCTTCCCATTGCCCGGGGTATAAATCTTCTGGCGTTCTGTAACATCGGGCCACCGTCAACTTCCACCGACTTGACAATCAAGTTATCGATATCTACCCGGGTATTTTGTCCGGCGTTCGAAACAGCCGCTTTCAATACTTTTGCGATCACATCAGCCGCCCTTTTCTTGGTAAATGCCAAGATGTTCAAGGCTTCCACAACTTTCTTTTTACGGATTAAATCCACCACTTGGCGTGCTTTTCTTGGTGTCACTCTCGTGAAACGCGAAATAGCTTGAGCTTGCATTTTTCTACCCTCGTTCTTTGGTCGATTACTTTAGAGCGACAGCTTTTTCAGTCCTTGCGGCGCCATGGGCTTTAAAAGTCCTTGTTGGCGCAAACTCACCCAATTTATGCCCAACCATATTTTCAGTTATGAAAACGGGGATGAATTTTTTACCGTTATGAATAGCGAAAGTATGACCCACCATTTCAGGATGAATGGAAAACCGGCGTACATAGGTCTTGATCACCTTTTTCTCATTGGTGCGATTCATCTTTTGAATCACTTTCAACAATTTAGAGTCCACATAGGGCCCTTTTTTTAAAGATCTACTCATGGCTTAATCCTTATTGAATACTTTTTACTTGCGACGCTTAACGATGTACTTATCCGTTAACTTATTTTGGCGAGTTTTATACCCTTTGGTTGGTTTTCCCCATGGAGTTGTCGGATGACGTCCACCCGAAGTCTTACCTTCACCACCACCCATTGGATGTCCATCACCTGGTCTCGTCACCACACCCCGCGACTGGGGCCTCTCGCCCATCCATCTCATACGACCAGCTTTTCCGATGCTTACATTGTTATGCTCTAAATTCCCTATTTGACCCATTGAGGCCATACATTCAATATGGATTTTTCTCATTTCACCCGAAGGAAGTTTAACCGTGGCATAATCACCATCACGTGCCATCAATTGAGCCACCGCTCCTGCTGCCCTAACTAGCTGTCCGCCTTTACCAGGACGGATCTCAATATTGTGAATCATGGACCCCATGGGCACATCTTTTAGTTTCATCGCATGTCCTGGTTTAACGTCCGCGCCCAAACCAGATAGAACGGTATCACCGACTTGAAAACCCTCCGGGGCTAAAATATATTTCTTTCCACCATCAAGAAATTGGACCAGAGCGATTCGCGAACTTCGATTTGGATCGTATTCCAGGGAAACAACCTTTGCTGACATACCAACCTTATCCCGTCCAAAATCGATCAATCGATACTGTCTTTTATGACCAGCACCACGATGGCGACTGGTGATTCGGCCATGCATATTACGGCCACCCGTTCCTCGGAGTGGTTCCGTCAAACCCTTTTCAGGAGCTTTCTTCGTGAGCTTTTCACCCGTAATAGCCGTCATAGCCCTTCGGCCTGGTGATGTCGGTTTGTAAATTTTAATTGGCATATTTTTTAAGCCCCTTCAAAAAATTCAATCTTTTGACCAGGTTTCAAGGTAACAATTGCCTTTTTCCAACGATAGGCTTTCGATTGATGACGACCAAATCTGCGGATTTTAGCCGGTACGTTCGTTGTATTTACTTTCAACACTTCCACTTTTTCCTTCTTAAAAACCTTCTCGACCGCTTCTTTGATCTCTTTTTTTGTAGCGTTCGGATTCACTTCAAATGAATACTTACCTTTTTCTTTCAGCAAAGTGCTCCTCTCGGTCACAAGAGGTCGAATAATTATTTCTTGTATTTTTTTCACTTGACCCCACCTTTAACTATTTCCGACACGGCGAACGTCTCGCCCGTTTCAACCATTTTTTTTAATGTCTCCTGGGTCAAAACAACCACCTCGTGATTCATCACTTCGAATGTATTCAAATTGTTTTGAAACAATACTGTTGTCTTGGAGATATTCCTGAAACTTTTAAATGTAGATTTGTCAAAATGATCCAAAACAATCAAGGATTTCTTCCCTTCAATCCCTATACTTTTCAAGAATGAAATAGCTTGCTTGGTTTTAGGCGATTCAAACTTCAATTTTTCAACAATCAAGATATTACCCTGCAAAGCTTTATCCGATAAGGATTCTGCTAAAGCTTGTTTTCTCATTTTTTTAGGTAATTCCAGTGAATAATCCCTTGGTTTGGGACCATGCGCAATACCACCCCCAACGAATTGAACCGCACGAGAGGAACCTTGCCGGGCACTTCCCGTTCCTTTTTGTTTAAAAGGTTTTTTTCCTCCACCAGACACTTCCCCTTTGCGTTTAGTCTTTACCGTACCTAAACGCTGGTTAGAAAGATGTGTTGTGATCCCACGCCACAAATGATGGGTTCTGGGTTTTAAACCGAACAAGCCTTCGGGAAGATCGACTTGCCCTGTGGATTGTCCATTCAAATTGTAAACATTTGCTTTAGGCATATAAAATCACCTTACTTTTTTTTAACGCTGGGCCGAACCGTGACGATTTCACCATCAGCTCCAGGAACCGCGCCCTTGACGAATAACAAATTATTTTCAGAATCTACTTTAACAACCTTTAAATTCATTACAGTGTTTTGCGTAGTACCCATATGCCCCGGCATCCTTGTCCCGGGATAAACACGGGAAGGATCTGAGGAAGCGCCAATACCACCCGGCGCACGATGGAACATGCTTCCATGGGAATTGCGACCACCCCTAAATCCATGACGACGGACAACCCCCTGAAACCCCTTACCTTTGGTTACTCCAGTAACATCCACCCAAGAAACGTTCTTATAATTTTCAACCGTCAATGTTTGTCCCACTTGAAAAGAGTCAGCATCCTCTACTTTCACTTCTTTGAGTACCTTTTTGGGTGTTGCGCCAGATTTTTTGAAATGGCCTTGAAGGGACTTAGTTGTATGTTTTTCCTTTTTCTCCCCAAACCCTATTTGAAGAGCCGTGTAACCTTCCTTATCCGCAGTCTTCTTTTGGATAATCACACAAGGACCCACCTCAAGGATAGTGACATGGGTAGCTTTCCCACTTTCCTCAAAATAGGTTGTTTGCCCGATTTTTTTACCGATTAATGTTTGCACGCTTTCGCTCATTCCATTCACCTTTACAACTTAATCTCGACATCCACTCCAGCCGGTAGATCTAACTTCATTAGGGCGTCGATAGTCCGTTGATTTGGATTCACAATATCCACAAGTCTTTTATGCGTTCTGATCTCAAACTGTTCGCGTGATTTCTTATCAACATGAGGGCTTCGCAACACGGTATAACGATTAATCTCCGTAGGTAGCGGTACAGGGCCAAGAACTATCGCCCCAGTTCGACGTACCGTCTCTATGATTTCAACCGTTGACCGATCCAGAAGCCGATGGTCGTAAGCTTTTAACTTAATCCTAATTTTCTGACTAGTGGCGGTGGCCATTCTATCCTCGCCTTTTCTTTAAATTCGTTATTCGACTATCTGTGTGACGACGCCAGCGCCCACCGTGTGGCCGCCTTCCCGGATGGCGAATCTCAATTCCTTCTCCATCGCCACCGGCACGATCAACTCGATATCCATCGTGATGTTGTCCCCGGGCATGCACATCTCCACTCCGTCCGGCAACTTCACCGATCCCGTTACGTCCGTCGTACGGAAGAAGAACTGCGGCTTGTATCCGTTGAAGAACGGCGTGTGCCGTCCTCCCTCTTCTTTCGTCAACACGTACACCTCTCCCTTGAACTTCTTGTGCGGTGTGATCGACTTGGGCTTCGCCAATACCTGCCCGCGCTCGATGTCTTTCTTCTCAACACCCCGCAACAGGGCTCCGATGTTGTCCCCCGCCTGCGCGTCATCCAGCAGTTTCCGGAACATTTCCACGCCCGTCACCACCGTCTCTCGCGTCGGCTTGATCCCGACGATCTCCACCGTGTCTCCCACCTTCACCTTGCCACGTTCCACACGGCCTGTCGCCACCGTACCGCGGCCCGTGATCAGGAATACGTCCTCCACCGCCATCAAGAAGTCTTTATCCACATCTCGCTTTGGATCGGGTATATAGCTGTCCACCGCTTCCATCAACTGCAGGATGGCCTTCTCTCCCAAATCTCCCGTATCCCCATCCAACGCCTTCGTGGCCGAACCCTTCACCACCGGCGTCTTGTCACCTGGGAAGCCGTACTTGGTCAGCAGATCCCTTACCTCGACCTCGACCAATTCCAGCAATTCCGCGTCATCCACCATGTCACACTTGTTCAGGAACACCACGATGAAAGGAACACCGACTTGACGGGCCAACAGGATATGCTCCCGGGTCTGGGGCATCGGTCCATCCGCCGCCGAGACCACCAGGATCGCTCCGTCCATCTGGGCCGCTCCCGTGACCATGTTCTTGATATAGTCCGCGTGGCCTGGGCAGTCCACGTGCGCGTAATGACGCTTTTCCGTCTGGTACTCCACGTGTGACGTATTGATCGTCACACCACGCTCCCTCTCTTCCGGGGCGTTGTCGATATCCGCGTATCCCTTCGCTGTCGCCAATCCCTTCTTCGACAGCACTGTCGTGATCGCCGCCGTCAGCGTCGTCTTGCCGTGGTCCACGTGTCCGATCGTTCCGATATTCACGTGCATCTTGGATCTTACGAATTTTTCTTTAGACATAGACACGCCTCCTCTGACACCCCGTTAAGGGTGTTTGTTTTTATCAACCTTTGACTTTTGCGATAATTTCCTGCTGAATCGACTTAGGTGTCTCCTCGTAATGGGCAAATTGCATCGTGTATGTGGCCCTGCCCTGGGTCATGGAACGTAAATTGGTGGAATAACCAAACATCTCGGAAAGTGGAACTTTAGACCGTATGATTTGGGCCGTTCCTCTCAACTCCATCCCCTCGATCTTTCCTCGTTTGGATTGAAGATCACCCATAACCGGACCCATGAAATCTTCCGGAGTGACTACTTCCACATCCATAACAGGTTCTAGAATAATGGGTTCGGCTTTTCGCATGGCGTCTTTAAATGCCATCGAAGCGGCTATTTTGAATGCCATCTCATTGGAGTCCACATCATGGTAAGAGCCATCTGTTAGTGTGACTTTAAAGTCAACCACAGGATATCCAGCCAAAACACCTGAATCCTTGGCTTCAAGGATCCCTTTTTCGACAGCCGGGATATATTCACGAGGAACCGTTCCGCCTTTAATGGCGTCAACAAACTCAATACCTTTACCAGGCGCCTGCGGTTCCATTGTTATGTAAACATGCCCATATTGGCCACGACCACCTGTTTGGCGGATGTATTTACCTTCGGCCTCCACACTTTTTCTAATTGTCTCACGATATGCCACTTGTGGTTTTCCGACATTTGCTTGGACATTGAATTCCCGCATCATTCGATCAACGATGATCTCCAGATGCAATTCACCCATCCCCGAAATGATCGTTTGCCCCGTTTCCTCATCACCCTTAACCCGGAAAGAAGGGTCTTCTTCAGCAAGTTTGCTCAATGCTAGACCCATTTTCTCTTGATCAGCCTTAGTTTTCGGCTCGATAGCAACGGATATAACCGGTTCAGGGAAAACCATTCTTTCAAGAATGATTGCCTTTTCCTCAAAACACAAAGTGTCACCCGTTGTAATGGTTTTGATACCAACGGTTGCGGCGATATCTCCAGCATGCACTTCCTTGATCTCTTCTCTTTTGTTTGCGTGCATTTGTAATAGACGGCCAATACGTTCCCGATTCCCTTTAGTGGAGTTATAAACATAAGACCCAACTGAAAGGGTTCCAGAATAAACTCGGAAATAAACCAATTTCCCTACATGGGGATCTGTCATGATTTTAAAAGCCAAAGCCGAGAAAGGAGCATCATCACTAGCCAAACGGGTTTCTTCCTCATTAGTATCAGCATTGTGACCTTTTACAGGAGGAATATCGATTGGAGAGGGCAAGTAATTGATGACCGCGTCCAACAAAGGCTGAACACCCTTATTCTTGAAAGCTGAACCGCAAAACACAGGGTTGAATTTATTCGCGATAGTCCCTTTTCGTATGCAACTTTGCAGTTCTTCTGTGGTGATCTCTTTTCCATCCAAATATTTCTGCATGACCACATCATCAAACTCAGCTACCGCTTCTACCAATTCCTTATGATAGGTATTGGCCATTTCCTTCATCTCAGCCGGAATTTCTTCGATTTCGAATTTCGCTCCCAAAGAATCATCAAGCCAACGATACCTTTTCATTTCAACCAAATGAATAATTCCGTCGAATTTTTCTTCCGCCCCAACAGGTAAAGTCACAGGATGGGCATTAGCATTCAATCGTTTCCGCATCTGGTCGATAGCGGCGAAATAATCAGCCCCAACACGATCCATTTTGTTCACGAAAGCGATACGCGGAACCCCGTAATTGGTCGCCTGACGCCAGACCGTCTCAGATTGTGGCTCAACACCTTCCACAGCGCCGAAAACACCAATAGCGCCATCCAATACTCGAAGAGACCGTTCAACTTCAATCGTAAAATCAACGTGGCCAGGGGTATCGATGATATTGATCCTGTGATTTTTCCAAAAACAGGTCGTGGCCGCAGAAGTAATAGTTATCCCACGTTCTTGTTCTTGCGGCATCCAATCCATTGTGGCTGTACCATCGTGGACTTCGCCGATCTTATGAGTCCGTCCGGTATAATAAAGGATACGCTCAGTAAGCGTGGTTTTACCGGCATCAATATGGGCCATGATGCCAATGTTACGGGTCTTTCCAAGTGGTATTGAACGTGTTGACAATTTAAATCCCTCAATTACCAGCGGTAGTGGGCGAAAGCCTGGTTGGCTTCAGCCATCTTATGAGTATCTTCTTTTTTCTTAATCGAAGTGCCTTGGTTTTTAAAAGCATCAGTGAATTCAGCCGCTAATTTTTCAGCAACAGTCTTTTCTTTCCTAGCCCTAGCCGCGGTTAAGATCCAACGAATAGCCAAAGACGTTCTACGTTCTGGGCGGATTTCAACCGGCACTTGGTATGTCGCTCCACCTACTCGTCGGGATTTCACTTCGAGCATCGGCTTGACGTTTTCGATCGCCGTTTTAAATACATTCAAAGCGCCTTCGCCGTGTTTTTCCCCCAACAAATCCATCGCGTCATAAAAACTTCTAGTAGCCACCATCTTTTGACCATGGTACATCATTGAATTGATGAACTTGGTGACCAGTTTGTTATTGTATCGAGAGTCTGAATCAACCTCTCTCCTGGCAGCGACTTTTCGACGTGGCATAAATAATTCTCCTTAAGCTTTTGCGGGTGCTTCTTTTTTAGGTCTTTTCATCCCATATTTAGAACGTCCTTGCTTGCGATCCGCCACTCCTGCCGCATCCAAAGCCCCACGAATAATGTGATATCGAACACCGGGTAAATCTTTTACACGTCCACCCCTGATCAAAACGATTGAGTGTTCCTGAAGATTGTGGCCAACTCCCGGAATGTAACAAGTCACTTCCATCCCGTTCGTTAATCGCACACGAGCTATTTTCCTCAATGCCGAGTTGGGTTTTTTAGGGGTCATCGTAGCGACCTTAACGCACACCCCGCGTTTTTGGGGACAGGCCTTTAGAGCCGGCGATTTAGTTTTATGTTTGCTTTTTTCTCGTCCCAAACGGACCAGTTGATTTAACGTCGGCAAATCTTTCCTCCAAGTAACTCCATAAAATAAAAAAGGCAAAGACAGTGAGCTCCGCCTTTGCCTAATGAATATTCCCAGGCCATACCCCAGGTTTATTTCCCGGGGGGAAACATCATGCAAAGCCCTCCTCTTGCTCACCATTTTGAGAGAAACGTTTTTGTTCCTCTCAAAAAGGAGGTTATTCTCTTCTTATTCCCAGATCAAACGCGGAGGGGTAGGCTAGCAAAACCCCTAGGCTTGGTCAAGGCTTTTTTTGTCCGATAAACCTTCCTCGTTCTTAAACTCACCCTCTTCAATATTCTCGACAGATGGAGGTAAAGTTGCTATTCCGGCAGGAAGTTCCTCATCCGGTTCGTCCACCTTTATTTTGATGCCTTTATAAAAGGAACTTCCAGTTCCCGCTGGAATTAGATGTCCCATAATCACGTTTTCCTTGAGGCCCCGGAGATCGTCAATCTTCCCCGAAACTGCCGCCTCTGTTAAAACCTTGGTTGTTTCTTGGAAACTGGCCGCTGAAATGAAACTTTCAGTTCCCAAAGAAGCCTTAGTTATACCAAGCAAAATAGGACGGGCCGTGGCAGGTTTGGTTTCCTTTTCTTGGACTCTTTCGTTTTCTTTCTTGAATTTACCCTTGTCGACCTGTTGTTTGGGTAAAAACTCCGTGTCACCCGGCTCCTGAACGACAACCTTCCTCATCATTTGCCGGACAATAACCTCAATGTGTTTATCGTTGATTTTAACGCCCTGAAGCCTATAAACCTCTTGAACCTTGCTCAGGAGATACTCTTGAACAGCCGCTTCACCTTGAACTTCTAGAATATCGTGTGGATCCACAGGACCGTCGGTCAAGGCATCCCCAGCTCGGACAAAATCACCCTCATGCACATTCAGGTGTTTTCCGTAAGGAATGGCATACTCTTCCTCGATGGTCTTTTTCCCCTCGGAATTAGCTATGAGAACGCGTTGGTAACCCTTCGAGGCTATCCCAAAACTGACCGTACCGCTAATTTTCGCAATAACCGCGTTACTTTTGGGTCGACGCGCTTCAAAAAGTTCAGCGACACGGGGCAGACCGCCTGTGATATCCCTGGTCTTTGAAATTTCCCGAGGGATCTTCGCCAGGATATCGCCCGCCATGACTTTATCCCCATCCATAACATTGATCAGAGAGCCGGTTGGCAAGCGGTAACTCTTAAGCGCTTCTCCCGTTTCGGGATTCATGATCAAACAACGAGGTGATAGATTCTCATCCTTATATTCAATCACGGCTCTTTCTTTCAAGCCGGTAGAGGAGTCGATTTCCTCGCGAACAGTAACGCCACGAATGACGTCTTGAAGTTTCACAACACCGCTAACTTCCGTGAAAATCGGTACTTTGTATAAATCCCAATGGGCCAACAATTGATTCTCTTTAACCGAGCCATCTTCACGAACTTTCAGTGTGGAACCAAAAGGAACCACAAAATTTTCCATGGTCCTACCCTTATCGTCATACACTGATATTTCACCATTACGGTTCAAGACGATGAACTCTTTGTTCCTGTTTTCCACAAGTTTCAGATTATGGAAGCGGACCTTACCATTCTTATGCGCCTCGATCTTGGACTGTTCCAGGGCACGGCTAGCGGCGCCGCCGACATGGAATGTTCTGAGCGTCAGCTGAGTACCAGGTTCACCGATGGACTGAGCCGCAATAATTCCGACCGATTCACCAATTTGAACCAATTTCCCGTTGGCCAGATTAAGTCCATAACACTTTCCACAAACTCCACGTTCAAGTTCGCAAGTCAAAACGGAGCGAACCCTGATTTGCTCGATTCCGGCTTCTTCCAATTTGTCAGCGATTTCTTCGGTGATAACCTGGCCTGATTTAACAATGACTTCGGAAGTAAGCAGATTCGCGACATTATCCACAGCCATACGACCAGTTATCCGATCTTTCAAAGGCTCGATGATTTCGATTCCTTCTTTGATCGCGCCAACACGGATCCCGTTAACCGTTCCACAATCCTCAGCGTTTATAATGACTTCTTGTGCCACATCCACCAAACGACGGGTAAGATAACCAGCATCAGCGGTCTTTAACGCGGTATCAGCCAAACCCTTACGGGCGCCATGTGTTGAAATGAAATACTCCAAGACCGTAAGTCCCTCACGGAAATTGGCAGTAATTGGCGACTCAATGATTTCACCTATGGATCCAGTGATCTTTTGTAGAGGCTTGGCCATTAAACCACGCATACCAGCCAATTGACGTATTTGCATCTTAGAACCACGGGCTCCGGAATCTGCCATCATAAAGATGGGGTTGAAACCTACGCTATCCCTCTTCAAGTTCTCGAACATGACTTCGGCGATCTCATCCGTGGTATGAGTCCAGATATCTATAACTTTGTTGTATCTTTCCCCCGCCGTAATGATCCCTTTTTTGTATTGGTTCTCAATTTCCGCCACTTCCTTATAGGATCTCTTGAGAATCTCCGGTTTATCCTTAGGGATTTTCATATCGTCGATGGAAACCGTGATACCTGCCGTTGTCGCGTATTTGAACCCAACTTCCTTGATATCATCCAAAAGTTTGACGGTCTGTTCTTGACCCAACTTTTCATAACAAAGGGCTACCAAATCTCCCAGCTCTTTCTTGTTCATGACCCGATTAACATAGGGAAGTCCCGAAGGTATGACTTGATTGAACAAAACACGACCCACGGTTGTTTCTTGCATTTTTCCGTTACGCCGAACCTTGATTTTGGAATGCTTACCGACTTTCTTTTCTTCGAAAGCGATAATCACTTCTTCTGGTGATGAAAATACTCTTCCCTCTCCCTTATCCCCGGGCTTTTCCTTGGTCAAATAATAACAACCCAAAACTATATCTTGGGTTGGAGTGACAATAGGTCTTCCGTTGGAGGTTGAGTTTATATTATTCGTTGAAAGCATCAAGAACCGGGCTTCCATTTGCGCCTCACTAGATAGAGGAACATGGACAGCCATTTGATCGCCGTCAAAATCCGCATTGAAGGCTGTACAAACCAGAGGATGGATCTGAATAGCGCGACCTTCGATCAAAACGGGTTGGAATGCCTGGATACCCTGACGATGCAAGGTTGGAGCTCGATTGAGAAGTACATGATGATCTCGAATGACCTCGGCCAGGATGTCCCATACCTCTGGCTTGACCCGCTCGACCATCTTTCTGGCGCTTTTGATCGTGTGAACATAACCTCTATCTTCTAGTTTCTTGATGATGAAAGGTTTGAATAATTCCAAAGCCATTTTTTTTGGTAGGCCGCATTGATGCATTTTCAATTCAGGTCCCACAACGATGACGGATCGACCTGAATAGTCAACGCGTTTACCCAGCAAATTCTGACGGAAACGACCCTGTTTGCCCTTCAGCATATCGGAAAGAGACTTCAAAGGACGATTTCCAGGTCCCCTGACCGCATGACCCCTTCTTCCATTATCCAATAGGGCATCCACAGCTTCTTGCAACATGCGTTTTTCATTCCGAACGATGACTTCAGGGGCATGGAGCTCCAAAAGTTTTTTCAGACGGTTATTTCGGTTGATCACCCGACGATACAAATCATTCAAATCGGAAGTCGCAAAACGCCCCCCATCCAAAGGAACCAGCGGACGCAACTCAGGCGGTATGACAGGGAGGACTTCCAAGAACATCCACTCGGGTTTGTTATCACTCTTTCTGAAACTCTCGATGACTTTGAGGCGCTTGATTATCGTTTTGCGCTTTTGCTCGCTTGTGGTTTGCTTCATTTGAACACGAAGCTTCTTGTCCAAGTCATCCAAATCAACTGAACGTATTAGGTCCCTGATAGCTTCTGCACCCATCTTCACTTTTAAAGATGAGCCGTATTCCAGTTTCAATTTTTGAAAATCATCCTCGGACAATAATTGTCCTACTTCAACAGGCGCCTTGCCCGGGTCTATAACCACATAGGACTCGTAATAGATCACCCTTTCTAAATTCCGCGTGGACATCTCCAAAAGGTAACCCATGCGGGACGGTACACCTTTCAAATACCAAATGTGCGAAACCAAACAGGCTAATTCAATATGGCCCATCCGCTCTCTTCGCACCTTGGCTTGAGTGACCTCCACACCGCACCGGTCACAGATAACATCTTTATACTTTATCCTCTTATACTTGCCGCAAGCACATTCCCAATCTTTCGTGGGCCCGAATATTTTCTCGCAAAATAGACCATTTTTTTCTGGCTTAAATGTCCTGTAATTAATCGTTTCGGGTTTTTTCACTTCACCATGCGACCATGAGCGAATGGTCTCAGGTGAAGATAACCCTATCTTGATCGCGTCAAAATGAGGCGTTTCCCGAAGCAGGTTTTCTAAAACTGGCTTTTTATCGGAAATCACTGGTATTTCCGGAACAACAGCATTGATCGCTTCATTATTGCTTTCAGGGGTGGTTGATTTGACTTGATTCAAAATGCCCCCTCCTTAATTAGAATTCTTCATGAGTTTCACATCCAAACAAAGCCCTTGAAGTTCCTTCACCAAAACGTTGAAGGATTCGGGAACCCCCGGCTCGGGAGAATTCTTCCCTTTCACGATCGCCTCATAAACCTTCGTCCGGCCTTGCACATCGTCCGATTTAACCGTCAAAAGCTCCTGCAAGGTATAAGCCGCTCCATAGGCCTCTAGAGCCCAAACTTCCATTTCACCAAAACGTTGACCTCCAAATTGAGCTTTGCCGCCCAACGGCTGCTGTGTGATCAAGGAATAGGGCCCAATGGAACGAGCGTGGATCTTGTCATCAACCAAGTGAGCCAGTTTAAGGATATAGATATATCCCACGGTCACTTCTTGATCGAAAGACTCTCCCGTCATCCCGTCATATAGCGTGATCTTTCCCGATTCTGGCAAACCTTGTTCAGCAAGAGCTTCTTTAATTTCATCTTCCTTCGCGCCGTCGAAAACGGGGGAAGCCACGTGATACCCACCCTCAAAAGCAGCCCATCCCAAGTGGGTTTCCAATATTTGTCCCACGTTCATACGCGAAGGAACGCCCAGAGGATTCAAGATGATATCGACCGGCCTTCCGTCGGGTAGATAAGGCATGTCTTCCACTGGAACAATCTTGGAAACGACGCCCTTGTTGCCATGACGTCCCGCCATCTTATCGCCAACAGACAATTTACGTTTTTTTGCCACATAAACTTTTACCAATTTAATGACGCCCGGAGGAAGCTCATCGCCCTTTTTGACTTTCTCTATCTCGTTATTTTTCTCTCGCTCAATTTCCCGGACGCGGCTCTCCAAAACCTCTTTCAAACGCTTGCTTTCTTCTTCGAAAGCCTCATCCAGGGAAGCCTTTTCAGATTTGTTCAAATCCTTGGCTTTTTCTTCCGTTTGAGCTCTTAGCGAAGCAATTCGGTTTTCATTTTCTTTTTCCAACTGCTTGATTTTATGGATCGAATCTTTTTCTATGGATTTCAAAAGCGCAGCGTCTCGCCCTTTGATTTTCTCGTCTTTTTCCTTACGTTTGAAAACCTTGACGTCAATGACTTTTCCCTCAACTCCCGGCGGCACCCTCAAAGAGGCGTCGCGGACATCACCAGCTTTTTCCCCAAAAATGGCTCTTAAAAGTTTTTCCTCTGGTGTCAGTTCCGTTTCGCCCTTTGGAGTAACTTTGCCGACCATGATATCCCCTGGAACTACCTCGGCTCCGACCCGGATAATGCCATCCTCATCTAAATCTTTTAGGGCCTCATCTCCGACATTGGGTATATCCCTGGTTATTTCTTCTTTTCCTAATTTCGTATCACGAGCCTCAAGCTCAAATTCCTCAATATGAACCGAGGTGAAATAATCCTCTCGAACCAATTTTTCAGAAACGATAATAGCGTCCTCAAAGTTGAAACCCCTCCAAGGCATGAACGCCACGAGAAGATTTCTTCCTAACGCCAACTCTCCTTGATCCGTTGAGGGACCATCGGCGATCACATCCCCCTTTTTCACCTTCTCGCCTTTTTTGACAATGGGGCGTTGGTTTATGCAAGTATCTTGATTGGATCTTTTGTATTTGGTCAATTTATAGATATCAACGGATCCTGTTGCGTCCATTTCATCCGCAAAAATGATGATCTCATCGGATGAAACTCCGGCAATCACGCCATCCCTTTTAGCAATCAATAATACGCCTGAATCATAGGCGGCTTTGTACTCCATACCAGTTCCTACGAATGGGGCCTCTGTTCGGATAAGAGGAACAGCTTGTCGTTGCATATTCGAACCCATCAAAGCGCGGTTAGCATCGTCATGTTCCAGGAATGGGATCAAGGAGGTGGCCACAGAGAAAAGCTGACGAGGAGAAACATCCATATAATGGATATCATTCGGCGCCACTAACGGAAAGTCATCCTTATAACGAGCCGCAATAATATCGGAATTGAACTTGTTACTTTCATCCAAAGGCGTATTAGCCTGGGCAATAACGAATTTATCCGCATCGTCCGCCGGCAAGAATTCGATCTTTTTACCCACACGACCACTTTCGACCTTACGTAATGGTGTGGTCACAAAGCCGTATTCGTTGATCTGCGCATACGTTGATAAGGACGCGATCAAACCAATGTTCGGACCTTCCGGTGTCTCGATCGGACATACCCGGCCGTAATGAGTGTGATGAACGTCCCGGACCTCAAAGCCAGCCCTTTCCCGATTTAAACCACCAGGCCCTAGAGCCGACAAACGCCTTTTGTGGGTCAACTCAGCAAGCGGATTGGTTTGGTCCATGAATTGAGACAGCTGGGAAGTACCAAAGAATTCCTTGACTGCCGCGGTTATCGGTTTGGTCGAAATTAATTGACTGGGCATCGGATTCATGTCCATATCAACTATCGACATACGCTCCCGTACGGCTCTTTCCATGCGGGTAAAACCAAGACGCAATTTGTTTTCCAATAATTCACCAGCCGTGCGAACACGCCTGTTGCCCAAATGATCGATATCGTCTTTATCGCCGTTACCATTACAGAGATTGAACAAATAGCGGATTATGCAGACGAGATCTTCTTTTGAAATGGTTCGCTGATCAAGCGCTGTCTTGAGCGACAGCTTTTTGTTCATCTTGTAACGTCCCACTTTCGCCAAATCATACCGTTTTTTATTAAAGAACAGATTGTCCATCAGGTTTTTAGCATTCTCGAGGGTTGGCGGATCCCCAGGACGCATTTTTTTATAGATTTCAACCGACGCCGTTTCGGTCGAATGGGTATTGTCTTTACGTAACGTGTTAAGAATAGAAACATCGTTTGGATTCGACGGAACAGCTTTGACTTGTTTCACGCCTTGTTTCTTCAGAACAGCGACCACTTCCGGAGTGAAATCAGCTCCTGCTTCCACGATGACTTCGCCCGTTTCAGGGTCCACAACATCCTGGGCAGCGGCTTTACCTTGGAGCTTCTTTTCAGAGATATCGGAATTCTCGACCTCAAAGAAAATTTTCAAAATGTCCTCATCGCTGGAAAAACCCCAAGAGCGAAGCAACGTACTCGCGACGAACTTTCTTTTACGATCGATACGGGCATAAAGGATCCCGTTCACATCGAATTCAAACTCCAGCCAAGAGCCGTGATACGGAATCACACTCGCCATATAGATCTTCTTGCCCGAGACGGACAATTTCCCGTCGTCTTCATCAAAAGTAACACCAGGCGACCGATGCAATTGGGAAACAATGACCCGTTCGGCGCCATTGATCATGAAAGTTCCTCGATCGGTCATCATGGGCAGGTCGCAGAAGAAAACCTCTTGTTCTCGGATATCTTTTACTTTCTTTGTACCCGTTTCAGGGTCCTCTTCGCGGATAACCAACCGAAGGGTCACCTTCATGGGGACTGAATACGTCATTCCTCTTTCCTGACATTCACGAACGTTATATTTAGGTTCCAATAAGCTATAGGAAACGAATTCTAGCGATGAAACCTCATTGAAGTCCCATATTGGGAATACGCTATTGAAAACGGATTGAAGACCTTGATCAGGCCTTTGATCGGGGGCTGATTCCCGTTGAAGAAACGCTTCATAGGATTTTCTTTGAAACTCTATAAGATCAGGCATTTCCATGATGGTGGGGATACGGCTAAAATCAATGCGTTCGCGACGACCATATTTCACTTTTTTCACAAAAAATCCTCCGGAACAGAAAAGGGATGAAAATGCCACGAAAAAAAAACGAGAAAAGGGTTTTCTCGTTTGGGGCAAAGAGGGGTGATTATACAGAGATGATAAAAGACAAGTCAATAAATACTTATTTTTTAAGCACTAATATCCTAGGTAATCCCCTTAGGTCTGGACTTATAGAAACCTCAACCCCCCGGTTTTTAAATAGTAATTCTATTTTTTCTGCACGATCTTGATGTATTTCGAGGAAAGCCACCCCTCCCGGCGCCAAATATTTCACCAGATCTGGGGCTAATTTTTCAAAGGCATCAAGGCCCGTTTCCCCTGCATAAAGGGCTTCCGAAGGTTCAAAAAGGGCTACTTCTGGCTCCAATTCCCCCTTTTCCTTAATCGCTATATAGGGTGGATTGGTGACAATTACTTGGTATTGTTTGGGATCTCCTCCTTGCAGCGCTTCAAACCAACTACCAAGACGCCACTGGATAGGTCTTTTCGCGTTTAGAGAAATCTCATTTTCTTTAGCGATTTCCAAGGCTTTTTCAGAAAGATCCACAGCCCAAGCATGGCACGGAAGTGAATTAACAATCGACAAGACAATACAGCCGCTACCCGTTCCAAGATCCAATAAAGTTCGTTTATCCTCTGGTATCGTTTTTAACCATTCCAAAGCTTTCTCAACCAAAAGTTCCGTTTCAGGTCTGGGGATCAGCACTCCGGGAGTAACCTTAAAGGGATAACCAAAAAATTCTCTTTTTCCCAGGATATATTGAAGCGGTTCACGGTTTATTCGACGTTTGATCAATTCCCTTATTTTTGTAAGCTCTTCCTTATCCAGTGGACGGTCATATTGCAAATAAACCTTTAAACGATTGATCCCTAAAACAAAAGCCATCAAGCATTCGATATCAAAACGAGCGTTTGCGATACCCTTTTGGGTTAAAAAAGGCACAGCCCATTGGATGATCTTAAGCGGAGTCCAAATTTCAGGGTCATTTTGATTGTTCAGGGATTTAAACCTCTTGGTAATGAAAACAATTTTTTGCGGATGGGTGGTTTAAAGAGTTTCTTGCAATTGTTCCTCTTGAAAAGCCAAAGCTAAAGCATCCAGGAATTCCGTCAATTCCCCTTCCATCACCCGATCCAATTGATAAAGCGTCATGCCGATCCGATGATCCGTCACCCTATTTTGGGGATAATTATAAGTCCTTATTTTCTCGCTTCGGTCTCCGCTTCCGACTTGGCTTTTTCGGTTAGCGGATTCTTTCATACGGGCTTCCTCGTCGGTTTTTTCCTTCAATCTTGCGTAAAGAACTTTCATGGCTTTAGCTTTGTTTTTAAGCTGGGATCTTTCATCCTGACATTGAACCACCAGGCCGGAAGGTATATGCGTGATGCGGACTGCTGAATAAGTGGTATTAACGCTTTGGCCCCCAGCTCCCGAAGAGCAAAATGTGTCGAGCCTTATATCCGAATCCTTGATTTGTACATCCACCTGATCCACTTCGGCTAAAACCGCCACGGTCGCCGCCGAGGTATGGATACGTCCCGAAGCCTCGGTACGAGGCACTCTTTGGACTCTATGGGTTCCACTTTCGAATCTAAAACGACCAAAAGCCCCTTTGCCCAGGATTGAAAATACGATTTCCTTGAAACCGCCGATTTCTGTTTGACTGGAATCGATCAATTCCATTTTATAACCCAATTTTTCGATACACCTGGAATACATCCTGAATAGATCCGCCGCGAACAGGGCCGCTTCCCCTCCTCCCGTTCCAGCACGGATCTCCATGATGGCGTTCTTGTCACCGTTCGGATCCTTGGGAATAAGAAGGATTTTCAACTCTTTTATCGATTCTTCCAATTTCCGATCGAGAACCGGTATCTCGGCTTGTGCGAGTGTTTTCATTTCGGCATCGCCAGCGGTCAGCATGGAATTGGCTTCCTCACGCTCGCGAAGGAACCGATGATATTCCCTTGTTTTTTCTATCAAGGGCTGAAGGTCGGCGTGTTCTTTTGTTAATTTTTGCAATTCCGAGGAATTGGGAATGGTATCAGGACGCATCAAACGTTCGGACAATTCCTGATAGCGTTTTTCTGCCTGTTGAAGTTTTAGTTCTATCATGAGATGAAATGCTTCTTAAAAAATTTTAGTTTTAGGTTTTTTTTGAGAAAAAACCCCTCGAGGAGCCTCGAGGGGCATTGGCGGAAAGGGAAGCTATGAATTCTTTTCAGCGGGAGGAGGAGCGGCCAGTCTCTTGGCTTTTTTCGCGGCAGCTGCAACGGCTCTGGCTTCTTCACGAGCCTTATGTTCTGCCTGGACCGTGGCGGCGGTAGCGGATTTTTTCTGGAATTTCTCCACTCGTCCAGCCATATCCAGAAGTTTTATCTTACCGGTGAAAAACGGATGGCAGGCGGAACAAACTTCAACGGAATAGGTTTCACCCTTCGTCGAGGCTGTCTCGATCACATTACCGCAGGCGCAAGTGATCCGAGTTTTAAAATACTTTGGATGAATTCCAGTTTTCATTCTGTTGGCTCCGTATGATTATTACAACCGTCCATGACAAATCGGTCAGGAACAGGGTGGATAGTTTATTCAAATTACAAAAAAAATCAACAACCGAAGAATTAATAACCAAGAAAGCAGAAGAAAGGCCGGCTTTTTTGCCAAACCTAGCTGGACCTTGATCTATTACTGGACTAAATATAATAAAGGATTTTGGGGTTTTCCATTCAAGCGTATCTCGAAATGCAAATGGGGGCCAGTGACCTTACCCGTTTGGCCAACTTTCCCTATCAATTCCCCTCTTTTGACAAATTGGCCATTTTTTAAAAGTATTTCATCCAAATGCGCATACCACGATGTAAGGCCGCCCCCATGGTCCAGAACGATGACCCTGCCATAACCGGCCTTGATCCCTGTGAAAATAGCTTGTCCATCCTGGGAAGCAACAACCCGGGCATGCCATCCTGGCGCTAAATCCAATCCTGAGTGGAAGGCCATCTTTCCAGTGATGGGATGACGCCTCATCCCGAAACCATCCGCAAAACGGCCGGTGGTGGGCTTAAGGAACCCCTTCTGGACTTGAAGGGAAACCAAAGAAATCCACCTAACATCCGAACGAGAAAGATATGCGGCTCCTGGAAGGATCAAAACTTCCCCAGGTTTAATATCTTGATCGCCTTTTTTATGGTTGGCCTTTAACACCTCTTTTAACGGAATCCCATAAGCACGAGAAATATCGGCCAACCCCTGTCCTTGCCGAACCACATGAAAGATTGCATCCCTATCGGGTATAGCAATAGTGGTATCCGCCTTTGGTTCGATCTGGAAATTAGCCTGATTAAGGCTTCTAAGCGCTGCTTCGGAAACGTGAAAACGTGCGGCAAGCCCGTTAAAAGTGTCCCCAGGAACCGTATGGTAGATGGAAAACTTCACGCCTGGAACATTTAAAAATGGGGTGAAATCCAAAAGGGTATCGGTGACTTTCGCCGGGGATGAAACTAGATAGGACATAAACGCCGGTTGGTATTGATAAACAAACCAACCCAACAAACCCAACCAGATCAAGATTAGGACCGTCGCAACGGATAAGTAGACCCGTCGAACGAATGGGTCCATGTGTTAGTCGTTGACCGTGCCCTTCATGGATTCCAAAAAGGCTTTGTTGGATTTGGTCCTACGCATCTTATCCAACAGAAATTCCATGGCCTCCACCGGGTTATTGGGGTTAAGTATCTTTCGTAAGATCCAAACCTTGTTCAATTCCTCTTCGGTTAAAAGCAACTCTTCCCGGCGTGTTCCTGAACGGGTGATATCAAAGGCGGGGAATACCCTTCGGTCGGCCAATTTCCTGTCCAGGATGATTTCCATATTTCCAGTACCTTTGAATTCTTCAAATATGACTTCATCCATTCGGCTACCCGTATCGATCAGAGCGGTGGCCATGATGGTTAAGCTTCCACCCTCCTCGATATCACGAGCGGCACCGAAGAAACGTTTGGGGCGTTGCAATGCGTTCGAATCCACACCTCCCGACAAAACCTTACCGGATGATGGGACAATCGTGTTATAGGCTCTGCCCAATCGGGTAATGGAATCCAAAAGGATGACCACATCACGCTTATGTTCCACTAATCGCTTGGCCTTTTCGATGATGATCTCCGCGACGGTCACATGGCGTTCTGGCGGTTCATCGAATGTCGAGGAAACCACTTCGCCTTTGACAGAGCGTTGCATATCGGTGACCTCTTCAGGTCTTTCATCGATCAACAGTACGATCAAGTAAATTTCCGGGTGATTTTTTGTGATGCTGTTGGCTATCTTTTGCAGGAGTATGGTTTTTCCTGTTCTGGGAGGGGCCACGATGAGTCCTCGCTGACCTTTCCCCAGGGGGATCAATAGATCCATTACCCTCGTGGACATATCATCCGGGCTTGTTTCCAACCATATCCGATGGTTGGGATAAATGGGTGTCAAGTTATCAAAAAGGACTTTCTGTTTGACCGCATCTGGCGGTTCGAAATTGATACTGTCCACTTTCAAAAGAGCGAAATAACGTTCCCCTTCCTTTGGGGGACGGACCTGACCCGTCACCGTGTCGCCAGTCCGTAAGTTGAATCGACGGATTTGGGATGGGGAAACATAAATGTCATCCGGACCAGGAAGATAATTATAGTTGGCGGACCTCAAAAAACCGAAACCATCCGGTAGGATTTCTAGGACCCCTTCGGCATTGATGACGCCGTTTCGCTGGGTCTGGGTTTCCAGGAGCTTGAAGATCAGATCCTGTTTCTTCATGGAGCTGACCCCTTCCAGGTTCAACTCCCTCGCGAGATCAGTGAGCTCGGCGATGGTTTTCTTTTTCAGGTCCGCGATGTCCATAAAAACGGTGATCCTTTCTAAATACCACCCAGCCCTATCGAATGGCTGATGGTGTGTAATGGGTAAATCGAGAAGTAAATATAACTATTTTCAACCGTGATTTTGAAACAAGACCTAATCGACACTATCCGCTTTAAACCGCAAGATTCCTTTTGCTTTAATGCACTTTATGGATTTTGAAAATGGGTTTGGGGGTCGTTCCATCGGGAATTAATGAGGATAAAAACTGATATATGTTGGTGATGCGGTTATCCTACCCACCCCCCCAGAAGGTGTCAACTTCTTTTTTACCAAGTTCCCGCACCCTCACTTAACCGTTCAGATAGGATAAGCCACCACGCAATTCCTTCCCCTTCCTTTGGCGGCGTAAAGTGCCTGATCGGATTTGCCGATCAAGTCCAAGCTGGTTTGGGCGTCTTCGGGATAAGTGGCGACCCCAATGGAGATCGTCACTCGGGTAGTTTCTTTGCCGATGGCGAACGAGTAGTTCTCGACGGACTTTCGGATCTTTTCCGCCAATTCAATGACCTGATCTTTGGTCGTCTCCGAAGCGATCAAGACCATTTCCTCACCGCCATACCGAGCCGCCAAATGGGCGACATCCGATTGGTCCCGAAGGATCTTGGCTACATCCATCAGGACATGGTCCCCGGCCACGTGTCCATAGGAGTCGTTGTAATGTTTGAAATGATCAATATCAAGGATCAATAAACTCAAAGGTGAAGAATAGCGGTTTGCTAGGATCATCTCCTCTTCCAAACGTTGCTTGAAATATCGATGTGAATAAAGCTTGGTTAATCCATCCGTGATAGAAAGCTTCTGGACCTTTTCATAGAGCAGGGATTTTTGCAGCCCGATCGAGATCTGATTGCAGAATATCTGGAAATTCATGAACTTTTCCTGATCCAAAAGACTTTCTTTCAGGGAATAGGAACAAATGAATCCAATGACCCTGTCTTGGACCAAGAAAGGCATGAAGACGAAGGATCGTATTGGTAAATGCCCCCATTTGGCGAACCTTTGATTCTGTTCCATGGTGGGCATCCAAACCGGCTTTTTCTCCCGAGCCAACACGGCTCCGATCTGACTGGACTCTATATCCAATTCGAAAGATTTTAAGAACACCTCGTCACAACCCGAAACGATCTTGACCTCGTATTTTTTACCATCGTTGGAAAGCACGGCAATGATGAAATGAGGAAGTTCGAACATTCTTTCCGTGAAATCCTTGGCCAGTTCGATCATTTCCTGGACATTCAAAGTACTTCCCGCCTCTTTGATCACATCGTATAAATGCTCGATCTGGCGGAGCTGTTTCTCGATCTGGTTGTTCTTTTTTTTCACGTCATCGGCCTGGTTTCGGATCGATTGATATTGACTTTCCCGCTCTTGGAATTCCGAATCGAATTGGGTCTTGACCCGATCATGGCTTTTCTGGATGAAAGCGGGGGTCAAGGAAAGAAACAAGATCCCCATTACTTCGGGCAGAACCCAACTTTGGGGATACCAGTGAAAAAGAACCTTGCCTGCCAGCGCCCCGGCCGCGAATGTGATCAAGAACCACTTGGCGATTTGCGGAAACTTAAATTGGAATGTCACGATGAAAAAAACAGGCGACCCGATCACAAAAGAACTGGCCCCCGGCAGCAAAGCCAATAAAAGAAAGAGAAGGGCTAAAACAGGCCCGGTGATGAGCGGGGATAATTCAGGCATTTTCCCCCCCTATCTTGGCCAAACGCACGCAATTCTTCCCTTCCCCTTTCGCCCGATAAAGGGCTTGGTCGGCCGAATCGATGAAAGTTTCCACGGTCTTTAAATCCTGGCTCAGCTCTGTGACCCCGATACTAACGGTGATGTGGGTGGATTGCTGACCGGCCAAGATTTCCTGGTCCGCCACCTTCTGGCGTATACGTTCCGCAACGGTTTTCGCGCCCATTGACGGGGTTTTAAGCAAGAGAACCGAGAACTCCTCGCCCCCATAGCGAGCGACCAGGTCGACCGTACGAACAGTCTCTTTCAATACCTGGGCCACCACTTTCAAGACTCGATCCCCGACCAAATGGCCGTAGCGGTCGTTATAACTTTTGAAGTTGTCCACATCGATCATCATCAGGCAAAGAGGCAAATTATGCTCGATCGCCCGGTAGACTTCATCCCGGACCCTTTCCTTGTAATACCTTTGGACATAAAGCCCGGTCAATCCATCCGTGATTGCCAATTCAATGGTCTGTCGATAAAGCGCCACATGCTCCAGCGCGACCGTTCCCAAATCGGCGAAATTGGACAATAGTCTGGCGTTTTCTTGCCGAAAAGCTCCCGAAAAAAAACTCTCCATTCTTATCAATCCCAGGATCTCATTCCCAGCCATGAGGGGCGCTGAAACTAGACTGCTCACGCCGCTTGCGGGTGGCGCGCTTTGAAAGCGGAAATCATTCGTGGCATCGCTGATGACCAATGGTTTTCCTTGGGCCACAACCCAAGCGTTGAAGGCCTCGGCAGGATTCAGCCTCTCGCGGTTGAGTCTTACATCCATCTCAGTATCCACGCTATAACGAACAGCGTGGAGCGCCTTTCCGATACTGCTATCGAACAATAGGAGAGAATAGACCCCTCCAGGGGCCATGAAGGTTTTGGAGATGGTCTCGATCAATAAAACCACCACATCCTGTGTTTTGAAGGTCATGGCCAAGCTTCGAGCCAATTCATTCAGGGCTGTATACCGATGGATCTTGATCTGATTGGCCTGGTAGGCCGTTTTGACTTTGACCAACTCCGCTCGGGTATCATTGGTATTGATCTCGACCTCATCCATGGATTTTTGAAAATGGAACTCCCTCTTTTCTTTTTCATGGGTCCATCGGTACCAATAATAATAATTGAGGGATATCCCGATAATGAACGTGATCAGGATCCAAGCAGGCGCGTTGACCGTGGTCAGGTTGAATAAGGCCACCAGAATAACGCCGATCGACAATATCGCGGTGGAAGCGAGACTTAATAGCACTGAAGAAAGGGCAATGGGTATATAGAACAGAAGAAGGCAGGAAAAAAGATTTCCATCGTGGCGGAGCGTCTCATAACACCCGTAACAGGACAAAAAAAACGCGCCCAGGACCAACACCCATCTCCGAAAGGCGTTCAACCTTTCAAAAGCTGAGAATAGATCGGTTGAGTTCATTATTATTTTCCGAAATACTTTCGTTTCGATACTTGCCGGAGCTTGTCGTTCTTTTTCAAAACCATTATCCATTGAAACAGGGCTTTTTTTAAGTCCTTTATCGACCCATTGTTATGGACCACCCATTCGGCCATTCTGTTTTTTCGATCCTGGGACCATTGGTAGTGTTCCCTTTTGGCCAATTCCAGGCCATTCCAACCTCTTTTGAAAATCCGTTTTAAACGCAGGGACCGGCGGGCAGAAACACTGATAACACCATCGAATTTGCGGTAGTAACCAGCCTCAAAGATCAGTGGAACTTCCACGATCAGAACAAATGGCGGCTTCTTCTTTTGGCTTTGGTCCCTGACCCAAGCTTCCACACGCTCTTGGATCGCGGGGTGAAGAAGGCGGTTAAGTCTTGTTTGACTTTTCTTGTCTTGAAAGGCCAGATGCGCTAATGCCCGGCGGTCGATCTTTCCATCCAGGTCCAGGATGGTCTTTCCGAAAGCCTTGACCAGGGATCTTATGACATCCCGATCCTCTAAAAGTTCATGGCCGATCAAATCGGTTTGAATGGCCGGGATATTCATTCGATTGAAGATCCCCGCCACTTCGCTTTTCCCAGAACCGATCCCCCCGGTCAATCCAATGACCAAAGGATGGAAACGGCGCGCGGTCCATCGTAGCTTTGCGATCTTTCGTGAGCGAATGGTTGTCAATTACGATCCAGTTTGCGCCGAAAAAGCGTTCCAAGTATTTTGCATCAACATGGCGATGGTCATCAAACCCACGCCCCCCGGCACAGGGGATATGGCGGCAACCTTTTCCGATACCGGACCAAAATCAACATCCCCGCAAAGCTTTTCTCCCGCTGGGCGGTTGGTACCTACATCGATGACGACCGCGCTCGGTTGGACCATGTCCGCTGTAATGAATCGCGCTTTACCGATAGCGGCCACCAGGATCTCGGCCCGGCGTATCTCTCCCGCCAGATCCGCCGTCTTACTGTGACACATGGTCACCGTAGCGTTCTCGGCCAGGAGCATCTGGGCCATCGGTTTCCCGACCATATTACTGCGTCCCACAACCACCGCCCTTTTTCCAGAGACGGGTATTTGATAGTAATGCAGCATCTCCATCACCCCATAGGGCGTGCAAGACTTAGGGCCGGCCATGCCCGCCACCAGCCGGCCTAGATTGTCCGGATGAAGCCCATCCACATCCTTTCTTGGGTCGATGGCAAGAAGGACCTTCTGGGAATCAAAACCTTTGGGTAATGGAAGTTGGACCAACATTCCATGGATCTTTGGGTCCGCGTTGAGCTGATGGACCAGGTCCAACAGGACCTCTTGGGGTGTATTGGCCGCTAGACGATGGACGACGGAATGGAACCCGATCTCCAGGCAGGCCTTTTCCTTGTTCCCAACATAAATAACCGAACCCGGGTCCTCTCCCACCAGGACAACGGCTAAACCCGGGCGAGGTCCGCCCGCGGGAAGGGCCGCCACCAGGCTCTTCAAACGCTCCTTCACCGCCGAAGCGACCACTTTACCATCCAGGATTTTCGCCATAACTTCCTCCCCATCAGATCATTTTTAGGCTAGATGCGGTCATTCTAACCGTCTTAAATCTTGAATGCCAATGACTTCATGGAAAAATCAGGGGAATTACCGGTCCATGGCTGGGGAAAAAAATAAAAGAATTCCAGATCGGGAGAGACTTGGATCTTATTTACTTAGAGGTCATCAGTACCAGGGATTCAACAGAGCGTTGTATCTCGGAAAGGTCGAACGGTTTCAAAACAACCGTCAAGGGTCCTAATTTCATGGCCTCGACCAGCAGTTCACTGTCGGGATAAGCCGTCACAATGACCACCATGGACCTTAAGTTCAATTTTTTGATCTCTTTGAAAACCTCGACCCCATTCATGCCTGGCATTTTCAGGTCAAGAAAAATGAAATCGTAGGCTGTTTTTGAGGCGGCCTCTAGAGCTTCCGCGCCCGTATGGGCCATCTCCACGAGGAATTTTTTCTTATCCAAGGCTTTTGAAAAGAGATCGCAGATGACGGTTTCGTCATCAACGACCAAAACCTTTCGGGGAGCCAACCCCGCGCCTTTTTCCAACCAGCGGTCAATGAGGTCTTTCTTGAAACGCCACTCGCTTCCGATCTTGAAGGAAGGGATATCTCCCTGCTGGGCAAGTTTATAGATAGTGGTGGTGGTGATCTTAAGGTAGGCCGAAAGTTCCTGGGCCGTCATGATTTCATTCATACCAATTCGCACCTAGTGGAATAATTTTTCGTAATAACGTGACTCATATGACTTGTAAGTAATTATAGCTCAATAAAATTCATTCAATCCCAATTCTTTACTTGTTCCGCAATTTTCGAGGATAAGTATTAACGACAAATATTTGCCTCGGTAAATTTGAGGTGATGAATTTCGTGGAAGGACTTTGATTCACGCTGTTTTAGACGGTTTCTTTGATAGCCACTTTTCTTAAGGAAAAACAGTGACTAAGACTCCAAAGGTAACTGGAATCGTTATCCGCAGGATGGATGGATCGAGTGCCAAGACCCCAAGAACACCTATCAGGGTTTAGGTGTTTTTGATCACCGTTTCGATATAAGAGCGTTCGACCTCGATCTTGTTGTTCTCATTGACCTTCACGATCAAGATGTTTTCCTTGATATCCGCTACAGTCCCGTAGATTCCCCCGCGGGTTAGAACACGGTCACCACGCTGGATGTTATTGAGCAATTCCTCTTTCTTCTTACGTTCCTTGTTCTGGGGATAGATCATCAAGAAATAGAACAAGACCATGATGAGTATGATGGGCATGAAGGAAACCAATGCGGCCATTTGGGATGACGGTCCCGCCGCCGTAGCGGTTGCCGTTGTTTGCGCGTAAGCCATATCCATGATCAATTACCTCTTTTATTGGAATAATACGAACCACCATCACACATCGCAAGACCGATGGAACGCGAGTATGAAACCAAATATCGCCCGGAATTTCCAGGTCAATCTTTAGTTTTTACGCCTTAATACATCGCTTCTTCAATGTTCTCCCAGCACCCCATAGCGGATCTGGACCATCTTGTCATGCCGGTCGAACAAGGTCTCGGTTAGATCGTCAAAATTCAGGGGATGAGGTCTTTTGTATTTCAAAACCTTCAAACCATCCCTGTCCCCCATCCCGTCATAACTCAAATAAGGATTCAAGAAAGCGGAACGCACGTCAGAACTAGAGGATGAAAAGCTGATCCCTTCCGGGGTTTGAACCTGGAAATCCCCGTCTTTTTGGGGCGCCGTAATGGAAAGTATTCCCCGATCCTTGTTCTCATATTTCAAGAAACTCAAGTTGAGATATTCGTAATGGTATCTGGCATAACCGGACGGGCTTCTGGCCTCGACTTTTTTGGTCATCTTCCACTCATGGTCTTTGCCGATGTCCGGGATGGTGTTGATGGCGTAAGGAGCGCCCATGTACCAGATCTCGCCATTCAGCACATCAAGGATCAAGAGATCCTTTCGGTCCTTGTTTTCTTTGGCCAAAGTCTGGGCCTTTTTGGTCTCGTCCGCCAAAAGTTGTTCCGTTTCCATTTTCACAGTTTCATCGGTCTTTTTGACCACAGGCGTCGGCAACACGGTCATTTGGGCTTTCATCCCCTTCATTTCTAATTCCAATTTCTCGTTCTCAAGTTTCATTCTTTCTATCTCAAGCTTCTGCTTCTCGATCTCAATTTGGGTAAGGGTCGTTACGGCGTCGGCTGACGCATTAGGGGTTGGCGTCTCTTGGGCCAGGGTCGCTTTCGGCATCAGGGTCCAAATAACCAACATCAAGACCATCATAATGTTCAACTTCATGCTTTACCTCTTGGCCGGGTTCATTCCGGGATTCTCGTTATTTTTCCTCAAAAACAAAAAAACCCCGCCCTTTTTCAAGGGCGGGGTTTTTAGGCAAACTAATTAAAACTTGTATTTCAGATCGGCCTCAGTGATCGACAAGATGCTTCCGTTGTCGATGCTGTTGTAGTTGTCATACAGAATCCCGCCTAAGCTCGGGTTGCTGATCAACTGCTCCAGCGAGTAAACGCTGACTTGGGCATCCAGTGTCCAGTTCTCGACATTGATACCAAAGCCGGTGCTAAAGGTCGAATAAGTTCCGTTTTTGCTGTAAGGGTCATTATTCCCGTAAGCGCCAGGCTGACCCTTCGTGACATCATAGTCACGATCGAAAATCGGTTTGAAGATACCAGCTCTCCAGGTCAACCACCCGGTCAACTGGCTTTCCACGCTGGCATTCCACAAAACCATCCAGCTGTTGCCTTCATATTCAGCGGTTGGCGTATAAGAATCATCGGTCACTTTGTAGCCGTCATAAACTAACATCAGGCCACTGGCGACAACACCCTTACCACCGCTGATCTTGTGATTGATACCAGCTCCCAAATCCACCGTGAACTGATTGGATTGATAGTGGGTCGTCGGATTACCCGTTTGGATGTCCTTCGTATTCCACTGGTCATTCCTCACATCACCCGTGACACGAACCGAGTTATCGGCGTCAACATCGTTGACCAACAAGGCTCCTACCGCGAGGGAATAGATACCATCACCCATCGCTGATTCGCCGCCCTGTATACCCGTGTCAAAGGAACCCATCTGGTAGCTCAGGTGGAAATTCGCCTGGCTGAAAGGTCCCAAATTAGCCGTTCCCAAACCAAGGTTAATACCCAAGTCTTGGGAATAGTTGTTCACGAGCGCGCCATACTCTTGGTTATCGGCGTAGTTGATCATAGCCCCAAGGTCCATACCGCTGAAGGACTTCGCCCAGAAAGCGTCAACCTTGTTTTGCGGTGTGTTCGGGTAATAATTGGCGTTGTTAGGCATATTTCCCGACCATTGCCCAGCAGGCGACCACCCGCCACCATAAGGCATGTAACGGTTATACCAATCCGCTGGCTTCTCAGACTCATTATGGTTATACATGTCCTCAAAATATGTTTGAGTGTAATAGGGCCTATTGGCATAGGCGCCGATGACTCCGACATCGCCCATGTCTTTCAAAACCCCACCCCACTCGGCGTAACCTTGGCCCCACCCGTCGTTGTACTCGGTGTCATTCAGACGGAAATCCACCGTATCCTTGTACTCCAAAGCCTTGTTCGGATACAGCCAGATCAAGTCCATATCCTCGACAAAACGAGGATCCTGGCTCATGGAATCCAAACGGGCATCGGCGTTAGCTTTCACCGCCAAGCCCAGGGCCATGAGACCCATCATCAAAAGCAATAGACCTTTCTTCATGCTCTCTCTCCTTCAAGTTTTATCGGGTTTGTACTCCTTAGGGAAGAGTACCGACCCGTTTATCGGGCTTGCACTCCTCAGGGAAGAGTGCCATGCCCGTACTACCTACTGAACCCTCAGCCTCGTGGGCCGAAAACCGCTAAAGAACCATTCCACAAGGGCCTTTCAACCAGGCCCATGACTTAGAGCCACCGGTTTATCAGCCCAACCTTATTTCGATCAGTCTAAAGAAACCGACTGACAACAAAGCCGAACTAGAACAACAGGCCAAAATATAAGGGGTATGGGGGGGGCTGTCAAGACGAAAAAAACCAAACCATTTAAAACACCGCAATATGCTGTGTTTTTTTTGGTTTAAATGTCTAATCATGGTGCTTTATATAAATATGCTTAATTTATAAGGATTTATTCCAAGTATAAAAAAGGGTTTATTCAACCGTAACAGACTTGGCCAAATTTCTTGGCTGGTCGATTTCCCTGCCCTTCAATTTGGCGATGTAATAGGCCAGAAGTTGGAGGGGCAAAATGGAGAGGATGGGGGAGAAATCCTCTGATATTTCCGGTATTTCCAGTACATCATCGGCTCTTTTTTTAAGGGTTTTATCCCCCTTTTCGATCAAAGCGATCAGTTTTCCCGACCTGGCCTTGACCTCCTCCACGTTATTCAGGATCTTCTCATAGACGCAAGAGGACCTTAAGGCAATAGCCACTACCGGCATCTTGGGGTCGATCAAAGCGATCGGACCATGCTTCATTTCCCCGCCCGGGTATCCTTCGGCGTGAATATAAGAGATTTCTTTGAGCTTCAAGGCCCCTTCCAGGGCAATGGGGTATTGGATACCCCGCCCAATGTACAGGAAGTTGAAGTAGGAAGCATACTTTTTGGCCACCTTCTCATAGGCCGCGCTTTGCTTTAAGACCAATGCGGCCATGGCCGGCACCCGGGAAAGCTCCTTGGCCTTCTTTTTCAACTCAGAAAGGGGCATGCTCTTACGAACCCTGGCTAAAAAGAGGACCATAAGCCAAAGAGCGCCCAGTTGGGTCGTAAAGGCCTTGGTAGAAGCCACACCAATTTCCGGTCCCGCCCTGGTCAAAAGCACGCCATCCGCTTCCCTGGTCGCCGAGCTTCCCATCACGTTACAAATAGTGACTACCTTGGCCCCCTTGGCCTTGGCTTCCCTTAAAGCCACCAGGGTGTCGACCGTTTCCCCACTTTGGGTAATGACGATCACCAAACTGTCCTTGCCGATGACCGGGTTGCGGTAACGGAACTCGGAAGCGTTGTCCACTTCCACAGGCACTCGCAGGTATTTCTCAAAAATGAATTTACCAACCAGCCCGGCAAAATAAGAAGTGCCCATAGCCAGTATGGTTACTTTTTTAAACCCACGAAGGGCGGATGAAGACCAGAAACTTCCCTCTAGAAAAACTTCTCCTGTTCTCGGGTCTAACCGGCTTGTGAAGGTATCTTCCAGGGCTCTTGGCTGTTCCATGATCTCTTTGAGCATGAAGTGCGGGTATCCGGTCTTCTCGGCTTGCTCAGCGTTCCATTGGATTCGGGATACCTTTTTCGTGACCGGCTTGCCATTCAGGATGTTGATGACCTTGGTGCCGGAAGGCGTTATCTCGACCATCTCGTTGTCTTCCAGATAATAAACCCGCTTGGTATGGGCTAACAAGGCCGGCACATCCGAAGCCAGGAAGTTTTCCTTTTCGCCCAACCCCACCACCAGTCCCCCACCACCAGACCGGGCGCCGATGAGGGTTTCTTTTTCTCCCTCGTAGACCGCAACCACCGAATAGGTGCCTTTGATCTGGGTCAGGGCCCAACGCACCGCCTGGTTCCAGGAACGTTTCTTCAAACTCTCCTCGATCAAATGGGCCAGGACTTCGGAGTCGGTCTGGGACTTGAACCTGTGCCCCTTGGCTTGAAGCTGTTTTTTAAGGATTTGATAATTTTCGATGATGCCATTGTGGACGACCCCGATCTTTCCACTGCAATCGGTATGGGGGTGGGCGTTGGTGTCGGTCGGATGGCCATGGGTGGCCCAACGGGTATGACCGATTCCCGCCGTAATGGAGCTTGTTACATGGGCTTTTCGAACGGCTATGACCAAATTGCCGATCTTCCCGGCTTTTTTGATGATCTCCAGGTGGTCCTGGAGTGTCAAAAGGGCAAGTCCGGCCGAATCATAACCCCGGTATTCCAGCTTGGCCAACCCATTCAACAAAATGGGGGCGGCTGGTTTAAAACCGGTATATCCGACGATCCCGCACATAAAAGTCCTTACATGGTTTCGTTCATGGGCCCTGTGTATTTAAAAACAGGGCTTCATCAACAACTCCCGCATCTTAACACGCGCTACCCAACAGGAACAATTCAGGGGACAGGATATATTTTCTTATTCTTTAAACCCTTGGACATCGCTCAAAGCCTTGGAAAGCTCGATGAGTTTTTCCAAACCCAAGGTCTCCCCCCGGACCATAGGGTCGAGACCCGTTTTCCTCAAAGCTTCCCCAATGATATCGGGCTTTTGGCCCAAAGATTTCAGGGAGTTGGTGATGACTTTCCGGCGGGTCTGAAAGATGGCCCGGATCAGGGCAAAAAGCCTTTTCTCCCCAGCCCCGTTCAAGGGAAGTTCCGGTTTCAGGACCAGTTCGATGAAAGCCGAATCCACCTTAGGGGCCGGCTTGAAACAATGGGCCGGAACATCCAGGCATTTTCGGACCGTTGAATAATACTGGGCGCAAAGGGTCAGGGCGCCATAAGCCTTGGTCCCAGGATGGGCGACCATTCTATCCGCCACCTCCTTCTGGACCATCAGGTACACATTACGCACGATTCCGTGGTACTGGATGAGGATCTTGGTGATCAGGGGAGTCGTCAGATAGTAGGGAATGTTCCCCGCCACGGTCAGCTTTGCCGGAGGGGGCGGAGCGGTCGTGGCCAAGTCGAACTTGAGGATGTCCTCTTTGACCAGCCGCATTCCCGGCCTGGTCCCATATTTGCGTTCCAGCATGGCGAATAGCTTGTGGTCGATCTCCACGACCGTCAGGGGATGGCCTTTTTGGACCAACTTCTCGGTCAATACTCCGTATCCCCCGCCCACTTCCAGGAGGATATCTCCCGGAGGACATTGGATGACCGCGGCGATCTTATCAAGTATCTTTCCATCGGTCAGGAAGTTCTGCCCCGCGGATTTGCGGGGGCGGTAGGAGAATTCCTGGAACAGGGCCGAGATCTGGTCCATCAGGTCCGTGCCGCCAATTTTTCGGCAAGCCTTATGGCCGATATCATGCTGGAGGGATTAGCCTTACCCTTGCCCGCGATATCGAAAGCCGTCCCGTGGTCCGGCGAGGTGCGGATAAAGGGCAGTCCTAGGGTCATATTCACCCCGGTATCGAAAGACGTCAGTTTGAAAGGGATCAACCCCTGGTCGTGGTACATGCACAAGACCGCGTCATACTTTCCTTTTGAGACCCAGTAAAAGAGGGTGTCCGGTGGATGGGGTCCGGTCACATCCCAACCCTTTTGCCTGGCCTTTTCGATGGCCGGCTTGAGTATCTTGATCTCTTCCTTGCCGAAAGCACCATTTTCCCCGGCGTGAGGGTTCAAACCAGCCACGGCGATCCGGGGGTTCTTGATCTTGAACCAATAGCGCATGGATTTTTGGGTCAGTTCCAGGTGTTCCATTATCTTAGGCACCGTCACTTGCCCCAAAGCTTCCCTCAAGGACATATGGATGGATTGCAGGACGATCTTGAAGGGTCCTCCCACCATCATCATGGCGAAAGACTGGGTGTGGGAAAGATACGCCAAAAGTTCGGTGTGACCCGGGAAAGGACAACCCGCCTTGTGGATGGATTCCTTCTGGATGGGCGCAGTCACCAGGGCTGCCGCTTTGCCTTCCAATGCCATCTTGGACCCGGCGGAAATGTACCTGACCGCCGCGGCCCCCGCATTGGCTGAGATTTTCCCCATGGAAACGCCTTGCGCCCCGCCCATATCCCAAACCACCACAGGGCCCAGCTTTCCATTCTGGCCTCCGGCTGTCAAACGGACGAGGGGTAAGCGCAAATGGAGTTTCTTGGACAAGCGGGATAGATAGGGGTAGTCCCCGATCAGGCAATAACGAGATCGGGAGCTTTTATAACAGACGGCCAACGCTTTCAACGCCACTTCCGGGCCGACCCCGGCGGGGTCGCCCATGGAAATCGCGATCACAGGCGCCTCGGTTGGTTGGGCCATAGAGAATCTCCATTGGGCTTTTGAAACTAAAATTCACTTAAAACAACGACAAAAAAACTTAGCCACCGATGAACTTAGCGTGGCGTAGCCGCAACCAAAATTCAAAAACTGCGGATGACACTATATTTCCCCCTCTGAAAGAGGGGGAAGAAGGGGGAGTTAGACTTTCGGACTAACTCGGCAACGACTAATACCCCCCCTCCCCCCCTTTTTTCAAAGGGGGGAACAACTATAAACTCAGGGCCCTGAGCCTGCCTGTGGTAAGTACGTCGAACCCGTTGAAGGGGTAGTTCAAACATCTTTTAAGTTTTACAGTATCTTCGCGGCCAGGGCGGCCAGTTGGGACCTTTCGCTCTTGGACAGGGTGATATGCCCGAACAGCTCCTGGCCCTTGAAATGCTCGGCCAGGTACACGATGCCGTTGGATGAGGCGTCCAGATAGGGGTTGTCGATCTGGTAAGGGTCGCCGGTCATGATGATCTTGGTGCCGGCCCCGGCCCTGGACACGATGGTCTTGATCTCGTGGGGGGTCAGGTTCTGGGCCTCGTCTACGATCATGAATTGTTTGGGGATGGAACGACCCCTGATATAGGTCAGGGCTTCCAGTTCCAGCTTATGGGCGTCCAACAGGTATTGGACCTTATCGTCCACATCCTCCGTCTCGTTCTGCAGGTGGCCTTTATCCAGGATGAATTCCAGGTTGTCGAAGATGGGCTGCATCCAGTTCATGAGCTTCTCGTCCTTGGTACCAGGCAGGTAGCCGATGTCCTTGCCCATGGGCACGATAGGACGGGATACCAGGACCCTGCGGTATTTCTTCTCGTCCAGCGATTTCAAAAGGCCCGCCGCCAGGGCCAAGAGGGTCTTGCCCGTTCCGGCCTCCCCCACCAGGGTCACCATGCTGATGCGGTCATTCAAAAGGAGGTTCAGGGCGAAATGTTGTTCCAGGTTCAAGGCCTTGATGCCCCAGGCTTCCGGGTCCTTGAACCAGAGGGATTGGGCTTCCTTGGCCGAGTCCTTGTAGATGGCCCGGGCCGTCTTTCCCTCGTGGATATCGCTCTTCAGCAGGAGGAACTCGTTCTCATATAATTGGGCCTGGTTCAAATATGGTTTGAGCGCCAGCTTACCGGTTTTGTAGAAGTCATCGATCTCCGAATCTTTCACCGTGAGAGTGGCCCAACCCGAATAGAGTTCGTCGATGTTGACCTTGTTGGTCTCGAAATCCTCCGATTCCACTCCCAGCGCGTCCGCCTTCACCCGAACATTGATATCCTTCGTGATGAACCTGACATCCTCCCCCTTCTCCTTCAAGGCCAGGGCGATACCGATGATGTTGTTATCGATCTTCATGTGGGATAGGGAAGCTGGGAGGTGGTTATTGGGGGTGCTTATGTCGACCCTCAAAGTTCCCCCATTGGGCAAAGGCACACCGGCTGGCAGGTTCCCCTTGCTCCTCAAGTCGTCCAGCAGGCGGGCCACCTCGCGGGCGTTGCGGCCCCTCTCATCCTGGTATTTCTTGAAGGTGTCCAGTTCTTCGATGACCCCCAGGGGAATGACCACGATGTTGTCCTCGAAAGACGAGATGGCCTGAGGATTGTGGATCAGGACGTTGGTATCCAGGACAAAGGTTTTTTTCATGGGACATGCGCCTCCGGGCGGGAGAGATGGGGCTTCACCAGCTGGAACAACGACAGGGCCAATTGCCAGGCCCATTGGATTGTATCGGTAACGGCTTTTGAAAGAGGCAAGACTTGAGGCCAAACCAGCGCGGTCAGTAACATTACGACAATCATATTACCCGCCAAAATGAAAATCAATGAGAACACCACGCCTCCGTCCTTCAGGTCCGTCTGGGGATGGGAGAGGGAATAAATTGTCAGCGCGATGTGGAAGGCGTAGGTGAATCCGATGAGTCCCAGGAGATAGATCTTGAAGGGCTCGGCCGCGATGGCGTAAAGACCCACCGTAACAGCCGTGTAAAAAGGGAAGATATAGGGCGCCAAACTGATGAAGATGTGCGATTTGTTGACCACCGTAGAACCGCCGGTCGTCGTGGCGTGGATGGCCGTGACCTTCCCGCCCATCAGGACCGCGGCCAGGGCGTGGGTCAGTTCGTGGGCCATCACGTGGCTGAGGATGGGTTTGAAAAAAGCCACTTGAAGGACCAGGTAAAGGACCATTCCGCCCAGAAAAACCAGGGTAATCTCCGACCGCCAGGGAATAAAGCAAAGGGATTTAGCCCAGACGACCGCCATGGCGGCCGTCCCAGACCAGCAGAACGCCGAAGAAAACTTTCAATATCAAACCAAAGAGGAATTTCTTGACCGCCAATATTCACGACCTGTCAGGTTGGATTTTTCTTAAGCTTCCGCATCCTCATCATCATGAGGCGCTTCCTGGTCCCACTGGATCTCCATGGCGATCTTATAAACCACTTCCCGGGGCAGGTCCCGAAGTTTGCAGACCGCCTTCACCGCCTCGGTCTTGGAATGGTGCTGTTCCTTCATCAATTGGACCAGTTGGTCGGCGATGGAAACACCCACCCATTTCTCCTGGTCCGAATGGTCGACCTTCTCCCCGCCCTCCACCACAATGACGAACTCACCCATCGGCTCGTTGGTCTTGAAATGTTTCCATAGTTCCTGCAGGTTCCCCCGGACGAACTCCTCGTGCATCTTGGTCAATTCCCTCCCCACCACCGCCTGGCGGTTCCCGAACACGTTCATCATGTCTTTCAAGCTGTTGCGCATCCGATGGGGGGACTCGTAGAAGACCAGGGTCCTTTCCTCTGACTTCACTTGATGAAGGGCCGTGCGCCGGTCAGCCGGTTTGGAAGGCAGGAAACCCATGAAGGTAAAGGGAGTGGAAGGAAAACCGGTGGCGGGCAGGACCGCCAAAAGGGCGGAAGCCCCAGGGATAGGCACTACCGCAAAACCCTTTTCGACCACCGCCTTGACCACGAGATAACCGGGATCGGAAATGCCCGGCATCCCCGCGTCCGAAACCAGGGCCACCGAGCCTCCCTCTTCCAGGGTCTTCAGTATCTCCCCCAGCCTTTTGGCCTCGTTATGCTCGAAACAGGAAATGAGCCTGGTTGGCTGGATGCCAAAATGGGTTAATAACTTCAAGGTGTTGCGGGTATCCTCAGCGGCAATGAGAGTGGCTCCCTTGAGCACCTTCAATGCGCGAGAGGTCATATCCTCTAGATTTCCGATGGGAGTAGCCACCAGGTAAAGGGTGGATGGCTTGATGGCGTTCTTTTCGCTATTTACGGACACGGCGCCTTCCCTTCTTGGGTTTAGATCTTGAAATCTCAGGATTTGAAGAATGTGTTTTGGCTTGGTTCATTGTAAATGGCTTCGTGACCGTCCACATCGCCCAACCGATGGCCATTCCTATCAGCCATCCCCCCAGAACATCCGAAGGGTAATGCACCCCCAAATAAACACGGGAAAGCCCTACTAAAAAAGCCACCAAAGCGCAAAACCAGGCCCAGGGCGGATAGGCCAGCGCTAATAGGGTCATGGAGCCTCCCATGTTGGTGGCATGGCTGGAAGGGAAAGAATAAGAAGAGGGTTTATCGTCCGGTGTCAGGACCCCGGACAGGGCGTTGCATGGGCGGACACGGTCGAAGAGCCCCTTGAAAACATGGGCTGAAAGTTGGTCCGTCAAGAGGACCGTTAGGATAAGGGCCAGCGCCATCCATCGGCCTTTTTTGCCCCCTTTAAAAAGGAGAAGCAAAAGCAAAAGAAGGATCAGGATATTGAAATGATGGTAATTGGTGATGAAGCGGAAGAACCCGTCCAACCATTGGTTGGACCAACCCTCATTGATCCATCGAAAGATGGCCACATCCACGGAATAAAGGAAGGTTCCCAAGGGATCAAACAGCCAATGGGACGGGGTCGGTTTCGGGAAGGGTCCGGTGGAGCTCTTCCAGGCTCTTGATCACCCACTCGGCGTCATCCGAGGTCAGCAGTTTCTGACGCAGGTCCCGGGCCCCCACGAACCCCTTCAGGTAATGGGAAAGATGCTTGCGCATCTCAAGTAATCCCATCCGAGACCCCTTTACCTCGATGGAGCATTTCAACTGTTCCAAGGCCACTCCCATCTTGTACTTCAAAGATAGGATCTTCATGGGCTTCCCCGTTTCCAGGTAATGGTTGATCTCCTCGAAGATCCAGGGCGAACCCATGCTTCCCCGGCCGATCATGATGCCGTCGCAGCCGGTCTGCTGGAAAAGCTTCCAGGCGTCCTCGGCCGATCTGACATCCCCGTTCCCGATGATAGGGATGCGGGCCTTCTGCTTCAGCCGGGTAATGATGTCCCAATTGGCCTTGCCCTCGAACATCTGGTCGCGGGTCCGGGCGTGGACCGCCAGGGCCGAGGCCCCGGCCTCCTCCACCGAGTGGAGCAATTCGAAGACCGACTCATCCTGGGCGCCGAAACCGGCTCGGGTCTTGACCGTAATGGGCACCCTGCCCCCGGTCGACTTCACCATGGCCTCCACGATCCAACCGGCCCTCTGGGGTTCCTTGAGCACCGCCGCCCCGGAGTCGCATTTGAGGATCTTTCCCACCGGACAGCCGAAATTGATGTCGATGACGTCCGGATGGATGTCCCCCTCCACCCTGGCCGCCGCCTCACCCATGATGGCGGGATCCCCGCCAAAAAGTTGCACACCCACGGGCCTTTCAGGGTCGGTGAATTCCATCAATTCGCGGGTCTTGTCGCTTCCGGCAATGAGGGCACGGGAACTGACCATCTCGGTAACGACCATGGCCGCTCCGTAACGCCGGGCCAAACGCCGGAAGGCCGTGTCGGTATAACCCGCCATGGGGGCCAGGAAAACACGCCCATCCAGGGTGAGATTGCCCAGTTTGAACTCCCTGGCTGGTTTACCCATCCCCTCCAGGGGGGCGTCAGACAATTCATCCGCCGGTTTTCGGTTGGAGGGAGTCTCGATGGATTCTGGGTCTTGTCGGGCAAGAACGCTCATGCGTTAACCCGCTCGAGGCCCGAAAAGATGATAACTGGATGGGATTTTAAGGAATTTTCTTTCATCGGCTCATTGTAGCAAGAAGGGGGTATGGCTGGAAGGGTACTCAAAAACCTCTACGCAATCAATTTTCAGAAGGCGAAATGAGCCCAAACTTATGCTGAATGACCTCGACCAGAGGCGACCGAGGCCTGGCCGGTAGCTGACCGGGGGGTGGCCGGTAACCGGCCAGAGGCGACAGGGCCCGGCCGGTAGCTGACCGGGGGGTGGCCGGTAACCGGCCAAAGGCGACAGGGGCCCGACCGGTAGCTGACCGGGGGGTGGCCGGTAACCGGCCAGAGGCGACCGGGGGGTGGCCGGTAACCGGCTAGAGGCGACCGGGGCCCAGCCGGTAGCTGACCGGGGGGTGGCCGGTAACCGGTCAGAGACGACCGGGGGAGAAAATAATGGTTTTTAAGAATTCAAGCTCTCCGCTGATGGAATGGTAGCTTCAGTTCAATAAAAAGAACCGGTGGGGTTGGCGGTGGCTGAAAAATCCGCCGATTTACCCAAGGCCAATTGGTGGGCCCCTAGCCCGGCGATCATGGCGGCGTTATCCGAGCAAAACTTGGGCGGAGGGACCCTCAGAACCGCCTTGAAGTCGTTAGCTTCTTTCTTCAAGGCTTCCCTGACCGCCTGATTACAGGCCACTCCCCCGCCGACAAGCAGGCTCTTGGGCCTTGCCTCGAACATGGCTTTGCGGACCCTCAGGATGATCTCCTCGATGACGGTGTTCTGGAACTTGGCGGCGAAATGGGCCATGTCCTTCTCATCCTTGGGCGGGTTTTTTTTGAATTCCAGGGAGGCCGCTGTCTTGAGCCCGGAGAAAGAAAAATCCTGGCTGTGATCCTTCATTCGGGAGAGGGAAAAATGACCCGGCGCTCCCTGGTGCTTCTGGGCCAATTTTTCGATCAAAGGCCCCCCGGGGTAGCCCAAGCCCATCATTTTGGCGACCTTGTCATAAGCTTCCCCCGCCGCGTCATCACGGGTGGAAGCAAGTAGACGGTAAACTCCCCAATCCTCGATATGGTAAAGCTCGGTGTGACCGCCGGACACGACCAGACCGATGGCCGGGAAAAGGACAGGTTCGTCATTGAGTCTGGCGGCGTATAGATGGGCCTCGATATGGTGTATAGCGACGAAGGGAATCTTGAGGCTGAGGGCCAGACCCTTGGCCGCGGATAGCCCAATTAAAAGTGCCCCGATCAACCCAGGCGAGGCCGTCACGGCGATACCCGAAAGGTCGTCATAAGCCACCTGGGCTTGTTTCAAAGCCGAGGGAATGAGGATGGGAAGGGATTCCAGATGCTGGCGGGAGGCCACTTCCGGCACCACGCCCCCGTAACGGTTATGCAGTTCGATCTGGGTGGCGACCTCATTGGAAAGTACCCGGTAGCCGTCCTCGACCACCGCCACCGACGTTTCGTCGCAGGAGGATTCAATACCCAGAACCAAATTCTTAGCCATAAAAATTCCCTCGATGAAAACTTTCAAATAAACGCAAAGACCCTCTATTCTTTCACAGCCTCGGATAGATACACGAACTGGATACCCTGACCCTGGAGTCTTTGGACTTCTTCGGCCATCGTTTTCAAGGTCACATACTTGAAATGACCGATCCCAACCGCCAGCCCGTTCTTCTTGGCTTTCGCCACCAATTTATCCATTTGTTGACGGATCTTCTCGGGCGACACCACATTATCCAGGAAGATGTCCCGGTGGGAATGGGCAAGTTGGATCTTCTCGGCTTCCTTTTCCCCCACGGTCGCCACTGAGGTCCGGGAATCCAGGAAAAAAAGCCCTCTTTTTTTGAGCCAATCGCAGACCGCCGACATCAATTGGGGATCGGTGGAAGCCAGGCTTCCCATATGGTTGTTCAATCCCACGCAACCCGGGATATTATCGAAAGCCGCCTGAAGATTCCGTTCCACATCGGGAACGCTCATCCCTCTTTTCAAGTATTCGGGATAAGCCCCTTTGGGGAACTTTTCCGTTCCTTCCATGGGCATATGACAGATGACCTCGATGCCATGGGAGGGCACATCCTTGGCCAGGCTGGTGGAGAACTCCGTCCCCGGGATGAGAGCCAGGGTCACGGGCACCTTGAAATCATAAAGACGTTCCAGCGCCTCTCCCCTCTGGTAACCCCCGTCGTCGATGATCAGGCAGATACGCGGTTTCTTGGTCTGAATGAAGGTGATCTCGACCGGCGTCCAGGAATCATCGAACCCGAAGCTATAGCGGAAAAGGCTGACCGTCGGAACCCCTGACACCGAGCCGGATCTTTGAGTGACCTTGACCCCAAAAGGCTTGGCGGTTTGGGCCAAACGTTCGGCCAATTGGTCGGCGGTATAGCGGGCGGGCAGGCGGAAACTTTCACGGTAGGTGGAAGCGGTTTTGCCCTGGACGGTGGCCGACTCCTCGAGGATCTCCCCTTCCCTCAACTTCAAAACATCCAGGGTTTCCAACTCATCGTTCAAAGTCTTGAGCAGGGTTGCCGAAGTCACCTGGTTGGAAGGGATGGAAGCCACGGGAGTGGGTGTCCCGGAAGGCAGGGTGGGTGTTCTCAAGTACCACCGAAGGAGCAACCCCACCGCGCCAGCCACCAGCAACACCAGGGCCAGGTTCAATAAAAAGCCCCGCAGTTCCCCTCTTTGGCCCAACCGCCGGGGGCTCAACGAAAAGCCTTATTGCTGATCATCGTCTTTGGGCTTTTTACGCTCTTCCTCAAGCTTCTTTTCACCCGCGACCGCGTCCTTATCCGCCTTCTTCACGGGATATTTGGCCAACAACTCCTTGCTGATCTTCCCGTCATTCTTGATGATCTGTTCGGCGATGAGGACCTGAGGGTCCCGGATGACCGCGTCCTCGCGGGCTTCCTTCTCCCCTAATTTCTCCCGGATCAGTTCCACCAGCAGGCTGTTCTTCAGGTAGTCCTGGTCCTTCTTGAGCTCGTCCTTGTCGATCTTTTTGACGTTCTTGGCGCAATAGGCGTAGAAGTCTTCCATCATCTTGGGGGTGATGGCCATATCGGCGGTGACCTCGATCTTCTTTTTCACCAGTTCCTGGGCGAACTTTTCCGGCATCTGCTTGCTATAGACCTTCAGGGTGGACTCGGAAATATCATGGTCCTTCAGGTCCAGGTCCGGATCGATCCCGATACCGTGGATGCAGATATGGTTGGGGGTGAAATACTTGGCCATGGTGAGGCGCAAGGCGGCCCCGTCGCTGTTATCCAGGGGCAGGATGGTCTGGACCGATCCCTTGCCGAAGGTCTTGGTCCCGATGAGCACGCCCCTTTTCCAATCCTTCAGGGCTCCGGCCACGATCTCGGCCCCGGAGGCGCTTCCCTCGTTGACCATGACCACGACCGGCTTTTTCTTGTCGAATTTGTCGCCTTCGGTCACATGGAACACCTGGTTCTGGTTGACGCTCCGGCCCTCGGTGGAAACGATGGTCTTGCCGTCCTCGCCGAAGTAGTCGGACACTCCGACCGCCTCATTGAGCAATCCCCCCGGGTCGTTACGCAGGTCGATCACCAAGCCCTTCAAGGGCGACTGCTTCTGGAGCGCGTTGACGGCGTTCACGAAATCCTCGGTGGTATTCTCGATGAACTCGGAGATGCGCACATAACCGATGTCGCCGGGAAGCATATAGGACCGGATGCTCTCGATCTTGATGGCGTCCCGCACGATGGTCACGTCGAAAGGCTCATTCAGCCCTTCCCGGACGATGGTGATGGTGACCTTGGTGCCGATCTTGCCCCGGAGGCGCTTGACCGCGTCGTTGATGGTCATCATGTCGGTCTTTTCGTCGTTGATCTTGACGATCTTGTCTCCCGCCTTGATGCCGGCCCGATCCGCCGGGGTGCCCTCAATGGGCGAGATGACCGTCAGACGGTCGTCCTTCAGGGCGATCTCGATGCCCAATCCCCCGAACTTGCCCGAGGTCTCGGTCTGCATCTCTTTGTAATCCTCTGGGGGCATGAACTGGCTGAAGGGATCCAGGGTGGCGACCATTCCCTGCAGGGCCCCATAGATGAGGTCCTTCGGGTTGGTCTTGTCCACATCCACATACTTCTCGCGGATGATGGCCAAGGCGTCCACGAAGGGATTGAGGTACTTGTAAACGTCCTCTGAAGTTTCCTTGGGATTATTGTTGGATTGCGTCACGGCCCCGGCGGTGAAGCTCACCACCGAGAGGGTGATCAGCATGAAGGCCACGGTCAAAAAGGATGGACGACGATTCATGACTTCCTCCTAGGATTTTCAGCTTGGCTTGGGACGATCAGGAACGGTGTTTCAACCAACGGATGGGATCTTGGGGCACTCCGTCCTTCCGGATCTCGAAATAAAGGCTGCTCCCGACCAGGGAACCCGTGTCCCCAACGGTCCCGATGACCTGGCCCGCGGCGACTTTTTGGCCTTCGGTCACGTTCAATTCATTGGCTTGAGCGTAGAGAGAATAATACCCTTGGCCGTGGTCTAAAATCACTAACTTTCCATAACCTTTGAACCAGTCGGCGTATCGAACGTTGCCCGCCGCCACCGCCCGGATGGGAGTTCCCATGGGCGCCTTGATCTGGATGCCCGTATTATCCACTACCGCGTTGAACTCCTTATTCTTATGGCTCCCGAATGAATAATCGGGGAGTATCTCGCCCGTAACGGGCCAGGGGATCCTGCCCCGAACGACCTTGAGCCCTTTTCCGACCGGCGCCGACGCCGCCGCCACTTTCTTGACCTCCGTCGCGGTCTTCAACAACAAGGAAACTTTCGCCTGCAGGTCCTGGGCGCGGTCGTTCAGTTCGGAGATGGTCTGTTCCCGGAGCTCTTGTTGACGCTTGATGGAGGTGATGAAAACGGTCCGCTTCGATCTTTCCCTCGAGAAGTTCTTTTCCCTCCGGCCGAGGGAAGCCATTAGGATCTCCTTGCGGTGCTCTTCCTCGCCCCATTGGTTGGAAGCTGTCTCCAGAACCTGCTCATGCCGCAGGGTTTGGGCCAGGATCTTCTCGTTGGACTTGGCCAACAGCATGCCGAACTTGAGCTTCCGGGCCAGGTCCCCGAAATTATCCGAACTCAACAATCCGCCCAGGAAAGGGGTCCGGAAGGACATTCGATGCAACGCCCGCAAACGGCGGCCCAGGATGAGCCGGCTCTGGACCAACTGGGTCTGGTTCTGGGCGATATCGAATCGCAATCGGTCGATGCGGTCGCGGGTCGCTCCTAGGTCGTCCTCATTGGCTTCCTTTTCCTGCCGGAGCTTGTTCAGGGCCTGGTCCACCTTCTGAAGCCTGGCCAGGACGCTTCTTTCCCGGGCGGCGGCCAGTCTTTGCTTTTTCTTCTCTTCCTGGAGTTCTTTCTGGACTTCCGCCAAACCTTTCTTGTTCTGGAGGATGTTCTGTTTGATCTGGGTCAGGTCTTTGGCGGGAGTGGGAGCGGGAACGGATTGGGCGAGACAAGGCGCTGACCCCATCAGGCCCAGGGCCAGGAAAGCCAGCCATTGGCCGAGAAAGGACCGTTTCACTTCAGTTCCTTCACCCATTTCGACTGGAGGGCCAGGAAAGACCCGGTAAAACTCAGGATGACACCCAAAGCCGCCAGGGCCAGGTAGAGATCCCACCAGTCCAATTCGGGCAGGTGGAGCAGGATGTCCAGTCCCCCGTATTGGGCCAGGGTCATCCCCACGATGTGCCGGATCAATTCCAGGATCAGGACCATCAAGCCGGTCCCCAGGATACCCTGCAGGACCCCTTCCCAAAGATAAGGACCCCAGCGCATCCAAGTCGGGGCGCCCATGCGGGAGAGAAGGATGAAATCCTCCTTTCGGGCCCAGAAAGAAAGGGAGAGCGTATTGGTGATGATGAAAAGGGCCGTCAGGAAGACGAACCCGCCCAGGAAAAGTCCCATCCATCGGACCGTACGGCTGATATTGGACACCTCTTCCCATTCATTCTTGCCGTAGTTGACCTCCTCCACCGAGGGGTCTTTTTTCAGCCGGTTCACCAGTTCATCCAGATTACCGGCCGCGTCCTTTTTCAGCACGACGCTGATGGAATCGGTCAAGGGATTCTCGCCCAGGGCCTGGACCATACGGTCGATGTCCGGGTCCTTCCGGAAATCCTGTAGCGCTTCTTCCTTGGTGACGACCTTGACGGAGGCCACTTGGGGTTCGGCGGAGAGCGTATCCTTGATCCGGGCGAGGTCGGTCGTATCGGCCGCGGAGGTCAAGAAAACCGCCATTTCGAACTTTTCCTTGGCCGAAACCAGGGCATTATCCAATACGCGGGAAATGCCCAGGAAGATCGAGAGTTGAAGGAGGGTCGAGGCAACAATGACGATGACCGTGGTGGAAAGCCCCTTGGACCTGAACAGGTGGGCGAACCCTTCTTTTAGCACGAAAACCAACCTGGAAAAATTGTTCATGGGACCGCCTCCTCAAGCGGCTGGAGTTTTCCTTGGTCGAGTTTCATCCATTGGATCGGCGGTACGGACGGCATGGACTTGAGATTTTCATAGAAGGACATCTGCTGGATGGAAAGTATGACGGTGGTCCCGGTACGATTGAGCTCGAAAAGGAACTTCAGCAGGGTCTGGACCGCCTTATCATCCAACCCCTGGAACGGGTCGTCCACCAGGAGCAAACGGGGCCTGAATATCATGGCCCGCAAGGCCAGGACCATTCGTTTTTCCCCGGAAGAAAGATCGGCGGGTTTGGATTGGATCTTGTCCCCCAATCCCGCGTTGGAAAGCAGTTTACGGATGGCTTCTTTCTGGCCTTCGGTGGAGACTTCCTTGACATGAAGGATGAACAGGATGTTCTCTTCCACCGTTTTGTCGGGAAAAAGGCTCAGGTCCGGAAAGATCATGCCGACCTCATTGAGCCATTGCCTTTTTTCGGAAGCCGAAAGACCGTGGATGTCCTTGTGGTCGATGCGAAGGACCCCGGAGGTGGGTTTCTCCTCACCGCCCAGCATTTTCAAGAAGGTGCTTTTTCCCGTGCGGCTTTCCCCCAAAATGGCGATGAAGGAGCCTTCCGGCGCGGAAAAATAAGCGTTTTCCAGGACCTTAACGCCCGAGGAATGTACTTTGGTGAGATGAAAAGCCTGGATCATCATGTGCCGATTCTCCATGAAAATTGATCTTTTGAAATCGGTAGGATACCGACCTTCTTGATCGATTTATTGAATGTCGGCATGACCTTTAAATTACGGCAGGACGCCCTTTACCGCAAGGGAAATGAAGGTTCCCCAGGGCCCTTCGGATGGATCTACGGCTTCTGATTGGCCGCTTGTTGGCGGCGCAGGGCGCGGTGTATCTTCCGGGCCATATGGACATTCTTCTGATGTTCCGCGAGGGTCGTGGCGAAGAGGTTGGTGCCGTCTCCCTGGGAAACGTAATAGAGGTAAGGCACATCGGCGGGCTGTAGCACCGCCTGGATGGATTCCATGCCCGGATTACAAATGGGTGTGGGAGGCAATCCCCGGTGTAGATAGGTGTTATAGGGGGACTGGATATTGATCTGAGCGTTCGAGAACCAAGGGTTTTTGGAATTCAAGACATAGTTCAAGGTGGCGTTCACCTGTAGCCTGATCTTCTGGTGGATGCGGTTGTAAAGGACCCCGGCCACGATGGGCCTTTCCTCATCGACCTTTGCCTCTTTTTCAACGATCGAAGCCAGGATCACCGCCTGATAAGGCGTGAGATTCTTCACCAAGCAAAGACGATTGAAATCGCTCCCTACGGCGTCCTGGAACTGTCGAACCAAAAGCTCGATCAACTCCGCCGGGCTGGCGCCCAGCGGGACCCGATAGGTCTCCGGAAAAAGGAACCCTTCCACACTGCGTCCCTCGATCCCGAGTTTCTTGAGCAGGACCGGGTCTTCCGCCGCCTTCATGAACTCCGGCGCTTGGACCACTTTCATCTTTTCCAGTTCCTGGGCGATCTGTTCGACCGTATACCCCTCGGGGATCTTCAGGGCCAATAGTTCGCTTTTTCCCTGGGACATGGTGGTGACCAATTCCCAAAGGCTCATCCTTGGATTCATGCGGTAGAGACCGGCTTTCAGGTGACGGTCCGCGTGGGTCAGCTTGGTCAAGACCCTGAAAGGCAGGGCGAAATGGATGATGCCATTGTCTTTCAGCTTTTGGGCGATGACCCTGGCGCTGTTCTTGGAATTGACGGGAATATCCACATCCGGCCCCGGGTAAAAGAACGGCGGAAAGAAAAGACAAGCGAACAGGACAAAAAATATCCCCAACCCGATCCCATACCATTTAAGGATTTTCATGTTTTTCCTTCAAAGGGATCAATGCCGTCCCTTCCAACGCCGATTGTAACAAAAGAGCCGCGGCGACCTTATCGATCTTTCCCTTGCGGTCCTCGCGGCGGACATTCCCCTCGATCAAGGCCCGCTCAGCCTGCTTGCTGGTCAGCCTTTCATCCACGAAAAAAACCGGGACGTTCAACCACCCGGCCAACTTGCCCGTGAAATCCCTGACCTTTTGGGTGGTGGCGCTTTCGGTGCCGTCCATGTTGAGGGGCAATCCCACGATGACTTGCGTGACCTCGTGCTTATTCACCAACTCGCCGATAGCGGCGATATCCTTTTGGGTTCCGGAGGCCTTCAGGACGACCAAGGGTTGGGCGGTCAGGCCCAAAGGATCGGAAAGGGCCACGCCTATTCGGACATGGCCCAGGTCCAGGCCCAACCAACGCTTCATCAAGACTTTTTTACCACTGAAAAAAAACAACTATTTTTTAGCCACCGATTAACACCGATAAACATTGATGATTCTTTTAAAAAAAATCCGTGTTCATCTGTGTTCATCTGTGGTTGAAACATGACTTAGCCGTTTCTTTTTTAAAATTTATTTCATCATTTTTTCTAGAATTTGCGGTACCTGATTCAAGGCCTCATCCACCTTGGAGGCGTCCTTGCCGCCCGCCTGGGCTAGGTCGGGTCTGCCGCCCCCTCCTCCGCCGGTGATCTTGGCCACTTCCTTGACGATATCCCCAGCCTTGACCTTGGCCGTGAGATCCTTGGTGACTCCCGCGATGAAGGCGATCTGGCCTGGTTTTCCGCTTCCCAGGACGATGACGCCGCTTCCCATTTTTTCTTTCAGGGAATCGATCAATTGACGCATTCCGTCGGCGTCCAGATCATCGGTCCGGGCGACCACCAAAGCCACGCCCTTCACTTCCTTTTTCCCGCCCAAAACCTCGTCCACCAGACTGCCCGCCAGTTTGGACTTGAGGGACGCCAATTCCCTTTCCTTGGCCTTCATTTCATCCAACAGGGACTGGACCTTGGTCTTCAATTCGGCGTCTGAGCTTTTCAAAAGTTGGGCGATTTCTTTGAGAGTCTCCTCCTCTTGGCTGACCTTCGCCAAGGAGCCCTCTCCTGTGATCGCCTCGATCCGGCGCACGCCCGAGGCCACCGAAGCCTCGCTGACGATCTTGAACAAGCCGATATCCCCGGTGCGATTCACATGGGTGCCGCCGCAGAGTTCCATGGAAAAGCCCGGCACATCCACCACTCGGACCCTTTCCCCGTACTTTTCGCTGAAAAAGGCCATGGCGCCCTTTTTCTTGGCCTCGTCGAAGGACATCTCCTGTTTGGAAACCTCCAGGTTGTCCAAGATGCGCTGATTAACGATACGCTCGATCTTATGCAATTGTTCCGGTTTGACCCCCTCGAAATGGGTGAAGTCGAATCGAAGCCGATCCGGTCCCACATAGCTTCCGGCCTGACCCACATGGGTTCCCAGGACCTGCCTGAGGGCGGCGTGTAAAAGGTGGGTGCCGGTATGGTTGCGCATGGTAGCCCGGCGTTCACTTTCCTCGACTGTGGCCTCGACCTTTTGACCCGCGGTGAGCTTTCCCCGTTTCATGAAGCACCAGTGGCCTATCAGGGTATCGGTCACCATTTGGGTATCCAGCACATCCGCCCAGGCGACTTCGGCCGAGTTGAAGCCCTGGATCACGCCTTTGTCGCCGACCTGTCCGCCTTTTTCGGCGTAGAAAGGCGTCTGGTTCAAAAGCACAAACCCATATTCACCCTCGTTCAATTTCTCGATTGGCTCATGCTTCTTGTCCTTCACCCGGACGATCTGGACTATCTGGCCCAGGTCCTTGATCTTTTCGTATCCTTTGAACATCGTCGGTCCGAGTTTAGCGGCCATTTCCTTATAGAGCGGAGGCAAGATGGCGTCGCCGCTTCCCTTCCAGGCCGAGCGGGCTTTTTCTTTCTGGCCCTCCATGGCCTTTTGAAAACCGGCCTCGTCCACTGAAAGACCTTTTTCCTTCAGGATCTCCTTGGTGATGTCCAGGGGGAACCCAAAAGTGTCGTAAAGCATGAAGGCTTCCTCACCCGAAAGAGTGGAGGCCTTCTCTTTTTTCAGACCCTCGATCTTTTCCAAAAGACGTTCCGTGCCAGCGGCCAGTGTCTCGTAGAATCGCTCTTCCTCGGACCTTACCACATTGACGATATGTTCCTTCCGTTCGACCACTTCCGGGTAAACGCCGCCCATGAGTTTCCCGACTTCCAGGGTCAGGGCGGAAAGGAATGGCCGGTCGAACCCGAGCAATTTGCCGTGTCGGATGGCCCGGCGAAGGATCCGGCGCAGGACGTATCCCCTGCCCTCATTGGAGGGAAGGACCCCGTCGGCGATAAGGAAGGTCGTGGCTCTCAAGTGGTCGCTGATGACCTTCAAGGAGGTGTAGGTCTGGGAGCCGTCCGCCTGGAAAGGGATATTGCCCGCCTTGGCGATGCCCGCCATGAGGGGGGAAAGTAGATCCGTCTCGAAATTGGAGGGAACGTTCTGCATAACGCTGGCGACCCGTTCCAAACCCATGCCCGTATCGATGTTGGGTTTGGGCAGGGGTTTAAGCGTTCCGTCGGCTTGGCGGTCGTACTGGGTAAAGACCAGGTTCCAGATCTCCAAGAACCGTCCCGTCTCGGCGTCCTGCTCGAAATCCTTGGTGGGAGGACCGCTCGGGTCCAGGTCCACATAGATCTCGGAACAGGGACCACAGGGGCCAGTGGGTCCCATGGTCCAAAAATTGGAGTCTTCCCCCATCCGAATGATGCGTTCCTCTGGAAGGCCGGAGGTCTTTTTCCAAAGTTCCTTCGCCTCGTCATCCTTTTCGTAGATGGAGACCCAAAGCCGGGCCTTATCGATCTTCAGGACCTCGGTGACGAATTCCCAACCCCAAGCGATGGCTTCTTTCTTGAAATATCCGCCAAAGGAAAAGTTCCCCAGCATCTCGAAGAATGTATGGTGACGGGCGGTATATCCCACCCTCTCCAGGTCCCCGGTGCGGAAACATTTCTGGCAGGAGGCGGCGTAAGGTACAGCATGGGGAAAGGGCACCGTACCCAGAAAGTATGGTTTGAATTGGTTCATCCCGGCGTTGGCCAACAGGAGGGTAGGGTCGCTTTCGGGCACAAGGGATGAGGAAGGCACGATCTTATGATTTTTGGACTTAAAGAAGTCCAAGTAGGCCTGTCTAATCTCGCTTCCAGTCGTGGGCACACCCATAAAAACCCCTGTTCAAATCGTGTTTGCGAAGGTCGGAATTATAGCCGAAAACCCTGATTTGGGCGAGATAGGACAAGGGCCCGGGGCGTTTGCCCCAGGCCCTTTTCAAGGTTCACTAGCAGGCTACTGAAAAAGTAAAAAAAGGCCACAAAGTAGCCTGCGACCCCAAAGATTCCGCAGGAATCGTGGGGTTACCGCAAATGTCGTCAGCTGAAAAAGTCCGCATTAGGGACTTTTTCAGCAACCTGCTAGAAGGTTTTCAAAGGAAACGGGAGGAATTACTGCGCGACGGTCACTTTTCCAGTGCCCGGATCGTACTGGAGCCCGCCTGGGATATGATCGATATAATTCGGTACTAGGTCCTGCAAAGAAGCCGGCAGGGTTCCCTTGTCTCCCTTATATTTTTCCACCGCGCCCTGAACGCTCTCCGTATTGGCGCCTGCCATGACAGCTCTGGCTTTATCCTCGTCGTTCTTCAAAGCGTTGGTGTAACCGGGCAAGGTCGCTTCTTTCGGGGCCGAGGCCACCGTATTCCAAAGGTAATAGCCGATACCGCCCAGGATCAGGATGACCAGCAAGAAAAATAGTTTACCCATTTCCGACCTCCTTATTTTCGCTTCGCTTTTTTCAGGATCGACAGCATTTCCTCGACCGCCTTCTTTAATCCTACCATAGAAGCCCGGGCGATGATGTTGTGCCCGATATTGAGGTCCTCGATCTCCATTAAACCGGCGATGGGAGCGGTATTTTCATAGGTCAATCCATGCCCTGCATGGATCTTGAGCCCCAAGGATCGTCCCAGTTTCGCCCCAGTCGCCAGGGCTAGATATTCTTCCGCGATCCTGACTTTTTTCCGGAATGCCTGGCTATACAAACCAGTGTGCAGTTCCACGAAAGTTGCCCCCATCCGGGCCGAGAGCTCGATGGTGGAACGATCGGGCAAAATGAAGAGAGAGACGGGGATCCCCTTCTTTTGTAGTCGGTCAATGGTTTTCTGGAATCGGGCGGGCGACGAACTTAATAGAAGCCCTCCTTCAGTGGTCAGCTCTTGGCGTTTTTCCGGGACCAGGGTGACCTGATCGGGTCTGACTTTCAGGGCGAAACGCACCATCTCTTCGGTCGCCGCCATTTCCAGGTTCAGTTTGGTCTTGAGGGTTTTACGAAGGAGGATGACATCGCGGTCTTGGATATGCCTTCGGTCCTCCCGAAGGTGGACCGTAACACCCCTGGCCCCGGCCTTTTCCACGATCCGGGCGGCCTCAACAGGATCCGGTTCATCTTCCCTCCGGGCTTGGCGCAGGGTAGCGATATGGTCGATATTCACGCAAAGGGTTGCCATGGCGACTCCTACTTGTGGTTATTGGTGGAGATCAAATGGACATGGATGGCGGACACGGTCGCCGCGACCCCGCTTGGCAGAGGTTGGACCAACGGATGGACCAGTAGGTCTTTCTTATCTTTGGTATAACTTTTCAGGCTCACCACCGCGGTCAAGTCATCCGGATCCACTTCCAGGACGCTTTCCTTACGGCCTGTCAGGACAACCGGAACCGTCGTTCGAACGCTCGAATCCACCGTCATGCCGGCGGGTATCTCGGTGAGTTCCAAGTGAAGGACCACCTTGCGTTCCAATATCTGACGCGACCCGACATAGGCCCATAGGGAGAAGGCGATCAGGAAAGCCAATAACTTCAGGCCCAGGTTCTCGAAGATCCATCGTTTCATGTTCAATCCACCTTCGTTCCATAAAGCGTCAACATCTCTTCCAGCGTGTCCGAGTCGATTTCAGGGGTGATCTTTCCGGCCATGGCGAAGGAAATGGTGTGCTTTTCCTCCGAGACCACGATGGCCAGGGCGTCCGTCTCCTCGGTGATGCCTACCGCCGCCCTGTGCCGGGTGCCATAGGATTTGTTCAGGTTGGGATTCTGGCTCAAGGGAAGGATACAGCCCGCCGCCGCGATCTTACCTCCCCGAAGCATCACCGCCCCGTCATGAAGGGGCGAGTGGGGGACGAAAAGGGTCACGATGAGTTCAGCCGTCACATCCGCGTCGATCTTGGTACCGTTGTCGAACACGCTTTGCAGGCTGTCATCCCGTTCCAGAACGATCAGGGCGCCCCGCTTGGTCTTGACCAGGTCCTTCACCGCCGCGGTCACTTCTTTGAAAAGGACCGCGTCCCCTTGGAACACGCCTCCCCAGAATCCCCCTCCCCGGCCGATCTGGGTGATGATCCGGCGCAGGTCCGACTGGAAAACCACCACGAAAGCGATGATGAAAAAGGGCCCCAGGTTGCTCAGAAGCCAATCCAGTGTCAATAAATGGAACTGGCTGGCGATGACCGTGGCCAAAAAGAGAATGGCGAAACCTAGCACGATGCGGGTGGCGCGCACTTCCCTGATAAGGAGTAATAACTGGTAGGTCAGGTAGGAGACCACCAGGATGTCCAGGACATCGACAAAACGGAAATTGGAAAATAGGGTGATCAGATTATTCATGGGTTAGTCAGTCCCTGGTCAAAACGGCTGATATCGAATGGCGTCAGCTATTTTTACCACACGAGCCATGGTTTTAACATCATGAACTCGGACAAAATCGGCCCCTTTCAGGATAGCGGCCGTCACCGCCGCGGCGGTTCCCTCCACCCTTTCCTCCGGGGGCGCGCCCCCCAGGAGCGTTCCCAGGGTCGATTTACGGGAGGGTCCCAGGAGCAGAGGCCTGCCCAGGACCTTGAATTCCCATAATCGGCGGGTGAGTTCAAGATTATGCCATGGGGTCTTACCGAATCCAAAACCGGGATCCAGGATGATCCTATCCTCATGGATCCCGCATTCTTGGGCGAATCGCAAACGTTCCCTGAAAAAGGATATTATCTCGCCTATCACATCTTGATACCTGGGGTTTTTCTGCATAACCCTGGGCCGGCCCTTCATATGCATCAGGACGACCGGAACCTTGAGCCGGGCGAGGGTCTTGCCCATTTGCGGGTCCATCCTAAGGGCCCCGATATCGTTCACCAACCTGGCGCCCTCTCCCACTGAGGCCTTGGCCGTCTCAGCTTTATAGGTGTCGACGGATAATGGCACCTTCAAGACCTTAACGCATGCCCTTAAGACCGGTAGGATTCTTTTTTTCTCATCCTCAACAGGGAGTGCCTTGGCTCCAGGACGGGTGGATTCCCCTCCCACATCGATCCAATCAGCCCCTTCCTGCTGCATCCGAAGGGCCTGTTCAACAGCGACGGCGGGATCCAGAAATCTGCCTCCATCGGAGAAAGAATCCGGGGTCACATTCAAGATACCCATCACTTGGGTCTTGTTTGCCCAACGGATCTTCCATCCCTTGCCGGACGAAAGGGTCCAGGAACTGGGCCGAGAATAACCTTTCAACCCTATTTCCATTTGGAGGGCTAACCCAGGGAATGAATCTGCGATTTTTTTCGCGAAGGATGTTCCCGCGGAAAGGGTCATCCGCCAGCGGACGGAATGATCCGATCGTAATGAAATTTGGCTGGCGGTCGCATGGCCAAGAAGAGCGTTTTTGAAATGCGCGCTTTGGGTTTGGGTCGGAAGTAAGGCGGCAAAAAGCAACGGGATGTCAGGGTGACGGTGAAGATCGAAAGGATCGGGTTGGAGTATCCTGAAAGAAACTCGGGATTTCCCAGGCATCCAGGCTTACCTACCGATCAGATTGAGGGCTTCCATCCTGGTGGCGACGCTCTTGGTGAAGATACCCCTGACGGCGGAAGTGGTCATCTTCGCCCCGGGTTTTTTCACTCCCCGCATGGTCATACAAAGATGTTCCGCTTCCACGATGACCAGGACCCCATAAGGTTTCAGTATCCTCATGAGCGTATCGGCCACCTGGGTGGTGATCCGCTCTTGAAGTTGGGGACGGCGGGCGATGGCTTCCACCACACGGGCGAGCTTGGAAAGCCCCGCCAGCCTGTCCTTTCGGGGCAAGTAAGCGACATGGGCTTTCCCATAAAACGGGAGCAGATGATGTTCGCACATGGAATAGAAAGGGATGTCCTTGAGGATCACCATTTCCTCATGACCTTCTGTCTCGAAAATGGTGACGATCTCCGAGGCGTTCATCTGCATCCCGGAGAAGACTTCCTCGTACATCTTGGCGACCCGTTTGGGGGTCTCTTTCAACCCCTCCCGGTCGGGATTCTCCCCTACCGCTAAAAGGATCTCCCGGACCGCCCGCTCTATACGCGTTTTATCCAATCCGTCCCCCCTTGAAAGCTTGCGAAGGGGCGGTCTGGGGTTTCAAGGAAACTGGAGGTGTCGATTCCGCGGTAGCGGAACCCGATGGCGTAGTGGGAGAAGGCGGATTCTTGGGAGCTGGCTTCGGCCCCATCTTTTTACCCGCCATGATGGCTTCCACATCCGAGCTATCCAGGATCTCCCTTTCCAGCAGGGCTTCCGCCATGATCTTCAGGAACTTCTTGTTCTTTTTCAGGATAGAGGTGGCCTTGGCATGGCACTCCTCAATGATCCTTTTGACCTCGTTGTCGATCATCTGGGCGGTCCGCTCGGAATAATTCTTTTCTTTCATCAGGTCCCGGCCGATGAAGACCATGTCGTCCTTTCGCCCCAGGGTCAAGGTCCCCAGTTTGGGGCTCATGCCGTATTCACAGACCATCGCTCTGGCGATCTCGGTGGCGCGGTTCAGGTCGTCTCCCGCTCCGGTCGTGACATCGCCAAAGGTCAATTCTTCCGCGGTCCGCCCTCCCAACAGCGAGGTGATGCGGTTCAAAAGTTCGGTCTTGGAGGCGAGGAATTTTTCTTCTTTGGGCAGATACCAGGTGGCGCCCAACGCCGCGTGGCCACGAGGGATGATCGAGACCTTATGAACGGAATGGGACTTGTCGATCTTCTTTCCCACGATCGTATGCCCAGACTCATGGTAAGCCACGATCCTCTTTTCTTCGTCCGAGATGACACGGGTACGGCGTTCCGGCCCGGCCATGACACGGTCAATGGCTTCTTCCAATTCTTCCAGTTCGACGGCTTTTTTATTGCGACGCGCCGCCAGCAGCGCGGCTTCGTTGATGAGGTTGGCCAGGTCCGCCCCGGAAAACCCGGGGGTCCGGCGAGCGATGATGGCTAGATCCACACCCTCGGCCAATTTGATCACCTTCGCGTGCACCTTGAGGATGGCTTCCCTTCCGCCTAGATCAGGACGGTCCACCACGATCTGTCTGTCGAAACGGCCCGGTCTCAACAATGCCGGATCCAGAACATCCATCCGGTTGGTAGCGGCAAAAAGGATGACGTTGCTATTGGTATTGAATCCATCCATTTCGACCAAGAGGGCGTTCAGGGTTTGTTCCCGCTCATCGTGTCCGCCGCCTAATCCAGCTCCCCTTTGACGGCCGACCGCGTCGATCTCATCGATGAAAATAATGCAGGGAGAATTCTTTTTTCCTTGCTCGAAAAGGTCCCGGACGCGGGCCGCGCCGACACCAACGAACATCTCCACGAAATCCGAACCAGAGATCGAGAAGAATGGCACTCCCGCCTCACCCGCCACCGCTTTGGCTAACAGGGTCTTCCCGGTCCCAGGAGGGCCAAGCAGAATGACGCCCTTCGGGATCTTTCCCCCCAACTGTTGGTATTTCTTGGGGTCTTTCAGATAATCGACGACTTCCATGAGTTCGGTCTTGGCCTCGTCCACGCCTGCCACATCGGCGAAAGTGATCTTTTGCTGGCCAACGGTCATTAATCTGGCTCGGCTTTTGCCGAAAGCCATGGCGCCACCACCTCCCCCTTGGTTCTGGCGCATCATGAAAATGAAAAATCCGACGAATACCAATACTGGCCCAAAATTAATGAATATCTGCCAGAGGCTGCTAGGCCTTTTGGGTGGATCGGTCGAAAAATCGACCTTATTGTCCAACAACATCTTGGTCAGGTTCAGGTTCGGGTCATCGGGTTGGACAACGGAAAAGTCCACATTGCCCTTTGTTTTTCCCAGGATCATCCTGTCATCGGGCTGGACGGTGACTTTTTGGACCGTTCCATCCACGACCCCAGCGACGAACTTCGAGTAATCCCAATTCTCGACCTTATTGTTCGGGGCCTTTAATTGTTGGGCAAAGAACATGATGATCACAAAGATAAGAAGCCAACCAGCCAAGATTTTAAATGTTTGGTTCAAAAAGAACTCCTAGTGCTCAAGATCGCTCCGCTTGTGCCATTAACCTAAGAAAGGTTCTCGAGGGAAGCAAGGCTGGTATCATAGCTGATATAGTTTTCTCAATGCAAGCAAGGGGAAATACAGGGATTTTCGACGTCCATTCCTTTGAAAAAACCTTCTTATGTTCCGAATAATCAGGACAAGGCTCCTTCAACGGCTTAAAAACATGAGGATACGACCACCCTTTTGGTTAGCCGACAGTCCGAATCCAATATCGCGGGGACCCCTTTCCTTTCCTTCCCAAATCCGAATAACTTCCTCGATCCTTTCGAATGAAAGACCCCTGGCATTGGGGTTGAGTTTTTCTGCCGCCTCTCGGACGAATCTACGTTTTAGAGCCAGTGGGAATTTCCCGAATGGAACGGACAGTGCTTGAAACTTCCCTTTGACCCACTTGGCTTGGATCTTGGGCCCCATGGGGGCCACCATACTTTCCAATAAACGATCTTCCTCAGAGATGATCTCGCCAACGCGGGCTAAAACTCCCCGGATTCTTGGATTCCACTTCGTCAAATAAGGAAGCAATCGATTACGGATCCGGTTACGACGATAACCATCCTCCCCATTCGACCGATCCTCCCGCCAGAAGAAAGAACTTTCCTTTAAATAAGTTCGAAATGTATTCTTTTCATAAGAAAGCAGGGGACGCCAGACCCTCAAGGGCTTGCTTTGCCCCGGGAACCATAATGTTTGTATTGGCCTTAACCCAGAAAGTCCCCGGGCGCCCGCGCCCCTTAACAACCTGTCCAGCACCGTCTCCGCCTGGTCTTCTTGGTGATGGGCGACCGCTACACCCCAAGCCTTTTCCCGATGAGCGATTTTGGCGAAAAAGGAATATCGGATCTCACGAGCAAGATCCTGCAAGGAACGCTTTTCCCGGCCTACACGCGCCTTGAAAGATTTAACCCTTAAAATACGGCAAGACAAGCCTAACTTTTCACAGGTTTCGCGGACCAACCGCTCGTCATTTTGGGAATCCCGACCCCTCAAACCATAATTCACGTGGGCGACGATCATACGTTCTTTGGGTTGTGGATAATAATCGTAAAGGAGTTTTAAAAGGGCCATTGAATCGACCCCTCCTGATATCCCGATGATCAATTTGGATCGTCTCGGGAAAGGAACTTGAGGAAGGATCATTTGTTTCATCGTAATTTTCTTTTATTTAAAGGAAAAAATGGTAGCGGGGGGCGGAATCGAACCGCCGACACTTCGGGTATGAGCCGAATGCTCTAACCAGCTGAGCTACCCCGCCATCGGGTTGGTAAAGACTCGACCAGAGGGAACCTTTAGGGTGGCGAAAACAACTTCCAGAAAGGCGTTCTCCGGACCTAATAAAAGACCGTTTCCCCTATTCCAGAAATCGGGTAAAAACGGGCAGGCCAGTGAATATGCCAATCTTCTTCCTGCTTGTCAATTGTCTTGGGATGTTACTTATTCTTTTGTTTTCGCTCGAAATAGGATTTTTTCAATTCCTGGGCGATCACCGGGTTTTTCATCAATATTTTGTCGAAGTCGTATCGTTGAAGGATGAAAAGTTCCGTGACATCCTCAGCCACGATCGTGGCATTACGGGGTTCATTGGATATAAGAGCCATTTCACCGAAAAAGTCATCCTGCAACAAATCGGCAACTTTTACCTTTTTGAATCCCTTTTTCATCCAAACCGATACTTTTCCGGAAGCGATCAAGTAAAAAGCGTCTCCAGGATCCCCTTGTTTGATGATCTCATAACCCTTTTGGACACGGATCATTCGAAGATGACCTATCAATTCATCCAATTCATTCATTTTTAAGGATTGGAAAAAATAAGTGTTCTGAAGAACGTGTCGAAACGGCTGAAGATGGAAGCGTTATCGGTCATAGTTCACTCCAAAAAACGTAATCCATCAAAAACAATGAGATAAGTATATCGCCAAAAGGAACGACTTAAAAGACCAAAAGGGTCCGTTTCTCGCCCCCAAGGTGCCTATCTAATTGACCTTCAGTGATCCAATAAACCCTTGTCTCGGAGATTTCCCATAACCGCTTTGACGGAATGACTTTTGTTCATGGCGTAAAAATGGATGCCAGGCGCGCCATTTTTTAGAAGTTCCTCACACTGGCGGGTAGCATAGTCGATCCCTTTTTGGATCACTTTTTCTTTGTCATCTTTAAAGGGTTTCAATTCTTCAACTAATCTTGATGGTATCCTCGCTCCCAGACTACCCGTTTTTTCGATCTGGGCAAAATCGGTCAAAAGCCATATGCCGGGTTGGATCGGAGCTTGGATACCCATTGCCCTTGTTCTCTTCACATATTCAAAATAATCTTGATTCTCAAAAAAAAGCTGGGTAACGATGAATTGACCGCCAACCTCGACTTTACGTTTCAAGTTCAATAAGTCCCTATCCAATCCTCCCGCTTCCGGATGGCCTTCAGGATACCCCGCCACGCCAAGACTAAAATCATAAGCGTGGGAGCGGATAAATTGGATCAATTCGCTCGCGTATCGAAAACCATCTCGCGGAGGAACGAATGTAGTTTGGCCTTTAGGTGGGTCGCCGCGCAATGCCAGCAAATTCTCGATACCAGCCTCTTTGACACGATCTAAAATCGTCTTGATCTCTTCCCGGGAATGATCCAAACAGGTGAAATGCATCAAGGGAAGGATGCCCGTTGATTTCAAGCGGACCGCGATCTCAAAGGTCATGTCCCGGCTGGTTCCACCCGCCCCGTAAGTAATGGAGATATAATCCGGGTTTAAACCTTTCAATTCATCGACCGTTTGAAATAATTTCTCTAAATTTCCATCCCGTTTGGGAGCGAATATCTCGAAAGAAATGACTTTTTTCTTTTGGGCGAAGATTTGGTGGATTTTCACGAAAACACTTTCCGTTTGATTTTATAAAAGCTGAGTTGGAAGAGTAGTATAACAATATAAACGCCCCAAGAAAGAAGCGAAACCCATTTCCCTATCACAAACGCCGTCGGTAGGTAGGTCAAGATGAAATGATGTTTCCCCGCGCTTAAAGGGATAGCCCTAAGAAAATAATCCCCCGGAACCACCTGATAATTCTTTTGGCTGCTATCGGGGAAAGGTAGGACCTTCCATCCCGGACTGAAATTATCAGAGACCAATAAAATAGCGGCCTTGGGAATATCCACCCATATTTCCATTTCATTCGTCGAAAGGTCCTTGTATCTCGTTTCTCCCTTGATCTTTCCTGGATCGGGAAAGGGTTGGGGCTGCTTTTCCAAAAGGACTTTTTGATGAAAATCGAAGGATGGATCGAACAATCGATCCAAACTATCCGCGGGTTCACCTATCGTTTCCCACTGGTTAAACAAAGTTAAACGGTCTAAACAACGATAGTTTGTTGGATGAATCCTGATTGGATCCTCATTTTCAGTGATAAGGTACTTCAAACGAACCAAGCCCAAAATACTGGTGAATTTTTTATATAAAGGCATAACCGAATAGAGTTGATGTTCGTTGATCCCCTGGCTACGACAAGCGAACCTAGCATAGCGGGAAAGCACCATTGGTTCGTCCTCCCAAATGTCATAACCTCCAACCGTCATGGAGTCACTGTTGGTTCCCCACACCCGATAATCCCCCGGATTTACCGAATAAAAATTCCCCAGAGCGTCCTTTTTTTGCTGCCAATCGGCAAAATGAAAAGTCGGTCGATTAAGACTGGCAAATATAAAAAGTTCCAATAAACATAAAACCGCTACAAACCCTACAGCCTTTTGGCTATATTTCCGGAAGGCAAGAAAGATGGCTAATAGAAAAGCGGTCGCTGCTCCTAAGAAAAGACTTAAGGATGCGTTCAAGCCCTCCGCTTTGATGAATTTTTCCTTTTGCTGGATTTCCATACTGGAAATATCTTTTTGAAGCCAGTAGACCGATGAAATCAAGGAATTCCAGGCTCCTGACAAACCCTTTTGGGCAGATAAAAGAATAGTCAAGCCTAAGATAAGCAATATTATTCCCAAAAGAACCGTCGAAAAAGTTAACCACTTTAAACGCGACCCGTTTTTCAACAAATGATCCAAACCCATACTAGAAAGAACGGAAAGGAACAAACAAAAAAATATATTGAATTTACAAATACCTCTCATCGCATCGAAACCCGGAATAAAAGTGTATAAAAAATGAAAAACCGGTGTATAGGCGCCCATGGAAAGGATTAAGGCAATGACTCCGGTCGTGAGTTCCCAATGTCGTTCATTTCTTTTTATTACAACAAGAGCGTAAAAAGCCAAGACAAAAGCTGTTACCCCAGAATAAATCGAGACTTCCCATAAAAACCAGCGTCCCCAATAATGAATTCCCCTTAAGTTCCCGAAAAATTCGGGCAAGACTAAAGTCAATATATTTTCCGGAGGAAAAGAAAAAGATGCCGCCACTCTATATTCGAGCGAAAGGTTCCGTGCGCTTTCGGAAGAGGCTTGCAGACCTGTCCACAACTGGGCAGCTGTCAGAAGACTGGCTCCTCCATAAATGATCAACAACCCCAATAACGCCGTCCACAAATGCTTTTTTCGAGTGGCGTTCAATAAAACATAAACAACCGCCATAATAGCTGTATAAAAAACATACTGAGGATTACCCGACAATATCTGCATCGAGACCGCGAATAGCCCCAATAGGATCCATTTCAACGACAAGGATTCCAGAATGGTATCTAAAACCAAGAATATGAGAGGTATCCACGCGATGGCGCAAAGATTTGGTAAATGACCTGCATAAACATGAAGGAAGTGAGGGCCAGAGAACATGAAAATGCACCCGGCTAGAAAACCAGCCATAGGGTCTAATCCCCGACGTATCACCCAAACATAGGTGAATAACCCCGCCAAAAAAAGATGAGAGACAATCCCGATATTGATCGCCAAATTAATTGGAAGGAACAGATAGACCCAGTTCAGGGGATATAAAATGGCCGATTCAAACCCACCTAAAAAAGGTGTCCCGCAAAGATAAAAGGGATTCCAAAGAGCAAGATGGCCCTGTTTCAATTGGTCGAAAGCGAATTTTCGCCAAGAAACAAAATGTAAATAAAGATCTGTATTTTGGCTTGAAAGAACAAGGTCCTTCCCGCTGAACAAGACATCGCCGAAAAGAACAAGATTTAACAAAAGCAGGCCAAATATCCAAAGGAAATGGGAAGGTTTTGCCAAGGTGGGCTCGCGACTCATGAAGCCATGGAAACAAATACAAAGTTGGGCGTCAATAGGATTTTTCGTATTGTTTTAGTCTTCCTAGAGTTTTTAGGCCATATCTATGGCAAAATAATTCCAGACCCCGGCCGATTGATCGATCAAATCCTTTTTGAAGCAAGGAGTTTTACCCAATATGAAGGACCATATTGTTCTTACCGGTCTAAAGATCAAGTGCATCATTGGGATCTTTGACTGGGAAAGGAAAACCAAACAAGACGTGGTGATCGATCTGAAATTCCCCTGTGATATCCGAAAAGCTGCCCTCAAGGACAACATCGTCGATACAAAGGATTACAAAAAAATAGCCAAAACAGCCATCGCATTTGTTGAAAAAAGCAGTTATCAATTAATAGAAACCCTGGCTGAAAAACTAGCCGACCTCTTGCTCCACCAATTCGGTTTAGCGGAAATTGAGCTAAGTGTCTCCAAACCAGGCGCTGTCCGAGGATCACAAAATGTCGGGATTCACATCCACCGTTCATTATCTGGATCGAATTTTGATGACCTTACATTCCTAAGTCTCGGGTCTAATATCCACCCCGAACTTCATTTATACCGTGCGTTAAATAGCATCGATGAGAAACATCCCATAAAAGGCCTATCCCACGTTTATGAAACTTCACCCATAGGTTTCAAAAGGCAGCCTTTCTTTTGGAACTTGGTCGTGGTTTTTAATGGGCAAGGGGAGACTTTCGGTCAATTGATGAGTTGGATTAATAGTTTGGAAAAAAAAGAGGGACGTATTCGCGCCAAGAACGCCCTTGGTCCAAGGACGCTGGACATTGATTTGATACTAAAGGGTCGCTTGGTAAAAAAACAGGGTAAACCCCAGGTACCTCATCCAGATATCGAGAAAAAGGCGTTCGTTCTCTTTCCCATCTTGGAGGTCTCACCTAATTTGATCCATCCCGTGAGTGGAAAAACCATGATTGAAATCGCGGCGGGATTTGACAATAAAGGCCAGAACATCAAAAAGCTTCCACATGACACTTTCCCAGGTTTTTATCCAAAGTCCTTGCTCAGATAAAACGACCCCCATCCACTCTCAATATTTGGCCGGTCATATAATGATCAGACGCTAAGAAAATAACCGTGTTCGCGATATCTTCCGGGCTTCCGGGCCTTTTCAACAAAGTCCTTTCCATAAGTTTCCTTTTTCGGGCTGGGCTGTAGGATGTTGGAAAGGAAATGATTCCAGGCGCGATGCCGTTGACTCTAACTTTCGGGCTTAATTCCATGGCCATATATTTCGTAAACGAGATCAGAGCCGATTTGGAAACACAATAAGCGGAAAAGTTATTCAATATCGGGGATTCACCATAGATGTCCACCATATTGATGATACAACCTTTTGTTTTTTTCAAATAATTGCCAGCCATTGAACAAAGAAAAGCTGGCGAGATCAGATTGACATTAAGGGTTTCCGTCCAGTCTTTAATCAGAAAATCCTTTGAGAGGGTGGGCTTGAAAACAGATGCATTGTTCACGAGCAAGTCTAATCGTCCCCACTTTTCAACTGTCTTTTTAATCACTCCTGTTGACTGAACCGGCTTTCTTAAATCCGCACGGACACCAATAATTTCGTACCCTGAATTTTCCAGTTCTTTTATAAAACCCTTCGTTCTTGACACCGACTGGTGGTATTGAAGAATGAGTCTCATTCCCCGAGCGGCCAATTTGAGGCTAATGGCTTTTCCAATTGGACTACTGCCACCCGTGATAAGGGCCACTGGGGTTTTTTTATTTTTGATTTCATTACTCATGTTTACATCCTATCAAGGGGTCATCGAAAACGATATTACTTAGGTTCTGTTATTGAACAGAGTTTTGGACAATAACGGTAAGAACTTCCAATACCAAGACGTTAGTAGAACCGCCTTAGATCCAGGATGGGTTTCCAAATATAGTTTTTGGGCTGATTCCCAAACGATCGAACCAGGGCCATTGTTTTTTAGGTTTACTAGAAACTCCCTCAATAATATAGGTGGCCTTACTTCCTGCAAATCATCAATCGTCTCATTTTGCAAATCCATACTGGTCGCTAAAAGATCCAAGATCAATGTGAGGTTTCGAACGGCTGAATAGACCCTACTTTCTTTCAAGGAGCGTCCCACATTCAATTTTAACCCCCGGGAAAGAATAAAACGACCCACTTGAGGAATTCTTACTTCGTAGCTGTGATCCAGGTATTTAACCTCCACTGAATTCGGGTTTTCCAAAACTAAGGAAACGTTTTTTCCCGGCAAGCAATACAAACCTGAACCCGATGGTTTTTGTTGGGGCCGTATCTGAGGTTTTATAAAATGGAGAAAACCCAAATCTTCTCGGAAATAACTTGGGATGGGCAATTCATCATCAAAGATATTATGATTCTTTTTTTGGAACCCATGCTTTAAAAGGTGCAAATGCAAGCGCCGCGAGATTTTACTGCCCCCATCGATCCCAAAGAAAGGCTCTTTTGCCCAGGAATAAGCGAAGTTTTTGTTCAATAGGGAAAAATGATAAAGTTCCGCTGCTTTCTCTTCGATGAGAACCAGTGAGGATAGAAAATCTTTCAACCACGGAAGCCAGTGCGAGATCGAAGGTGAGGACCGCAAAGATTAACCTCGAATGATCAGGCTTTGTTTCTTGTTATTTTGGAATGCCTTTGACTTGAAAACCCTCCCCAACGAGGATCTCCCCAACTCTTTCTCGAAAATCACCTTGGATTTCGATAGTCGAGCTTTTCACGGTACCGCCGGACCCGCAGGATATTTTTATTTTCCGGGCTAAATCCCCCAAATAATCCGCATCATGGGTAAAACCATCCAATATCGTGACGACCTTTCCACCACGTCCTTTTTTTTCAATCCTTAATTTTATGATTTCCAATATTTTTCCAAAAAAAAGTCGCCCTATTCAGGGCGACTTTTGTCGTTGGTTGCGGGGGCTGGATTTGAACCAGCGACCTTTGGGTTATGAGCCCAACGAGCTACCAGGCTGCTCCACCCCGCGTCTATTTGGCGACTTGGTCGCCTTCAAAAAACTATGAAAATTGGTGCCGAGACCCGGAATCGAACCGGGACGGGCTTTAGGCCCGAGGGATTTTAAGTCCCTTGCGTCTGCCAGTTCCGCCATCTCGGCTAAAAAGGCTGTAATTCCCAGATGTCGAAAACACCGCCTCACATTGAGCGATCGATCAATAACCAAGGGAAAGACAACTAAATCGCTGAAATACAAACCCTGTCGCCGGATGGTTTCAAAGGAAAGGTAGGATAACGGTCAAACTGAAGGAAGTCAACACGCATCAATACTGGTCTAGTTCATCTTTCCTTGGTGCTGGAATTAAATTTATAAACTATTTCCCCAGGCCTAATAAGGTTCAAATCTTCTCGCGCCTGTTTTTCTAGATTAACGGTGCTTTTACCAAAAGTCTGATACTCATTTTGATAACGGCCTATTTCTACTTTTAATTGATCTATATCCCCTGTTAATACTTGTTTCTCCTGGTGTAATTGATACAAATGCCATAAACCTCGGTTTCCGCCGATTAAAAGATAGGTAATGATACCGAAAGCTATTATCTGCCCCCATCTTTTAGATTGATTCATTTTTTCTCCCAAGGCCTGATGATTTCCCGCCACCCTCTTTTTCGCTCCTTAATCAATGATTCTATTATGGTTTGAACCGATTGATCCTTGAAAGTTATTTTATACTTTAATAGGTTCTTTTCAAGAAGTACGCACTGAATCGAAAAGAAAAATACCATCCCTATCAAAAACCACAGGAATAAAGCAAAGGTGAAGAAGAAAGCAGAAAAAGCAAACAACACCAAAACCCCTAATGAAGAAAAGCTGTTCCCAACAACTAGCAAGAAGGAACGATAAATGATTTTGAGAAATGGTGGATCTTGAAAAAACAAAATCGGCCACTGGTACAACGCGGATGACAACCAGAAAAGCAAAGCCCAAAGAATAAAACCGATCAAGGCGATATTAAGATAAGAATGTTGGCTTGGAAAATGATAATAAAAAAGGATGTTATAAATGCAGACCACTATGAACAAAAACGAAATTGCGGAGAGCCCAACTGCCTTGATGAAATATTTTTTCAACCCGCGGAATAAATCTCGGGATTCCGCCTCTCCTTCTATGAAAACCCTGAATACCAGATAAGCCCAGCCGATCGATACGATCGACTCCGTTATAAAAACCACAAAAACACCAAGTACGTTTATGTTTTGGATGGTTCCAAAGAACCCGGCTCGTTTTGCCAGCCATCCAATAAAAAAACAAATCATGAACCAACAGAAATTGAAAAACACGAGGTGGAAAAGGTGGTCATAAAATCGCCAAAACCAAGACCGAAAAAGCATTGTCCAGGAAAAAAGAGTAAAGTCATCATCAGAAGAGATAGGATCGCCTGGTTTTAAAGCGGATGATTCTTTCAAAGACTTAAGTTAATTCTTTTTCAAACTTCGGGATGGCTTTTTTCAATTCAAGACGTCCACGGCCCAAATTGCCATCGAGATTAATTGCAAGCGTAACGAAATAGTTTTGACCAACCATCATCATGATCATGGTAGCTTTATCGGTTGTTATTAATATTTCACCAGTATTTCCCAAGCCAAAATTCGAGGACGCTCTCATGGCATTTTTGATAATGCTGGAATATTCTGCCCCAACTGCATTAATGTCAAAAGAAGCGTTATGGGATATCTGATCGATAACGATCCCATCCATTCCCACCAAACCTGCGCCAATAGCGCCTTCGACATTGGAAAGAGTTTCTTCAAGTATTTTTTTAAAATCCATTGTTATGAACCCTAGTAATTTTGCTATTCACTTTTTGACTACAATATTTTTTCAACTTTTTTAGTTACAGAATCCAGTGTGAGTCTCAAAAGCCCAAGATTGATCCGGCTATTCGCTAAAACAATTAATATATAATCCGTAAAGGTAACAAGTAAAATATGTCCATTATCTGCTGTAATTAATACTTGTTGCAGTTTCCCTTGTTGTAATTGATTAACCGACCGTTCTGTACTCTCGAAAATAATAACAGCTTGTTTTCCTAGATCAGCATTATTGCCTGTTTCACCAATAGAAACAACGGTAATTCCTTCTCTATTAACCAGGAAACACTTGATGATCCCATCCACTGATCCTAGTTCAGCTAAAATCCCTTTTAAGCCGTCTGTTTTTACTCCGTCCATCGAAGGCTTTTTTGCCTCTATAGCTTTTACTTTCGTGTTGGCTTCGGGAACACTTTTCAGGACGGCCGGCGCTTTTTCATTCTCCTCGACTAAAACATCGTCTTTCCCGCCCCGACGCATGACTTGGAGGATATCTTCGCTTGTGAATTTAGAGTCATCCTCCTTTTTTTTATTGCCTTTTTGAGAATCGAGTTTCGACTCTTCGATCAAAACATCTTCTTTATGGTCAGGGGGTTGAGTAAAATCATTCTTTTTTAACTTTGAAACCGTTGGCCCTACGGCTGATTCCTTTTGTTGCTTTTCAACTGCATCTGACAATTTCTGTCGAAGCATCAAGTTTTGCGGATCATCTGCCAAAAGCTCTTGGAAAACCTCTATGGCTTTGTCGAAATGGCCCTGTTTTAAATACAGCTCTGCTATCGTCAACGTAGCAGTACTTTCTTTAGTGGTTGTTTTTTCTTCTAAAGGATCCGTGGGTTTTGGGTTATTCTTTTTTAGGTTTTGTTGTTCCCCGGCGGCTTTTTCAATGGCTTGTTTTAAAGCGCTTTGAGCATCTTCATCATCTGGATTTAAGGTTAAGACTTTCTGGTATTCTTCAATGGCGACTTGAAATTCTTTCCGTTCCATATAAATTGTTCCCAAAAGACTGTGGGCGGCAATATTCTCCGGATCGATTTCTAATACTTTTTTTAGTTCCGTTAAAGCGTCTTCAACTCTTCCTTTAGCGTGGAGTATTTTTCCTAATACAACTTGAGCACTTGTATAGGTTGGATGTTTTAGCAATCCGTTTTGACATATCTTTAAAGCTTCTTCCAAATTACCTTGTTTTCGAAATGCATCCGCAAGAGGTGCAAAAACCAAAGAATCTGGATTTTCCTCGTATTTTTTCTTAAGCTCATTAATTTCAGCTATAAACTGATCCTTCGCCATAGGCTAATTGGATCTCTCTTGCTTCAGCTTGAAGTTGATTTAAAGCTGAAAAAATAAAGGATTTTGGGACATTTTCTTGAATCCTAACAAGGCCAATTTTTCTTGTCAATATAAATTGGACTTTGCTGTTTCTAGCTTTTTATCAAGAAACATCTTACGTAGATAATATATTAATCAAAACGAGGTAGTATCACTAATAAACTAGCCTTTTTGTTCATTCCCCACTACCGAATAACATGCAGTAATCAGAGTATGAATAGATCCAACACTTAGTTAATATCCGTTTCCCCAATCCCTTACATTCTTAAATACTCCTTAGTTGTTTAGATTAATATTTTATAGTGATCAGATTATCGAAATAATCAATAATTTTCTTTTTCTTCTAATATCTTATCAAAGTTTATTTAAAAATTAACAGAAGCTGCTTCTTTACACCTAATAATTTCTTATGCCTAATTTTCAACAAAAATATTTTCCCGACAATCCTCTAATCTCACGTCTTACGAAATGGGCGTATCAAAGGGACGCGTATTTTTAAATAACTCTGCAATTTCTAAAGCTACCTCAGAAGGGGTTTTTTCATCGGTTTCTATGGTTGAATGGGATATAGAATAGATGGGATTTCTGGTTTCTAGAAGTGATTTGATTTTTGCCAAAGGGTCTCTAGTACTAGCCAATAAAGGCCGTTGGGATAAATTTGATTCAACTCTCTTCAAGGCTTGTTTAGCTGACACCTTAAGCCAAACACACCAACCACTGTTCAACAATATCATTCTATTACTATCATTTATCCAGACACCGCCACCAGTAGAAATCACCAGATTCTTTTTCCTTTTTATAAACTCAATAGCCCCTTTTTCTTCTTCACGAAAATAAACTTCACCCATAGTAGCGAATATTTCTGAGATACTTTTACCGTTTTTAATCTCTATCCATTGATCCATATCAACAAATTCATAATTGAGGATTGTAGCTAACTCGCGTCCGGTAGATGATTTCCCAGAACCCATAAATCCTAACAAAATTATATTTGAATCGGTTCGCACAAAAAGTCTAATATCCTTTGATGTGTTTTATATAAAGATTATACCTCTTTAGAATTTCTTCCATAAAGTCTCCCCCTAATTTTTCTAACAAAGAATCTGTAACCACCCAAGAACAAATTGCCTCGCCAATAACGGAAGCCGCTGGTAATGCACATACGTCCGATCTTTCGTATGCAGCTTTAATTCTTTTCTTAGTACTTATATCGATTGACTTCAATGGTTTCCTAAGAGTGGAAATAGGTTTTTTAGCGACACGCACGATTACAGGTTCTCCATTTGTAACACCTCCTTCAATGCCTCCCGCTCGATTTGTATCATGATAATAACCCTTGGCTTTATTAAAATTAATCTCGTCATGAACTTGCGAACCAAGTTTACCAGCATTTTCGAAACCATTTCCTATTTCCACACCTTTAATAGCTTGTAAACTCATTAAAGCTTGCGCCAATTTCCCATCAATTTTTCTATCCCACTGAACATGACTGCCTAAACCCGGTGGCACACCCGTAATTATTATCTCAAAAATCCCACCTACTGTATCACCCACATCCTTAGCACGATCAATAACAGCAATTGCTTCGATCTCGGCTTTTTTGTCTAACATCCTCACAGGCGAATTGTCAACAATTTCATTCAATTTTGCGAGATTTAATTTTTTGTTTTTTGAAATGACTGGGCCTAATTTAATGACGTGACTTTGAACTTTAATATTAAAGTAACTTAACATTTTTTTCGCGACTGCGCCGGCTGCTACCCTAACCGTAGTTTCCCTTGCGCTTGCTCTTTCAAGAATGTTTCGTAAGTCACGTTGATTGTACTTGATCCCCCCGGGCAAGTCGGCATGCCCTGGACGAGGCCTAGTTAGTGGATTCTTTGTTGATACAGAATCCATTTTTGAAGACATTATTTTTTCCCAATTCTTATAATCACTATTCTTAACAAGTAACGTAATAGGTGAGCCGAGTGTTGTTCCATGCCTTACTCCAGATAAAATCTCAACTTTATCCGCTTCGATAAGCATTCTTCCACCACGGCCATATCCTTTTTGTCTGCGTTTTAACTCGAAATCTATTTCCTCTGCATTTATTTCCAAATTAGCTGGAAATCCCTCGAGTATGACTATTAATGCCTTGCCGTGAGATTCTCCCGATGTGATGTATCTAATCGCCATGGTAAGCTCCAAAAAATGATTAAAACAATTCTATTATTTCAACAATAATCACTTAATTTATCTGTTTAAAAAAATAAGCGCCTTAAAAAGGCGCTTATTAATAACAATGTTAAACTTATATTTATTAGTCTTCAATGATTGTAGGCGTTATGAAAATAACGAGTTCTACTTTAGTATTTTGTTTATCATGTTCCTGAAAAAGAGTGCCAATTATTGGAATGCTTGATAATAACGGTATTCCATTGATTGTGTCTTGTAGCAGTTCTCTCATTAAACCCCCGATTACAATCGTTTCGCCATTTTTTGTGGTCAATGTGGTTGTAGCAGTTTCAACAGATGTAGGAGGAGGGCCCGTTCCTTGAGCTGCTCCAGTCTGAGAAGTAACATTCGCATTTATAATAGTTGTGATTCTTCCATCATCATTAATACGTGGCGTTACTTTCAAATCAATTGGCAATGCCAAAGTACTATAAGTTGTTTGATTTGTTATTACCCCCCCCGGGGTAATTGTTTGAGTGGAGTTTTGATAAATGATATTTTCTACTACATTAATTTCTGCGGCAATACCACTCGCCGTAGCTATTCTCGGTCTTGAAACAATTTTTCCCTTCTTATGAGTTTCTAATGCTTGGATTGTCCCAGAAATATTTAAACCGCTTCGGAGGGTTCCAAAGGTGAAAGCTCCTGGATTATTTCCACTTTGAGGCGGTTGGTTAAGGGACCCATTGATAGTTGGATCGCCTATTGTTCTGCTAACGTTCCAATTAACCCCCATATCCAAATCATTCTCTGTATCCAGTTCGAAGATATTGGACTCAATTAGAACTTGAGGTGATTTAACATCCACTTCTTTTATTAGCTCAAGCAGAACCCCCATATTACTGGCGACTTCCCAAATAATAAGATTATTTGTCCTTGGATCCGATTGGACCTTTCCAACCGGTGTTAAATAAGGGGTCATTATTGCAATCATTTGTGCAGGATCTGCATAATTCAATTTAACAATTCGCGTAATTCTATCACTATTCGTACTTTCATCTAGTTTCAAATCTTTAATCGTGTTTTTATAATCTTCAATATCAGCAGCAGTTCCATTCAGGATCAATACATTTCGAACAGGATCAACTGTGGATGTGACAGCATTTGTAGCTTTTAATATAGATCGAACAAGAGTATCGAATTGAGCCGGAGTCATTCCCCCCGAAGGACTAAGAAGTTCTGTAACATGGGGCATTATTGCTTTTGTTGATCTTATAACTGCTTGTGGACCTATGCGGATAGTATTTCCTTGTAATTCATAATCATAGCCTCCAGGAGACAACAAAACCGCCAAAACAGTCTTAAAAGGGACTGATTTAAACTTTTCATTTATAGTTCCCGTTAAATTCCCACTTACTAAATCAATATCAAAACCTGCTTCACTCGCCAAAGTTTTAATAACTGCATTTATATCTGCGCTTTCTATATCCATAGTAACCAATTGATTAATGTTTCCTCTTTTTTCTATTAGCTTTTCTATTCTTTGAGGGGCTGTCAAAGTAACTACTATTTGATTCAAATCACGATCAATTTGATTAGTGGTTCCAGGTGCTAATGTTAATATAGCCTCGGAAATAGGTGAAAACACCGGCCCTATTTGTCGCATTTCCATTAATATGAGTCCACCTTTTTGCAATTCCATGTCATCATTCTGATATTTTTTAGTTTTTTCATTAATATTTAATTTTGTATCATGAAACCTAATAACTAATTTTTCAGGTTGAGCCAATTTACGGACAGTATATTTTACAGATCCATCCAAAGTAAAAATTAATTGAACAGCTTTTTCAAGGGGTTTAATCGAAGTATCGATAAGACGAGAAATACTTTTTTTGTCACTTAAAGATTTAACGTTATCAGAAGCGTTAGCTAATTCGTTATTATTATTTATCGGTTTCTCTTTTATTGCTGCGTTTATATCCTCATTGTGAACATTGAATACAATTGAAAAACCTTCCGCTATTTTTGTAACACTATACCCAGGCGAGTTATTAACATCCAAAACAACCCAAGCTGTTGTTCCATGTATCGAAGAACGTATGGATTTTACAATTCCACCGTTTCCCGAAATCTGTTTTGGTATTTTCAAATCGGTTTTAATAAATTTTAAAAGCAATTTAGACGATCCGGTTTTTTCTACTAATGGTTTAGGTAGATTCAACCCGACAATTTCTACAGAATTATTTTTTTCATCCGCTTTAATGAAAATATTTTCTACATATGTTGTTGAATTATTTATTACTGAACCAATTTTCCTCCCTTGATTATTCTCATCTTGACTACCTATGCTAGTCTTTTGGGGAATTATTTGCGTTTTGTTCAACTGGGGCGTCTTCGAACTCGATTGGGTATTATTTCCCAGATCGATTTCAATTGCGTCCTCAGCAAAAAGATGAACTGGTTTAAATAAAAATACTACTGTTAAGAAAAAAATAAGGTTATTTTTCTTGGAATAAAGCCTTTGCATCTGTAAAACTCCTTTATTGCCTCGGATAAACAACCCGTTGATCACCTTGGATCAAAACAACTTGCGTATTATTAATGTCACCCACAATCCCATCGATTGCTTTTTCTCCGCCACTAAATAATTTTCTGCCTTTTAATGTATATCTAATTGTCGGATTACCTTTCCAAGTAAACAAAGCCATTATTTTATCGCCTAATAATATCACGCCATGATAATCCAATTCCGCAATTAATATTTGAGGAGAACGATCTATATTGTCTAATGGTTTAAAAGGATCCCTCCCATGATATGTGGGTATATAAGGCGGTTGGATGGAGAAATTCATGAAAACTGGTTCCGGAACATCTTGTTGTTGTGAAAATACCACTTCTTTGTTTAAAAAAAAGGTCATTATTAAAAAAAGTAAAATCGACAAAAATTCTTTTCTATTAATTTTTTTCATTTTGCTTGTATCCCACATAATGTCATTTGCGCAGTCAGAGTAACATTCGGATGTGCAACATCAACTAATGGCACGACGGTTATATCTCTCACCGTAATGAATAAGCTCGAAAGACTCACTTGATACAGAAAATCTAACAACCCTCTAAAATCAGTGTTGAATTTAATTACTGTGGGTATTTCAATCCAAGCATCCTTCGCCACTGTAATATTACCAAGTTGAAAATTGGTTAGATAAACTCCAGATTTATTCTGCAATAAATTTATTGTTTCTAACAACTTCGTTCTTTCAATCGATTTTGGTACTCGATTTTGAATCCATTCCAATTCTCTTTGTACTGAATCCGCCCGTTTTTTGAACTCAACATACTTAGCAACTATTATTTTTGCTTCTTCTAAATCTTTTTGTTTTTGTTCTAACGTGCTACGCAAATTTCCTATTTCTAAATTAATAGGTTTTAATAAAAATTGGTAATAAAGGAAAGAAATTCCTGAAAATACTGCAACTCCTAAAATCAAATATTGCTGGAAAGGTGTAATTTTCATGAACTAACATCCGTTATTTTTGCGCTAATTGTAAATTGATTAATTTGCCGATTATTTGCAACAGATGCGGATATGTTATTAATGGTAACTGTCGCTTCTTTTAAAATACCACCCGGCTTTTGAATTGCGTTGAAATAATTTTGAAGATTTGTTTCTGTAAAAGCGTATCCTTGGATCGTAAACAAATTGCCGTCTTTCCCTTGCGTAATACTAGTTATCCAGACCCCATCTGGTAAATTCAACGCAAATTGATCGATAGCAATAATGGCCTTTCGTTGTGCATCAGAAATACCTTTAACAGTCTTTTTAAACGATTCCAAACTTGCTTCTTTACTTTCAAGATCTTTCTCTTCATTTATTTTCTCTTGATAACCCTTGGATTCCTCATCAACTTGTGCGATTTCCTTATTCAAAGAATTTTTTACACCCAACCTCAAACCATAAACCCATGCCATACCTAAAGAAATTAAAACCACAACTGAAACAATACATAAAATAATAAAAAACTCTTTCCTTTTTTTCTTTTCTTTAACAGGGATTAAATTTACTTTAATCATTTAAGACTCCGCCTGTCGAATAGCCAATCCTAGGCAAACTCCCATATGAAACTCTTTTTCAGCCAACTGTTCGGGGTCAATGTTCTTTCCCACTTCGATATTTCGAAAAGAAGCAAAATGCTCTACGGGTATCCCTAATTTACTCGCTAAAAATCTGTTAACATTCTTTAGCTTTGCACTCCCACCAAGAAGAACAACTCGCTCCACTGTTTTCTTCCTCGATTGCGTTTCATAATAATCAAAAGAACGCCGTATCTCGCCAAGTAGTTTATTTAATACAGGGGTCATAACATCCGACATTCTCAAAACACGATCATCTTTTTGGGAAACGGTGGTTAAACTGAAATCATCTTCTTCCATTGAAATCACACCATGTGATTTTTTTAATTCCTCTGCTTCAATAAAACTTATATTAAACTCCTTCTGAATTTCCTTGGTAAAATCATTTCCCGCCACAGGAATATCACGCGTGAATCTAGTGTTGTTCCCCTCTAAGATATTAATTGTTGTTAAAGAAGCCCCCAAGTTAATCAATGCGACAGTTTCTTCACCTTGTTCCAATCGATTCACTTCATATGCGTTTTCCAAGGCAAAAGCATCAACATCGATGACCACCGGAGAAAGACCTGACGATTTCAAGAGAAGAAGATGTTGATCAACAACATCAACCTTAGCAGCCACCAACAATACATCTAATTTTTTTTGCCCATCTTCTTCAGTCTCCCCAAGAATCTGGAAATCAAGAACAACCTGATCCAAATTCAAAGGAATGTATTGCTCGGCCTCACGAGGAATCGCCGCGCGCAATTCATCCGTTGTCATGAACGGCAGTTTCACATATCGAATGATTACCGAATCCCCCGACAAGGAAGTTACAACTTTTTTTGTTTTAATTCCGCTTTCTTTAAACAATTTTTTAATCGTTTCGTGAAGAACATTTTTTACAACATCAGGCGTTTTGTTTTCTTGCCCATCCTTTGGGATTGGGGCCAAACCCATAGCAACCAAGTGCCATTGATCTGCGTTTCGTTTTAGTTGCACTACCTTAATACATGAAGTGCCGATATCTAAACCAACAATCGTGTTAGAAAAAAGACTCATGGATTTAACCTTGTGATAACATTAATTTGCTCAGGGAAAAACCACACAATTAATGAACCTAATGAAAGAAATGGACCAAATGGGATTAATGAATTTCGGGTAATTTTACCGGAATAAAGCCAAGGCAAAGCAAAAATAGCACCAAAGCCAAAAGCCATTAATAAAGCAAAAAACACCTTGAATAAACCTAGCCAAGACGCAATCCCCGCAATCATTTTGACATCGCCGCCTCCAAGACCGTAAGGAAAAAATTGGTTTAAAACAAAGATTACTGAACCAATCATCAAAATATTTGTAGCGCTATTAAAAAGCCCTGCGGTTTGAACCTGACCATTGGTAACGAAAAAAGAAAAAGCAAGACCAAAAAGAATAAATAAATTATTAAAAACATGGGGTAAAAGACGCCACTTCAAGTCTGAAATTGTAAAAAGCATTAAAAAAGAAACAAAGAAAAAACTTTTAACTAAAATATAATCAAAAGAACCGTCCCGGTTCAATGAACAGGCAAAGAAAAGGATAGAAGTTCCGGCTTCGACCAAAGGGTATTGGAGAGAGATATGCTTTTTGCAATTCCTACACTTGCCCCGAAGAATAAAATAACTGATTATCGGAATGTTATCGAACCAAAGAATGTTTTTTTTACAACTAGGACAAAAAGATGGGGGACTAAGTATTTGACCGCCATTTTTCCATCTTATTAAACAAACATTTAAAAAACTCCCAACGCAAGCTCCGATAAGAAGTGAATAAAAAGGCGTGATTAGAACTTCGATGAGATCACCTCAAGCCATCGTAATAAAACAATGGGCGGCAAAATTTTTGCCACCCATTGTTTATTATACTTTTTTAAGAAAAATCACTCGTACCCATAGAAAGAATATGGGATCTGCTTTGAGTCTTTAACAGTACTATTCACATAAACATTCCCATAAGTACTGTCATACAACCAACCCGTAGCAGCTGTAGTTGGCACTGAAGTAGCAGCCGTCATTGAAACCAATGAACCAGTAGGACTGGTGGCTCCGACGACAAATGCACCTGTTACCTTAACCGGAGAAATATTATCCAAATATTTACTAAATGCATATCCGGTAAAGGACTGCAACGTAGACGGCCAAATACCTTGGGTATCCCCGTAGTAAATGGACGCTGCTGACTTGATACTACCTAAATTACCTTTGGTCGACCCCTCGCGAGATTTTTCCAACATCTGCGCAAAACGAGGGATGGCTATAGCAGCCAAGATACCGATAATCGCGACAACGATCATCAGCTCAATCAAGGTAAAACCCTTTGCTTTCAAACGAATCATAATAAACCTCCCTATTATCTAAGCTTAATAAAAAAGACCCAAAAACCTTTATTAAGCTTAATTTGATTTTATCGTTTAAAAACCACATTGTCAACATACCGGTTTTAAAAAAACCTTTATCCAGCAATATTTCCTAACTCGAACATAGGCATAAACATTGCTACAACAATAAATCCCAAAGTTATACCCAAAAACACGATTAATAACGGTTCAATAATCGAGGTTAAACCCTCTACAGCCACATCAACCTCGTCTTCATAAAAATCAGCGATTTTTGACAACATTGAGTCCAATGCCCCTGTTTCTTCTCCAACATTAATCATTTGTGTAACCATTGGTGGGAAAACATTGCTATCTCTAAGTGGTTGCGTCAGCGTTTTTCCTTCCCGGATAGATTCCCTAGCATTATTGATCGCTCTTTCAACAACGAGATTTCCTGATGTCTTGCCGACCGTTTCTAAGGCCTCCATAATTGGAACACCCGATTTAATCAAAGTGCCCAATGTTCTTGCAAACTTTGCCACGGCTCCTTTACGAGCCAAAACCCCAAAAACAGGGAGTCCCAAAATGAATTTATCCCAGTTGTATGCGCCTGTTTTTGTTTTTCTGTACATTTTCAACCCAAATCCTAGTCCGAACCCAACAATGAGAAGAGATAATGCTTTCGGGCTCTGCAAAAACAAACTTATATTTATAACCAACTGGGTGGGTGCAGGCAAAGTGGCGCCAAAAGATTTAAAAACATCCGCAAAGGTCGGAATGACTTTTATCATTAAGAAAATAACCACCAAAACAGCAACTGAAAATACCACTACTGGATACATCATAGCCGACTTAATTTTACGGCTAACGCCCTCGGCTTTTTCCAAATACTCAGATAATCTTTCAAAGATTACATCCAATATACCGCCTTGTTCTCCCGCTCTAACCATATTGACATAAAGGGTCGAAAAGGCTTTTGGATGCTTGGCCATAGCTTCTGATAAAGGAATACCGTTTGAAATATCATCCCGAATCTTTCCCATGATTGCTCGAAAGTCAGCATTTTCAGCTTGCTCAGCGACAATGCTTAAACCCTGGAGAATAGGTAGCCCCGCGTTTACCATGGTGGAAAATTGTCTACTAAATACGACAATATCTTTCGTCGTTACTTTCCCGCCTTTTTTATTCAGAGACGCAAGGAAAATACTAAATCCACTGGCTGGTGAAACAGAAATAAGTTCGAGACGTTTTTGTCGAAGAACACCCGACACAGCACCTTCGCTATCCGCCTCGATCGTTCCGTTGGTTACTTTTCCTAAATTATTCTTCGCTTGGTATTTGAACAACGGCATTTTTCAAACCTTTCAAGACCTCGATGGATCAAATAACTCCCTTGACCATTCTTTGAAGTTCTTTTGGATCCAAGGTTCGTGAAAAAATTTCGTTATAACTGACAAGTTGCTTTTGATACAGTTCGAATAAAGCTTGATTCATGGTCTGCATCCCGTACTCAGTGCCTGTTTGCATCGCGGAATAAATCTGATGGATTTTTTCCTCTCTTATCAGATTTCTAACAGCCGCTGTCGGAATAAGGATTTCCACACCTATTACCCGGCCAGACCCATAAGCCTTAGGTAAAAGTTGTTGGGACAATACAGCTTGAAGAACAAAAGAAATCTGCGCGCGAACTTGCTGTTGCTGAGAAGCGGGAAAAACATCAATGATTCGGTTGATAGTTTGAATAGCATCAACCGTATGAAGGGTTGCGAAAACTAAATGTCCTGTTTCAGCAATGGTTAACGCCGCGTTCATAGTCTCTAAATCGCGCATTTCTCCAATAAGTATAACGTCAGGATCCTGTCTCATCGCAAATTTTAAAGCGGTGGTAAAAGTGTGCGTATCCGTACCAACTTCTCTTTGGTTCACAATGCAAGATTTATGGGTATGCACATACTCGATGGGGTCCTCGATAGTGATGATATGGTGTTGCTGGTTACTATTAATCCAATCGATCATAGATGCCAAGGTCGTGGATTTTCCAGAACCCGTCGGTCCTGTCACCAATACTAATCCTTTGGGAAGTTTTACGATGTCCTGCACTACTGAAGGCAACTTAAGTTCTTCAAAAGTACGAATTGTGGTTGGTATGTTTCTAAGGGCCGCCGCAACGGCTCCCCGTTGTTGAAAAACATTCATACGGACTCGGCCTACCCCTTCCACGCCGAACGAAACGTCCAATTCGTTGTCCTTCTCGAATTTTTCTTTTTGTTCATCCGTTAAAATACTATAGATAAGCTGTTGGGTTGTTTCAGGTCTTAATTTCTCGTATTCCGTTGGTATAACTACCCCATCAACACGTAACATAGGGGGTGCACCTGCTGTGATGTGAAGGTCGGATGCCCCTCTTTCGAACATGAGCCTTAATAGTGTGTCAATATTAACCATAAAGTCTTTTTCTCCTCATTATTCAAAATAATCCGTCATTCTTCTTCATCGGCGTGAGCGACCCGTAAAAGCTCTTCAACAGTTGTTAACCCTTTTAAAACCTTCCTTACACCACATTGTCTTAGGGTTTGCATACCACCTTCTCGTGCAATCCTTTTCAATTCAGCGGCTGATTTTCTTTGTAAAACACCCTTACGAAAATCATCGTTCAACATCATTACCTCATGGATCGCCATGCGTCCTTTATAACCAGTATTGGAACAAGTCGCGCATCCCACGCCCCGATGCAACATAATTGGTTCTGCCGCATTGGGTTGGATTTGAAATTCCTCTAAGATTTCAGGAGGGGCTTCATATGATTCCTTACAATCCTTGCAAATTCTTCGAAGCAGACGTTGCGCCACAACACAATGAACCGTTGATGTGATCAAAAATGGCTCCACACCCATATTCCCCATGCGCGTTACAGCACCCGGAGCATCATTCGTGTGTAATGTCGAAAATACCAAATGGCCCGTTAATGCCGCATTGATGGCAATCTCGGCAGTTTCTTTATCACGGATCTCGCCAACCATGATGATGTCAGGATCCTGTCTCAAAAAGGATCGCAAACCCGCAGCAAAAGTCAAACCGATTGAGGCTTTAGCGTTAACTTGATTTATACCTTGTAAGTTGTATTCAACTGGATCCTCAATAGTGGAAATATTAACATCCGGATTATTTATATAATGAAGAGCCGAATAAAGGGTGGTCGATTTGCCTGATCCAGTAGGCCCTGTAACCAAGACCAAACCATAAGGTTCAACGATGGCTTTTTCGAATTTCGGAAGGATATCATCCTCGAAACCAAGCTTCGGGAGGTCCAAGGATAAGTTGGAAGAGTCCAGGATACGCATGACTATCTTTTCGCCGAATTGAACAGGACAAACTGAAACACGAAGGTCAATTTCCTTGCCCAAGACCTTTATTTTGATGCGTCCATCCTGGGGCAATCTTCGTTCAGCAATGTCTAAGGAAGACATGATCTTGATGCGGGATGAGATAGCGGCGGCGATTGATCTTGGTGGTGATTGAACCTCATGTAGGACGCCATCAATTCTATATCGACAACGAAGGTTTTTCTCGTAAGGCTCAACATGGATATCACTAGCACCGGATCTTACAGCTTCGGTTAGGATCAAGTTTACCAGTCGAACAACCGGAGCATCCTCGCCCGCAGCTTCGAGCTTGGAGATATCCATTTCATCTTCTTTTTCTTCCATAACCTCCAGATTGGTATCCGCACCACCCGTCATTGAATTGAGGATCTCCTGCATATCAGCCCCAGCGTCCGCTCCCCCGCCCGAACCCGTATTCCCCGCCGCTGCGCTGAAATATTTCGCATGTAAAGCCTTGATCTCGGCCTCACTTGCAATCGCCGGTTCCACTTCAAAACCAGTGGTCATTTTAATGTCATCAATAGCGAATACATTTAGAGGATCGGCCATAGCGACCGTTAATTTTTTATCTTTTTTAACGATAGGGATTAGACAGTGATTGATCGCGATGGACTCGGGCACGGAAAAAACAACATCGTTCGGGATCTCGCCGATTTCCGTCAATGAAACATGAGGAATACCCAATTGAGTCCCAACAAAGGCCATGATCACGTCCTGTGTCACGTAACCTTGGCTGATCAGTATTTTTTCGAGTCGGCCGCCTTTGATCTTTTGCTCGTGGAGGGCTTCTTGGAGTTGTTCTTCTGTAATAATACCCTCATCCACGAGCATTTCACCCAAACGCTTTTTCATGGATTCAGGCATTCAACACCTCAAAGGAGAGTTGGAGTCATAACTCATTTGGTTGCTTATTACTTATTAAAGGAGTATAGAATCGAAAAAAATCGAAGTCAACGATTGTCCAGTTGAAGACACTTACCTAGAAGAAATCCCTCGTCGTAAAGCCCCGGCCATGACGTTTAAAGGCGCCGGTCGTCCAGTCCAATACTCAAACGATAATGCCCCTTGATTTAAAAGCATTCCCAAACCATCAAAGCAGGATAAACCCTTGGCCTCAGCTTCTTTCATGAAAGCAGTTTTTCGGTGATAGATCAGATCCAGAACCCAAGCCCTAGATTGCGCGCCTTTAAGAGAAATCGGATTGGGGTCCCCCGGCTTTAAACCAACAGTAGTAGCTTGAATGATCCAATCGCAACCCTTTAGTACTTTTTTTGATTCCTTTATGGAAATAGCTATGGCTTGAATTGAGCGATAATTTCTTATTAACCGGCTCAGATTCAATGCTCGATCTTCTGACTTATCGATCAAATAAACCTTTTTCACCCCAGAAAGAGCCAAAGCCCCAGCCACTGCTTTACCAGCCCCTCCCGCGCCTAGCAGTAACCCTGTGGAACCCTTAAGTTTTTTTCGCTTGGCTCCGATCGACCTTAAAAAACCTTCTCCATCCGTCGATGTTCCACAGAGTTTATTCCCCAGTCGATAAATGGTATTGACCGAACCCAGCCATTTCGATTGTTCATCCACCTTATCTAGGAAGGGCAGTACAGAAAACTTATATGGAACGGTAACATTCGCTCCTTGCACATTGAATGACCGAAGGATATTTACGGCTGATCCAACTTCCTCAACAGACACTTCCAAAGGCAGATAGCTCCAAGCCATTCCCAATTCACGGAAAGCGGCGTTATGCATCAAAGGGGAAAGAGAATGTTCCAATGGATGCCCCAGGATAAATACCAATCGTTGATGGCTTGTGATCCCAATTTTTTTATGTCGATCCATTAATTCCCCTCCCCAGCTTCTTTTGAATGGCTTAAATGAAACTGTATCATCGAAAAACAAGATACTCCCGCCGTTTCGGTCCTCAAAATGGGAGTGGGTAAATGGACAGGAACAGCTCCCCATCCTTGCGCTTGAAACACTTCCTCTTTTGACCAACCCCCTTCCGGACCGATCAAAACCAGGATTTTAAAAGCGGAAGGCCTCGATTCTAACACTGTTCTCAAAGTCATCGCCTCTTTTTCATAAGGCATCAAGACAAGATCAAAATCCTTGAAAAATTCTTGGGCTTCATTCCAATTCCTGACGTCGTCCAAGGTCGGAAGGTTCGCCCTTCCGCATTGTCGACATGCTTCAATAAGGATTTTATTCCACCGTTCCTTTTTGTGCTCATATTGGGAAATTTCCGGCCTGGATATACTTCGTTGAGTGATCAATGGGATGAATCGATGGATCCCGATCTCCGTGCCTTGTCTTAAGATAAGATCCATTTTCGAGGCTTTAGGAAACTTTTGACCCAAGGCCAAACACACGTTTGAATTATTCTGGCTTTTTTCGGTGCGTGATTGAATCACAACCACTGCTCGTTCAGGTACCGGGTATTCAGGTTTAGAACATATTCACATCCGTTGGGATCAAACCCAAAAAACGAAAGACCTTCCCTTATTCTTAATACGGTAACCAAATAACGGGAAGTTGATTCATCCAGGACAATTTCCGTTTGGTCCCCTGGGACAGCTCCGATAAATAGGCGTGGTTTAAAACTCATTTCTTTCGGGCGAAAAAGCTTTTCATTTTATTCATGAACTTGGCGATCTGGGGTGTATTCGCCTCCTCGGTCAGGGTTTCGAATTCTTCCAAGAGTTTCTTTTGCTTTGAGTTCAAATCCTTGGGCGTTTCCACAACAATGCTTACCAGAAGATCGCCGATCCCAGATTGCTGCGGATTCTTCAATCCCTTTTCCTTGAGCCGAAAGACTTTTCCGGTTTGGGTTCCCGCCGGTATTTTCATTTTAACGGCGCCTTCCAAGGTCGGCACTTCGATCTCAGATCCCAGCGCGGCTTGGACAAAAGAAATAGGTATCTCACAATGAAGATCGCTGCCGTCCCTTTCGAAAAACTCATGGGCTTCGACGTGAAGGAATATATAGAGCGAACCTGCGGGTCCACCATTCAAACCAGCCTCCCCCTCTCCTCTAAGACGGAGTCGGGACCCCTCATCCACGCCGGGGGGTACTTTGACCGATACGGTTCTCTCTCTCTCGGTCCGACCTTGACCATGGCATGAGGGACATGGACTTCCAGGCATTTCACCCTGTCCCCCGCAACGGGTACAGGTTCGGGCGATTGTGAAGAATCCCTGCGAAGTTCGGATCTGACCCGTTCCTCGGCATGTCGTACATACGACCCTGCCCGAGCCTGCTTTTGCCCCGGAACCATGGCAGGTCTCACAAGTAGCCATTTTTTTGATCTTGATCTCTTTGGCTATCCCAAAAGCCGCTTCCTCAAAGGTCAAATTCAGGTCATATCGAAGGTCATCCCCTTCTTGGGCCTGGCTCCGGGAACGGTTCGCTCGGGGATCCCCTCCAAAAAAATTGCTGAACACATCCCCAAAAATATCCTCAAAATCTGCGGCGTTCCCGTAATCCTGGGGACGAAACCCTCCCCCGCCCCCATAGCCTCCCGAACCTGGTCCTCCCATACCAACCCCTGCGTGACCAAACTGGTCATAGGCGGCCCTTTTTTGCGGATCGGACAGGGCTTCATAAGCCTCGTTGATCTCCTTGAACTTCTCTTCGGCCTCTTTATTGTTGGGGTTGGCGTCAGGATGAAATTTCTTGGCAAGATTGCGATAAGCCTTTTTCAGCTCATCCGCCGTGGCGTTCTTAGAAACCTCAAGTAATTCATAATAATCTTTTTTATGTGCCATTTTTCCCTTCAGCTTTGTTCTGGGTCCTTGGGTCTAAAAACTACAATGTGAACGTTATCGGTATTACAACGAGTCCAAGGTGCCTCAAACTCGTAGTTTGTCCTGGATAATTTAAGAAACCAAATGGGTCAGAACAAGCGGGCAGTGCCATTTAATGGCCCGAAGCGACATTCAAACTACCATCCCACATTACAGACGTAAAGGTCGATTTTCCGCCTAAAATCGCAAAAATGGTCTTGCGAATAAAAGGCTTTCTCTTCTAAACTAACGACGTTTTCACGCCCATGACTTGAGCCAATGTAAAGAATTTAGAGAAAGCGTGGGATGTACGAAAAAGCTTAAGAACCCTCTCTCATCCAAGAGAGCGAATTTTGAAGGAGGCGAGACATGCCGTATGTAATAGGCGAGAAGTGCTTAGGTGAAGTTTACGCGCAATGTGTGGATGTTTGCCCTGTGAATTGCATCCATCCGGGCGATTATAAAGGCCAGCCTTTTATGATCATTGATCCCGAAGAGTGCACTGAATGCACCAGTTGTTATTCCGCTTGCCCTATCGGCGCGATCGTTGAGGGCGCGGACAAGGATCCGGCCTACGCCAAGATCAACGCTGAACTGGCCCCGGCGTTCAAGAACAATGCTCCCCTGACGCCCCGTCCAGCCAACGATCCACCGAGACGTCCAGAGAACAAACTGGTCAACTGATTTTTCTGCAGCAAATAAAAAGGCCTGGTCTTAGGACCGGGCCTTTTTTTATTTAAGAACGAAATACTTCAGATCTTTTGGTAGATATCCGCGCCGGTTTCCACAAATGTTTCCGACATCTTTTTCATCCCTTCCTCTAAAGCCTTCTCTTCCGTCAAACCCTGCTCCATCGCGTAATCCCGTACATCCTGTGTGATCTTCATACTGCAGAACTTTGGCCCGCACATCGAGCAAAAATGAGCCACCTTGGCTCCTTCCGCGGGCAGGGTCTCATCGTGATAGCTTCTGGCCATTTCAGGATCCAGGGCCAAATTAAATTGGTCCTCCCACCTGAACTCAAAACGGGCTTTGGAGAGCGCGTTATCCCATCGTTGGGCCGCCGGATGTCCTTTTGCCAGGTCCGCGGCGTGAGCCGCGATCTTATAAGCGATAACTCCAGCGCGAACATCGTCCCGGTCGGGCAATCCCAAATGTTCCTTCGGGGTTACGTAGCAAAGCATGGCCGTACCGAACCATCCGATCATGGCCGCGCCGATAGCGCTGGTGATATGGTCATAACCCGGGGCGATATCAGTCGTAAGGGGTCCCAAGGTATAGAAGGGCGCCTCCTGGCATTCCGCCAATTGCTTATCCATGTTTTCCTTGATGAGCTGCATAGGGACATGACCCGGCCCCTCGATCATCACTTGAACATCGTGTTTCCAAGCTTTCTTGGTCAGTTCACCCAAGGTCTTGAGTTCGGAGAATTGGGCCTCATCATTCGCGTCCTCGATTGATCCAGGTCTCAATCCGTCCCCCAAACTGAAAGAAACGTTATAGGCCTTCATGATCTCGCAGATCTCCTCGAAATGGGTATAGGCGAAATTCTCTTGATGATGGGCCAAACACCATTTAGCGTGGATCGAGCCGCCCCGGGAAACGATCCCGGTCCTGCGGTAGGCTGTCAAGGGAACATAGCGCAACAAAACCCCGGCGTGGATGGTGAAATAATCGACCCCCTGCTCGGCTTGTTCGATGAGAGTATCCCGGTAGATCTCCCACGTCAGGTCCTCCGCTATCCCCCCGACCTTTTCCAAAGCTTGATAAATGGGTACGGTGCCGATAGGGACGGGTGAATTTCTTAAGATCCACTCCCGAGTTTCATGGATATTCTTGCCTGTGGATAGGTCCATGACCGTATCCGCCCCCCAACGTATCGACCAAACCATTTTTTCCACTTCCTCCTCAATGGAAGAAGCCACGGCTGAGTTTCCTATATTGGAATTGATCTTCACTAGGAAGTTACGGCCGATGGTCATCGGCTCGACCTCGGGATGATTGATATTGGAAGGTATGATGGCTCGGCCCAAGGCCACTTCATCCCGGACAAACTCGGGCGTGATGACCCTTGGGATGATCGCCCCAAAATTTTGACCCTTATGGAATTTTCCTTTTTCTTCCCTCTCTTCCAACAATTGATTTTCCCGAATCGCGATGAACTCCATTTCAGGAGTGATGATCCCCTTCTTGGCATAATGCATCTGGCTGACGTTCATTCCCACCTTGGCTCGGAGAGGTTTGCGGCGGGACTTGGCTGGAAAAGATTCCACATCATTGTCAAGTTTTGCCTTAAAAGAGGGGTTTGTCACTTCCGCATCGTTTCTCTGCTTGATCCAAGCAAGGCGAATGGGCTTCAACCCTTGTTTGTAATCGATGGTTTCCTGAGGATCGGTATAGGGTCCGCTAGTGTCATAAACGGAAAAAGGTTTGTTCTCCTCAAACCCGTCCGAAGTTTTAGTGGGATGGAGTTCGATCTCCCGGAAAGGAACCCTTAGATCGAATAGCCGCCCATTGACATAACGCTTTTTTGATCCCGGGAAAGGTTTCCGGGTTATAGCATCCTGGGCAGGGTCTTTTCCATTTCCGTTATTCCCCATTTTTCGCTGTCCTTAGGTTGATTTGATGCGGATGTTCAATAAAAGTTAGAATAAAGCATAGCCAGGGGCTATGGGGAAAGCAACGCAATCCAGGCTTTTTCAAGAAAGATGCTTCTCTTCGATTTTATAACATTCGTAGCGGATGGTTTTGAACTGCCGGGACGCGGGATGACCGATCAGCTTGGAAAATTCCTCCAAGGACCTTAACCCCTCCTGGGCCCTCTTCAAGTTAGCCCTGAACAAATCACCGGGGTCTTTCCTGGAACGTTCGGATTTTTCCACGTTTCCCCGTCCAAGGTCCTTTTGGATATCCCGAGCGACGTTCCTCAGCCGGGGGGACTGAAAAAGGTCTTTTTCGACCAACGTGACCCTATGACGAAGATTTTTGATTTTTTTCAGGAGAATAGGATCGTTGAAGATGAACCTTGCCGTGTCCTCTGCCACACGCAATCCCTCACGAACACGGTTGCAGTTGGCATCCAATGCCCGGTAAACGGCCAGGTTTTTTGAATTGAGTTTCAAAAGGGAACCTTCAACCCGCGCAGACTCATTTCTTTTTGAGAATGGTCTTGACCAGGGTTTTGACCGGGACCTTCACTACCGCGTTCGCGACGGTCTTTTTGCTGAACATCGGGACCGCTTTCCCGGGCGCCTTCTTGGCCTTGGGGACGGCGCCAGAAGGTTTCAATTCGCTTTTTTTAACGGTACTTTTGTCCTTTTTCTTGTCCTCGTTTTTCTTTTCATCACGGACAGGAGCGTGATTTTTTTTTGCGTTCGCCTTTTCCATGCCCGGGACAGGATGTTCGGGGTTCTTCGGGAAAAGAGGGACCGTCACTTTGATGGATTTCCCTTTTTGCGGTGCTCCCGATGCGGGTTTTGGCTTTCCATCGATATCCAGGGGTCTCTTGGGTTTGGGCGTGTCCTCTTTCAGGAAAAAGCTTTCCTTCAAGAAAGGGACAGCCGAGATCCGGTTGGTCTTCGCGCAAAAATCCAGGTCTTTCGCGTAACCTTTTCGGATCAGTTCCTTCCCATCCGGGGATTCCTTGAGCAGGTCCAGTATCCTTCCCTGCCATGGTTTGTAAAGATTGACCGCGTCCTTGGCGCTTTCGGTCAGAACAATGGGCACATTGCCCAGGGTGCTCTGCAGGAAATCCACCAACATTCCGGCGAAGGCTGAATCCTCCATTTGTCCGGCACAGACGATGACCACGTCCCTTTTCCCCCGAAGGCAGGAATCATAAACATCGCTCAAGTTGACGAAGGAACCCAACACGACATATTTCGCGGTGGCCAAGGGGCGAAGATTTGAAGGGGTACTCAGGCAGATGAATCGGTCCTTGACCTTCTCCCGACTGGAATCCAGCGGAGACCCGCCCAGATGGAACCCCGGGATCTTATCCCAATCCCGTTCACCAGCCAGAAGCCCTTCACCTCTTTTCAATTTTTCGAATTGTTTCTTGGCGGTCGCGGGCTCAGGGCAAAGCGCCACACCAGCCGCTCCGTGGTAAAGATAGACCGGGATGGCCGTGGATGTTCGAAGCACATCCACCAGGACTACCGTGGCGTTTTGTATGACCGTGGGCTTCACGGCTTTGGGATCGAAATAAACGGTTATCTTCAAAGTTCACTCTCCGGATCAGCGATTTCTGCGATCAAAAAGCGGAAAACCTAAAATCTTCCCAACTAATCCTTGCCGATCTCCTCGTTCTTTTTCTTCATGAATTTTTCCACGAAATGGGTGGAATAATTCCCGCGGCGGAAAGTCTCGCTTTCCAGGATGGTCTTCAGGAATCCGGTGGTCGTATGGATCCCATCCACCACCATCTCATCCAAAGCCCGGATCATCCGGCGGATAGCCTCCTGACGGTTAGGGGCATGAACGATGATCTTGGCCAAAAGCGAATCATAATAAGGTGGAACGCGATAGCCCTGGTAAAGATGGGTATCTACCCGAACGCCCGGACCGCCTGGCACGTGATAGGTCGTGATCAATCCAGGGGATGGCCGGAAACCATCTTCCGGGTTTTCTGCGTTGATCCGGCATTCAATGGCGTGACCCCGGGGCTCCATGATGTCCTTGACCACCGAAAGTCTTTCTCCCGCGGCTACCTTGATCTGTTCCTTGATGATATCCACGCCCATGATCAACTCGGTGACAGGGTGTTCCACCTGGACCCGGGTATTCATTTCCATGAAATAGAAATCCCCATCTTTGTTCATAAGGAACTCGATGGTCCCGGCCGAGTTGTAGTTCACTTGTTTCGCCAGTTTCAAGGCGTATTTACCCAGCTTTTTCCTTTGACGAGCGTTCAAAACCGGCGAAGGCGCCTCTTCGATTAGTTTCTGATGGTTGCGTTGGATCGTGCAATCCCGCTCGCCCAAATGGATGACATGCCCGTATTGGTCCCCCAATATCTGGACCTCGATATGGCGGGGCTCCTCAACGTATTTTTCGATATAAACCTCAGGATTCCCAAAAGCCGCTTCCGCTTCGGTTCGGGCTGTTTGAAAAGCCTTGGTCAGGGATATATCGGTATGGGCGATACGCATGCCCTTGCCGCCGCCACCCGCCGAGGCTTTGATGATGACCGGGTACTTGATGCGATGAGCGATCTCCAAAGCCGCTTTCTCATCCTTGACCGGGCCATTACTCCCCGGCGTCGTGGGCAGACCAGCCTTGATGGCGGTCCTAATAGCGGCCACTTTATCGCCCATCAGGCGGATGACCTCGGGTTTGGGTCCGATGAAAGTGATCTGACAGCTAGCGCAAACCTCCGCGAAATGCGCGTTCTCGGCCAGGAAGCCGTAACCTGGATGGATAGCTTCGGCATCCGTGATCTCCGCGGCGCTGATGAGCGCCGGGATGTTCAAATAGCTGTCCTTGCTGGAAGCCTTCCCGATACAAACGCTTTCGTCGGCTAAATGCACATGCAGGGAATCGGCGTCCGCCTGTGAATGCACCGAAACGGTCTTGATCCCCAATTCCTTACAGGCGCGGATGATCCGGATGGCGATCTCTCCACGGTTAGCGATGAGTATTT
>CAWHOE010000036.1:0-12760 GCA_963830915.1 candidate division FCPU426 bacterium
TTATCCGGAAATCCTACGAGACCCTGGGGCTGATCTCCTTCTTCACCGCTGGCCCCATGGAATCCAAGGCTTGGACTATTACCAAAGGAACTTTAGCTCCTCAGGCGGCGGGTAAGATCCATTCTGATATTGAACATGGTTTCATCCGAGCCGAGGTTTACTCTTACGAGGACCTGATCGCGGCAGGATCCACGACCAAAGCGAAAGAAGGGGGCAAACTACGCATTGAGGGCAAAGAATATATGATGAGGGATGGGGATGTGGTTCACTTTAGGTTCAATGTTTAGGGGGAAAAAATGGTTTGGAAAAAACTGTCATTCATATTCAGCCTCTATTTAGTGACTGGGATAGCCTTTGGCGAGAACGATGCTTTGGCTTCTAAGGGACCTATTTCCAAAGGGGAGAGGGTTTCGGTTTATCTTCAAACCATGTTAACCATCAAGTGCCAGATATTGGACATTAACAGACCGGATAAAACGACAGTAGGGTTTGATTATCAAGAACCCATTCGCCTAGTCGTTACCTACGAACCTGGTCCAAAGACCATCGAGGTCTCAATGGTCGGAACGATGGAGGATCCAAAGAATGTCCAGGGCCTGATTGGATATATCGAAAAAACGATCTTGGGTTACAACAAAAGATTACAGGAGGATTTTGATGTAATCCTGGATGAGAAAGACATTTCGATTGGTTATCTTAATGTGAAGAATGGGAAGATCGTGACGCAATTCAAGAACGGGGAATTCGTAAATAAGTGATTTGACATATGAATTCGTTGGACTTCTTGGGGATTAAAAAACTTATAATATTTGCCCTCCTTCGGTTAATTTTCCCCCTTTTGTGATTTCTTCCGGTGTTATCTGAAAAATGGCATCCATCAAAGCCATCCGAAAAGCTCCTACCCCTCCATTGTGTCCGATCCTTTGCTGGGCTTTTTCCCCAGCCAACCCCATGACCATGATCCCGGCACAAGCGGCTAAGTAATGATCATTTGTGACCCCGCAAAAACAACCTACCAACGAGGTTGCCATGCATCCTGTTCCGGTGACATGGGCCAAGATGGGATGTCCGTTATCGATCAAAGCGGTTCTGGTACCGTCCGTGATGATGTCCTGTGCCCCGGTGATGGCTACGACACATTTATTTTTTTGAGCCAGCGCGAAAGCCAATTGCTGACCGCCGTTTGAATCATCGGTGCTATCCACACCTCTCGTTAATGCTGAGGCGCCCGCGAGTGTCTTGATCTCCGACATATTGCCCCGAAGTACGGCCAATTTGATCTCGGACAGATAACGCTCGGCGGTTTTAGTTCGCAGTGAAGTGGCCCCCGCCCCCACCGGGTCCAAGATGACTGGAACCCCCAATTCGTTGGCGCTTTTACCGGCTGTAAACATGGAGAGGATCGTTCGTTCGTTCAACGTGCCGATATTGATGACCAAGGAAGAGGCCAGTCGGACCATTTCGGAAACCTCTCCGGCGTCATCGGCCATGACCGGTGAACCACCCAACGCTAGTACGATATTTGCGCAGTCATTCACCGTGACATAGTTTGTGAGATGGTGAACGAGGGGTTTTTGTTTTTTTATTTCATTCAATAGTTGTGCTAATTTATCGAGGTTATTCATTTTTTTACACTCCTTTGGTGGTGCGAGGATTATTGCTCCAAGAATAGAAAATCAGGCCGTAGGACACCAATGGGATAAAGCGCAAACACCGCAAAGGGGCTTGCGGGCGCCGCAAACCTTTCTCCCATGCTGGATCAAACGATGGGAGATAAAAAGCCACTCTCCCTTTGGAACAAACTTCATCAAGTCCCGCTCGATCTTGACGGCATCCTGATGTTTGGTCCAACCCAAGCGGTTGCTCAGCCGAGTGACATGGGTATCTACCGTGATACCTTCCGAAATTCCGTAAACTTCCCCTAAAACTACATTGGCGGTCTTGCGTCCAACCCCTGGAATCTTCACCATTTCCTCGATGGATTTGGGCATCTTACCGCGATATAAACTTAACAAGGTCTGGGCGCAACCAATGAGATTCTTGGCTTTGTTCTTATAGAAACCCGTGGATTTGATGAGAGCTTCTACCTCGTTGTTTTTTGCTTTGGCTAGCTTTTCGGGTGTTGGGAAAACTTTGAATAACCCAGGCGCCACCATATTCACCCTTTCGTCGGTGCATTGGGCGGACAAGATGACTGAACAAAGCAGTTGAAATGGGGTTTTATAGTGAAGAAAACAACGGGTGTTTGGATAGAGATCTTTCAACTCTTTGAGAATTCTGGGTGTGTTCGGATTTGCCATGGTTACTTTCTGTTTATTTGATATTTAAAGCATCGTCTTGGAAAAAAGAAACAGGGTCCCTATGATAACCACCCAGCCAACAGAATCAATAAGTAAGGAATACCAAACCCATGGCGATCATCGAAGTGGAGAAACTTTCCAAGATCTACCGTACCCAAAAACGTCTGCCGGGATTGGGCGGGGCCGTGATGGGACTCTTCAATCGGCAATACACCCAGGTCCGGGCAGTGGACGATGTTTCCTTCACCATTGAAGAGGGAGAATTAGTTGGTTTTTTAGGGCCCAACGGAGCAGGCAAGACTACGACCTTGAAGATGCTTTCCGGGATACTTTATCCCACGATCGGAACCGCCCGGGTTTTGGGATTCACGCCTTGGGAACGTAAGAACGAATACCGACGGCAGTTCGCCCTGGTCATGGGACAAAAAAATCAGCTTTGGTGGGACTTGCCGGCCCAGGAATCCCTTTATCTCAATAAAGAGATCTATGGGGTGACCGACGATGCCTATAAAAAAGTTTTGGATGAAATGACCGAACTTCTCCAGGTAAAGCAGCTTTTAGGGATCATGGTTAGGGAACTTTCCTTGGGTGAACGGATGAAATTCGAGTTGATCGCGTCCCTCCTTCATCGGCCCAGGGTCCTGCTCCTGGATGAACCCACTATCGGGTTGGATGTGGTTGCGCAAAAGAACATCCGTGAATTCATCAAGGACTACAACCGCCGCACTAAAACCACCATCCTTCTGACCAGTCACTATATGAACGATATCCAGGCTCTTTGCGACCGGGTGGTGGTCATCAATCATGGGAAGAAAATCTTCGACGGTCGTTTGGATGCTGTGGTGGAACAATTTTCCCAGTCCAAGTTGATCTCCGTGACTTTCAAGAATGGGGGAGTGGATAGAGCCCAACTGATGGGAATGGGCGAGATACTGGAACATAGCAAGGTCAAGTCGATCTTGAAGGTGCTTCGGGATAATGTGAAGAAGGTCTCCAATGAGCTTTTGAACCAGTTTGACGTGGACGACATCAATATCGAGGAAGTGCCGATCGAGGAAGTCATCGAGAAGGTATTCAAGGGAACCAAACCCGATTGATTCCGGACGTCACAACGAGGCTTATTAAATGATAAATTCAGAAAATTCACCGACGGTAATAATCCCTCGGGCGCCATTTCATAAGTATTGGGTCATTCTCAGCACCCGCACCCAGGAAGATATGGTCTATCGGGCAAATTATGTATTCGGAGCGGTTTTTCGGTTCCTGCCGCTAGTGACCACCATTTTTCTTTGGTACGCCGTCTACCAGGCCCGCAAAGCGGGAGGAGCCAGTCCTTCCATCCAAGGGATGAGTTACGAGGATATGGTGGCCTATTACGCCTTCATGTATATCGCGAGAGGTTTTTCCAGCGTGCCCGGGACCATGGGAGACATCAGCAAAGATATCAAGGACGGACTTTTGAACCGTTATCTCATCAAGCCCATCGATTATTTCGGGTATCAGACCATGTATCGGTTGGCTCACAAATTGGTTTTCTGGTATGTGGCTCTTTTTACATTCCCGCCCATTTTTTACCTGCTGAGGCACTATTTCAGTCACATACCCACAGTTTGGGAATGGGCCGCCTTCGTGGTCTCGCTCTTCATCGCTTTCTCCATAGGCATGTTTTTTTGTTTCATGATTGGGACCTTGGCCTTTTGGTTCTTGGAGATATCCACTTTCCTGTTCGTGGTCATGATGATCGAATTCTTCATGTCAGGCCATCTGATACCCCTGAATTTGTTGCCCCGAGTTCTGCAACCAGTTCTGCAGTTCTCGCCATTTGGGTACGAGGGTTACTGGCCTTGTGTGATCCTGATGGGGAAAGTTCCTCAGGATCATCTGTTTCAAGTGTTGGGTATAGGTTTCTTATGGATCGGGATTTTTTATGTGATCACCCAGGTCATGTGGAAAATGGGTCTGAAACGTTATTCGGCTGTGGGAGGCTGATCCGTGAAGACACTGGTCCGATACCTGAAACTGACCGGCCTCATGATGAGGAATTGTCTGGTGCGGGAGATGCAGTTCAAGGCCAATTTCCTCGTGCGGCTTTTCACGGAAATGATGTGGCTCGTGATGCAGTTCATCTATATCCAGGTCATGTACGGGCAGACCGGTGATATCGCCGGTTGGAGCAAATGGGACATGGTCGTCTTGATGGGGACCAACCATGTCATCACTCAGCTTTTCGAGGGCTTTTTTTACGACAATTGCGTTCGTTTGACCGACCAGATCCGCCAAGGGGACCTGGATTTCAACCTGATCAAACCCATCAATACCCAGTTCCTGGTATCCATTCGATACACCGATTACGCGTCCATCGGGAACAGTACCATTGGTTTAGTCATCATCCTTTTCGCTATGGGCAAACTTGGGATTTCGGTCAGTTTGGGTGGGGCGGTTTTGTTCGCCGCATTGATCATCAATAGTATCCTGATTTACTATTCCATCCTTTTCGTCCTCTCTGTTTGGACTTTTTGGATTGGGCGGTCCAACAACCTTTTGGAGTTGTACTGGCAATTTGGCCAATTTTCCCGTTACCCGGGGGAAATCTACCCCTGGCTAATGCGCCGACTCCTAATGACCCTCATGCCGATGCTCATCGTTTCGAATTTCCCGGCAGGGATACTTATCCATAAGCTGGAGAATGGTTGGGTTTTCTATGGCTTAGCCATCGGGTTGTCCTTCTTCGCCTTTTCAATCTGGATCTGGCAAAGGGGACTAATGCGATATCGAAGCGCGTCCAGCTGAGGCAAAATCCTTTGCCTCAAGGGTTAAGTCCGTTTAGAATGCCTTCATGCCAGAAACCCAAGCCAAAGAGATCAAGGTCCATTACCACAAGTCCACCGCCTTTTGGATGACAGCGACCATTTCCCTTATCCTATGTTTCTCGGATTTCGCCAACGTCCGATTTTTCCAGGATCTCGAAAATAAGACCATCGATTTTCGTTTCAGTGTCCGAGGAACCCGTTTGCCTGAAGCGCCGGTTCGTATATTGGCCGTGGATGAAAAAAGTCTGAGGGAAGTAGGACAATGGCCTTGGCCTCGCGCGACCCATGCCCAATTGGTACGTCAGCTCAAAGCTCTGGGAGCCAAATGTGTCCTTTATGACGTATTTTTCTCAGAGCCTGAACGTACCCAAGAAAAGATGTTGGGTCAATTGCAGACGGTCTTGAACGCATCCATCCAAGGATCCACTAAGTCGGTCGGTAAGATACGAGAAAACGTCCTGGCGGATATCAAAAAATTCCAGCAAACCCAGAATGGCGACAAGGAATTCGCGGAAGCCCTCAAAGAAACTAATAATGTATTTTTGCCTATCGTGCCATTGAACGATGAGAAGGATGGGCGTATACCCAACTTCGATGCCTTACATACGACCGAGGCTACACTTTTTGGAGGGTTTAGCGATGTTTTTCCAACGGCCCAGTCGCTCGTGGTTTCGATCCCGGACCTTCAAAATAATGTGGAGGATTCTGGGCATATCCGTTTTTTCCAAGACCCGGATGGAATATTCCGTTATTACCCAACTGTAATGGCTTATCAAGGCAAACTGATCCCTCATTTATCAGTTCAGGTAGCTCGATATCTATTGGATGATAAAAAACCAATCAAAGTTTATATCGCGGACCATGTGGAAGTGGCGGGGAGAAAAATTCCTATCCTTGATAATGGGTTGGCTTTCATCAATTACTGCGGGCCCCGTGGGACATTCCAAACCGTCTCAGCGACCGATGTGTTGAACAACCGTGTCGCGTCGGATGTTTTCAAAGACGCCGCTGTACTTATCGGGGCAACCGCCGACGGACTTTTTGACTTGCGTCCCACTCCTTTCAATAAGGCCAATCCTGGTGTGGAGATACACGCCAACATTATCGAGAATATTGTGGCCGATAAATTCATGACCTTGGCTCCCAATTATTGGTTCCTACTTCTCATTGTTGTATTGGGAATGCTCATTTGGTACCTGGTACCACGTTTGTCACCCTTTTGGGGAACTGTTTGCTTCGTACTTTTGTTTGCTGGTTATATTGTTGTCGCCTGTTTGGCTTTTATTTTCGGGAACGTGATCATCAATGTAACCTATCCCATTCTGTCAATGACCCTGACATTCCTGGTCCTGACCACTTATAAATTCCGCACGGAAGTCCGCCATAGCCGTTACATGAAGCAGATGTTCCAGAGCATGGTCACTCCCAAGGTCGTCGATGAGATCCTGAAACTTCCGGCTGGTATCGAACTGGGAGGAGAGGAAAAGGAACTGACGGTCATGTTTTCCGATATTAGGGGATTCACCACCTATTCAGAGAAACATACTCCCCCAGAGGTGGTCGCCATCCTGAATGAGTACTTGACGCAGATGACCAATTTGATATTCCAGACTGAGGGCACTTTGGATAAGTATATCGGGGACGCCATCATGGCTTTCTGGGGCGCCCCAACCACCCAGAAAGATCACGCTTACCGGGCTTGCAGCACGGCATTAGGAATGGTAGACCTGCTTCATACTATGCTCCACCCCAAATGGGACTTGGAGGGCAAGGAAAAACTGGAGATCGGTATAGGGATCAACAGCGGAAACATGGTTGTTGGGTTCGTTGGTTCCCAATCCATCAAGAACTACACACTCATCGGGGACGCCGTGAATTTGGGAAGCCGTCTGGAAGGTACCACCAAGGAATATCACGTAGAGATCATCATCAGCGAAACTGTATTTGACCACGTCCAGAATGACATGCTCTGCCGAGAACTTGACCTGATCCGGGTCAAGGGAAAGACCCAACCTATCCGTATCTATGAGCTGGTGGACCACCGTTTGAGGGCCGTCGGGGCCAAAGAAATGAAAGTGAACGCTTTCCGTGAAGGCCTGATCTATTACCGGACCCAGCGGTGGGATGACGCCATCAAGAGCTTCAAAAACTGCTTGGAATTGGACCCGAACGATGGACCGGCCAAGATATTCACCGAACGATGTATCCAACTCAAAAAAGACCCGCCTCCACCCAATTGGGACGGTGTTTTCACCATGAAAACAAAATAATATCGTTTATCAATTCGGCCCTTTTGAAGGAATTTTTCAATAAACTCCCTGGTTATCCCGATTCAATTTGGTCTATATTTAACCATGAATTTTGGCAAGTTTTTTGAATTTTGGTTAAAATACGCGGCGAGCTTGTGAGAAAGCTTCATCAAACTTAGATATGGGGATCTTATGAAACGATTCATTTTAATCGCGATGTTGTTGGCGTTGCCTGCTGGGCAACTTTGGGCCGTGACGGAAGCAATCTTCACTTCTGTTGATGGGAAAGTGGAAGTCAGGGGCCAGAAGGGTCACAAGATCCGAGTCGCCCAAAAAGATACCAGGGCGATTGAAGGTGAGAGGATCGTTACGGACAAGGATTCCACCGCGGTACTAAAATTATTCGACGGTTCAGAGCTGAAGATCGGGCACAACACCGATTTCTGGTTGAACAAACTCCAACAAACGAAGAGTTCGGACAAAATGATCCGATTCAAACTGCTGGTGGGAAGTTTGATCGCTTCGGTCAAAAAGCTAACCACGTCCCACTCCACTTTCGAGGTTGAGTCGGGCGGTGTGGTCTGCGGTGTACGGGGAACGCAGTTCACCATTAGTTATGACCCTACGACCAATACGGTCGATATCAATGTCACAGAGGGTAGTGTTTACGGCAACTCTAATGGCCACACCGATGAGTTTGGCGCGGGTCAGGGCGGGGAATATAGGGATGGGCATTTAGTAATTCCACCTAGTGCAAACAATCCTCAGGGTAATCACAATCCCACAGGTGATACGGGCAATGATCCCGCTCTTAATGATCTTACCGGCCAGTTCAACGGACAGAACAAAGTTAATGGCGATACTGGCTATACCGATCCGTCTGTCAATGGTTCCGTGAAAGTGAATGTACATGCTGTAGTCGGTTCCCAAGAGGCGGTGCCTTAATGAAAAACAAAAAAACTTTCGAGGCTAAAATGAGACAAACGATTTTGACCATTTCGTTGTTGATGTTCTCGAACATTGTTAGCGCCGGAACTCTAAACATTGGCGTGCAATACGACGGGTGGGACTCCAATTTCCTTCAGCCTTACAATGGGTGGGAGATTTGGGCTCCCTTGTCACTAAACTATAAGTTCTCTCCTTCTTTTTCTGTTTACGGCCAAACGATATATGGGAAGGGAAGCTATACCGATTCCTTAAGCGGCAATTCTGAAACCATACAATTGAATAATCTTTCCGATTCTGTCGTTGGCGGGGAATTCGCATTCAAAAGTTTTTCGGTGCCCAGCATACTGAATGTCAGTTTCAACTTGCCGACCGGTGACTCGACTTGGGAAGCCAAACAGATCGTCTCAAAGATCCCAACCGAATTCATCGATTCAACCTATTTCGGAAGGGGATTCGGGATAAGCGCCATGTATGGTGTTTCGATTCCCGCGGGTAGTTCGGAGATTGGCGCGGCGGCGGGTTACCTTTATTCCGGAAGTTATAATCCCAGCTATGGAGCCAATGCGGACCCCAGCCAACAGCAAAGGATAGGGGATTCTATTTTCCTGGCTTTCAACCGTGTACAGCCATATTCCAATGGTCAGAAAGATGTTATCCGACTGTCGGGGTACTATTTCCTGGATACGACGAATGACAACAACGATATTTTCAGACTTGGGCCGAATCTAAACGCTTCATATGGGTTCATCGACCCAAAGGCCTTCTCGTTCGAAATAGGGGGACAATATTATTTTAGTTCTCAAAGGATATTGCCGGATGGGCTTTATGGAACGGAGCTGCATGATTCCTACGGCCCACGTCTGTATTTCACGCCATCCTACGCTTTCGGGGACCTGAATATTGGATTGGTTGGAAAATACATATTCGCAAACGGTTATTCGACCACCGATGCCTTATACGATGGAGGTGGTTGGCTATTCGGGGTTTCCCCAACGTATCGTCTGAAGTTGGACGATATTTCGGCCTTGAACATCAACGCCGGCTATGACTTCATCATTCATGAAAATGGCGGTCCTGATGCTAATGGTAATTTGACCAACGTTACCTATGATTATTGGACCATAGGGACCAATTACGAGATAAAAATATAATTGCAAAAAAGATTGCTAACTCGGTTGCCCAAGGCTTTTAACCATGGTTGGCTTTTCATACGTTAAGGAAGGCGAGGTTTAAAATGCCCGCGAATATGAAAAAAAGATCGGCGATTCTTTCGGTTTTTTTGGGTATGGTCCTGTTCGCTTGGGGTTGCCAGCAATCTAAACCCCTTGCTCCTAGTCGGATCGCGGCACTGACCCTAACTGTCCCCCAATCGAAAGAACTTAAAGCTTCCTTGCTTGGCGCCTCTAACAATGAATTGCTTTATTACATCACGGGTGATGGTATGCAACCTGTTTATGGAGTGGTGGGACCTTTCAGCACTGCCTCTGATACAGGAAACATCAATCTGAACCTGAACGTGCCAGCCGGGGGAGATCGGCTTGTCTCTCTCCAGTTGAATAATTCCGATACCCACCAACCCCTGGCGGTCGGCGCTGGAACAGTCGATCTTTCCGGGTCGGTTTCCTCGGCCTCGGTTTCTATCGAATTGGGCTCGGTGGCACGAAATTGCTATACCTTAACTAACATCCCGACAGGAACCAATTATGTCTATGACTTCAATGACGATCTCTTGATGACCCAGGCTTTCGCCGCAACAACCCCCACTGCCTCCAATAATGACGTTATGGTTGCCACTACGTTTGGTCCTTATGATCTGGAAGACCCAACCGAATCCAATAATACAGTGGCTTTTATTGGCAATGGGGATCTGGTGAACTTTGATTTTGTTCCTTCGGATGATAGATTCAGCTCATATTCCTATAATTCCAAGAGAAACGCTGTTTATGTTCCGCCAACGCCCATACCTACTAGTGGTGGTGGGCCGACTAAAACGAAAACTCCAAGCTTTGTTCATTCCTCAAATGCCTATAGAACGACAACTTATACTTTGGAAACGGGTGACGTGTACTGCGTCAAACTATCCAGCCTACCGGGGGGCCACGCCTGGGTTCAGGTCATCGATCCCGGAAGTGTCAATGCGGGACCGACTTTCCGATATCGCGTCAATAGTACCTTGCCCTATTATGCTTATGAGCAGACATCGGCGGATGTATCCAGCGCCGGTGCTTGCAATTTAGGATGGTAAAGAGTCCAACCTTTGTCTGACAATCTGAAAAGTTTCGCGGACGTTCTCAGCCTTTTCCTGCCTCTATTCGTCGCCATGGACCCTCTGGGTGTTCTTCCGGCGCTGATCGGGATGACCTCCGACCTTTCCAAAGAACGCCATCGAAAGATCGTGGATGGTTCCATCCTGACCGCTGGAGCGGTCGGCTTACTTTTCATTCCTTTGGGACCACTGGCTCTTTCGGCCATCGGATTAAAGACAGGAGACTTCCAGGTTGCCGGAGGTTTATTGGTCCTGGTCGTGGCCCTTCGGGACATCGTTTGGGACCAAAAGATGCTCATGAACCATAAGAATGGGGTTGGGATCGTTCCCATCGGGATCCCGCTCCTGGTAGGCCCGGCCGTATTTGCCACTCTTATATTATTGAGGGACCGGTTTTCTTGGTGGGAAATAGCGCTGAGTCTGGTCCTCAATCTATTTTTCAGTTGGGTTGTGTTCCGCAAATCCGCTACCCTCATGGTCTGGATGGGAGTTACGGGAACCAAGGTCGTTTCCAAACTGGCGGCCCTTCTGCTTTCGGCCTACGCGGTGATGATGATCCGAGTCGGCTTTTTCTCTTTCAAATAATAGGATGGCCCTAGGGGCCGGATGGGTGAAAATGAAAGATCCAAAAATACTGGTCATTTATAAGGAAAGCGCCTATACACGGTTCAAAGCCTCCCAACATCTCCCGCCGCCCCTGAGGAAAGGTCGCTACTGGAATGTCATTTGTGGAAGCCATCAGCGGCACAGCGGCACAATCCAGGGTATCCGGGACATCTTGAGTTCCGAGGGCATCCCGGCCACATGGGTTTTGCGGCATAAGATCCATCACCTGAAGGATGTTGACCGAAAATTCAAGTTGATCATCACGGTCGGGGGCGATGGGACCTTGTTGGATTCCTCCCACATCACCCGAAAAGCCCATGTTATGGGGGTCAATTCCGATCCGGTACGCAGTGTGGCTCGGTTCAGCGCGTGCACTCTGGCCTCCTTTCGGACGGTTTTGCGGGACTATCTGGAAGGAAATATCGAGGCTATTCCCGTCCCGAGGCTGGAATTTTCCATCAATGGCAAGAGATCCAAATGGCTGATCTTGAACGATCTTCTGGTAAGCACGCTCAGCCCGGCGGGAACGTCGCGTTACATGATCAAGGTGGGGAATCGGATCGAGGAACAGATGTCCAGCGGCATCTGGATCAGCACTGCCGCAGGCTCCACGGCCGCCATCGCCTCGGCGGGCGGCGAGATACTGCCTTCCACATCCAAACAATTCCAGTATGTCGTGCGGGAAGCCTATCCGAGGAAATTTGGGCCCAGGCTTATGCTGAAAGAAGTCTTGAATGGGAAGAAGACCTTGGAAATATTGTCCTACAAAGATGCCAGGTCGCGGCCGCGCCCAGCGTGGCGGGGACGTGGAAACCGGGCGGCAGCGCGTCGGGCCAGGTCGGCAGCGGATGCGCCGCCGCCCAAGCGCCGGCGGCCGCGACGAGCGCCGCCGTCGCGGCCGGCGCGAAATGGAAGGGGCGCAGGCGCCCGCGCGCGAGCACGGCGAGGGCCAGGGCTGCAGCCAGCGTGAGCAGGGCCGTCGCCGCGACGCCGCTCGGACGCTGCGCCAGACCGAGCCAATCGACGCCCGCGGCGAGCGTGGCGAACGCGGCAGCCTGCCAGCGCGCGCCCGACGAGGCGCGCAGGCAGAGGACGGCCGGCAGGAACGCGACCGCGAAATCGTGCTCGTGGGCGAACGGGAGCGCGAGCGGAAGGGCCGCGCTCGCCACGGCGACGCGGGCCACCGGATCGTAGCGCCGCGTCGCGCACTGCAACGTGACGAGCAGCAGCGCGAGCGCCGCGAGGCCGAGCGCCAGCGTTCCGGCGAGCGCGGGCGAGGCGCCGAGCGCGCGAGCGACGGCGCCGGGCGTCGTTTGGATCGCGATGAAACGCTCCGCCGCCGCATGCTGGGCGAGCGTCGCCAGGTAACGCCCCAAGCCGCCGCGGCCCAGCTCCAGAGCCGAGCCGGCGGCGACGAGCGCCGCCGCTCCGCCGAGCGCGATCGCGGAACGGCGGTCGCCGAGCCGGGCCCCGAGCACGAGCGCGAGATTCGGCTGGAGCGCCGCGACGAGCGCGGCGGCGGCCGCCCCGAGCAGCGCACGGTGCCGCAGGAACAGCAGCGCGGCCACGATCGCCGCGCAC
>CAWHOE010000037.1:0-14810 GCA_963830915.1 candidate division FCPU426 bacterium
TTGGTCCTTGAGCCGGCCGTCCTTGTCCTGTAAAAAAAGTTTTAAAGATTCCATCATTGTCTTGATCCTTCGATCGTTGGAGGTTTAGGGGGTTTCTTTTTTCCCGGGAAAAGGTTGGGCCTTGGTTATTTTCTCAGGATGTTCTCGTAAAGTTCCAAATACTTCTTGGCCGAAGCGTCCCAGGAGAAATCCTGTTTCATGGCCCGCTCGACGAGCTCGGTCCAGAGTTTCGGCTGGTGGTAAGCCTCGATCGACCGTCGGACGGCCGCCAATAGCTCATCGCCCCGGTAATTGTCGAATACGAAACCCGTTCCCTTTTTACCGTCCAGGGATAGGTTCTCGACCGTATCGGATAAACCACCCGTCTTGCGCACCAACGGGATGGAGCCGTACTTCATGGCGATCATCTGTTCCAGGCCGCAGGGTTCGGTGCGGGAAGGCACCAAAGTAATGTCGCTACCGGCGAAGAACAACCGGGACAAGCGGTCATCATCCTTGAGGGTCACGGAGAATTTCTGCGGATTCTTATCTTGGACTTCTTTGAAAAGGGATTGGTATCGGTTCTCTCCCGTTCCCAAAATGACATATTGGGCGTCCAGGGCCAAAAGCTCCGGGATGATCCCGGTGATCAAGTCCATCCCCTTCCGGTCCGTCAGTTCGGTAACCAGAGCGATGACCGGGGTCTGTTGATCGAACTTAAGGTCCAGTTCCTTCAATAGTTTGAGTTTGGACTCTATCTTTTTCTGATGATTCTTGGCCGTGTATTGTCCCGGTATCTGTTTATCGGTAGCTGGGTTCCATTCGGAGTAATTGATACCGTTCACGATCCCGTAAAGGTCCCTGGCCCGGGACTGTAGGACCCCCTGCAAACCGTGTCCAAATTCGTCGGTCTGGATCTCCTGGGCGTACCGCTCGGAAACCGTATTCAAGGCGTCCGAATAGACCAGCCCCGCTTTCAAGTAATTGACCTGGTCGTAAAATTCCAATTTTTCATGCTGGAATTCCTCCCAACCCACGCCGGTCATAGGAAGCACATATTTGGGGAATAGGCCCTGGTAGGCCATATTATGAACGGTGAAAAGGGTTCGGATCCTTTCGTAAGTGGGTATCTCGTGGTAAAGGGTCTTCAAATAGACCCCCAACAACCCCGTCTGCCAGTCGTTCAAGTGTATAAGGTTCGGGAACCAATGGATGGACTTGAGCATCTCCAGGACCGCCCGGCAAAAGAAGGCGTATCTTTCAGCGTTGTCCTGGTAATCACCCTCGGGGGAACCGTACAAACCGTCCCGATCGAAATAATGGTCGTTATTGATGAAATAGACCTTGCCGTGGGTATCGCCCAGGCGCGCGGAAAGGATATCGGCGTTCAGGTCCCCCATTCCCATGGGAACCGGCATGCCTTTGACCTCCATTTTCATCCCATATTTCTCCGGCGAAATGCTCCGGTACCTGGGCAGTACCACCGCCACCTCGCACCCTTGGGTCATCAGAGCTGGCGGAAGAAACCCGGCCGTATCGGCCAATTCACCGGTCTTGACGAAGGGGGACACCTCGGAAGCCACGATGAGGATCTTTTTCTTCAAAGACCCATTCGTTTTCGGATTCCGGGAGAAGAGATTGTTCGTCCAATTGATCGGAGCCATGAGGAACCTTTATCCTTGATACAAGAGCCGACAAACGGCTTTAGAAGGGCTGTTATTTATTGAAAACGGCATTATAGGTTTCAAAACAGGGGTGTCAAGGCAAGCGGGTCAAAGGGCCAATAGAATATAGGCAGAAGCCTTAAAAACAGTCACCCCTTCCCGACCTCCCTTGAGACGTTCGAGAAGACCGGGAAGGGGCGTGGATCAAGGTACTAAAGGGCCGAAAACGGTTTTAGACCCCTAGGGTGAAACCGTTCCAAACCGATATTATTTCTTCTTTGAGACCAGTGAAGCGTAGAGATCGCGGGTTTTCTCCGCGATAGATGTCCAGCTGAAATATTGCTCGACCCTTTTTCGCCCGTTCTCGCCATACCGAACCGCCATGGCTGGGTCTTTCAATAATTTTTTCACGGCCTCCGCTATCTCAGCTGGTTTCCCTGGCTCCACCAAATAACCCGTCTCGCCAGGGACGACCACTTCCAGGATCCCCCCCACCGCCGAAGCGACGACCGGGGTCCGGCAGGCCATGGCTTCCAGGTTGATAATCCCGAAAGGCTCATAAATGGACGGGCAGATGAAAGCCCGCGCCGAGCTGTACATTTGGATGACTTCCTCTTCCTTGAGCATCTTGCGGATCCAAAGGATATTCTTCTTGGTGCTGGCCTTTTTGGTCATCAATTCCTCGTACTCCTTGGTGTCCCCGCCGCCCGCGCAGAGGACGACCTGGCAGGGGATCTGGTCCGCGGCGTCGATCAGGTGCTCGATGCCCTTTTGAGGGGTCGTTCTCCCCACATAAAGGACGAAATCATCCTGGACCTGGTACTCTTTTTTCAGCCCTTCGTTCAGGGGCGTCTTGACGTACTTGTTCAGGTCGATGCCGTTATGGATCACGGTCACCCTGTCCTCGGGGACGTTGAAATGCTTGAGGATGTCCGCTTTCATGTCCTTCGAGACGGCCACGATCTTATCCGCTGACTCGATGGAGATCCTCTCGATCCAGGAACTCAGTTGATAGCCTCCCGCTCCCAGCTGTTGGTCCTTCCAGGGGCGCAGAGGCTCCAGGCTGTGGCAGGTCAGGACGAAGGGGACCTGGTAAAGGAGCTTGGCCAGTAGCCCGGCGAAATGGGCGTACCAGGTGTGGGTATGGATCACGTCCGAATCGAAATCATCCGAAAGGGACGCCATGTTCACCGACATGGTCTCCAGGACCGCCGAGAATTTCTGCTTGTCCTTCAGGCTTTCCCAGGGTTTGTAGCCCTTGGCCTTGCGGTGGGGTTCGGTGACATCCTGTTCCCCGAAACACCTCACGTCCACATCCATGAGTTTCATGAGCTCTTGGGATAGATACTTGATATGGATGCCCGCTCCCCCATAGATATGAGGCGGATATTCCTTGGTGACCAAAGTGACTTTCATGGTTACTTCTCCTTGAAGAATTGAACCGCGAGGGGTCGAGGCTACCGGCCCTTCGCGGTTTTAGGTCCAGCGTCTGCTTGGAAAGCTCCGGTTCAATGCCCCGGTGTACGGATATAGGCGTCGATGATGGATTCCCAGCCGCGCTTCCTGGCCAATCCATCGATCACCGCGTGGTAAGCCTGGTCATAAGTAGGACCGGCGTAAACCTTGGGCGCGATCACTTCCTGGTAAAGGCGGGACATCTGGCGGCGGGCCAGGATGTCGCTCTTCTTCCCCGCCTGCTCCTGGAAATCGAAGAACAGTTTCCCATTCTCCTCCGCTTGCGCCGAAACCAGCCCCTTCCCTTGTTTCAAGGTCTTGCCCGGCTCCAGCCGGAATATCTGGACCTGTTCCTGGGAGGGATCGAGGAGGACGTAGTTCTCCCGTCCCTTCCACTGGTAGGTCTTCCCGGTGATCATTTCCACCGCCAGGTAAGGCTCATCCGAACCGATCCCCAGTTTTCCACCGGCACCGTGATCCGGGAGGTCTGGGTGCCGCTCAAGTTGAAGTTAACGGTGGTCAAGAGGATATTCTCCCCGCTGGGATCGGTCTTGACGAAGGCGAGGATATGCTCGTTGGTCGAGGGGCAGAATTGGATGTTATCGAAATAATGCAGGGCTTGGTTCTCATGGCGGATACGGTTGACGACCGAGATATAGTCCTTGATGTTCCCAGGCCTGTCCCAATCCCAGACCTTGAGCTCGTATTTTTCCGAGTTGATATAGGTCTCGGCCCCGGGATTCGCGCCGTTCTCGCACAGCTCATAATTGCTGGCAATGCCGTAGGCGGGCGACAGGGTGGCGGCCAGGGCCAGCCGCATCTTGAAGGCGGGCCGTCCCCCTTTTTGTAGTATCTCCGGCAGGATGTCCGGGGTATTGGCGAAGAAATTCATCCGGAGGAAATCCTTCACGTAGCTGGACGTCAAACGGTCCATGTACTCGATCATCTCGTTCTTCGTGTTGCGCCAGGTGAAGTAGTTATAGGACTGGGAGAAACCCAGTTTGGCCAGCAGTTCCAGGCGTTCGTAATAGGTGAAAGCTTCCGACAGGAAGAACAGGTCGGGGCATTCCTTCTTCAATTCAGGGATGACCCAGTGCCAGAAGTCATCGGGCTTGGTGTGGGGATTGTCGATCCGGAAGATGGTCACACCCTGTTTGATCCAGAATGAGAAGATATTCTTGAGTTCGTCCCACATTTTCTCCCGGTCGGGCGGATAGAAATTCAGGAAGACCGTATCCTCGTATTTTTTCGGGGGATTTTCGGCGTACTTGATGGTCCCATCGGGATTGTGGAAGAACCAGTCCGGATGTTCCTTCAGCCAGGGATGGTCGTAGGAACAGGTCAGGGCCATGTCCATGGCGATGCGGATGCCCATCTTATCCGCTTTTTTCACGAACTTCCGGAAGTCGTCCAAGGTGCCCAGCTCGGGATGGATAGCGGTGTGCCCGCCTGTCTCGTCCCCGATGGACCAAACGCAACCCGGGTCCCCTGGTCCGGCCCAAAGGGTGTTGTTCGGACCCTTGCGGTTGGTATGACCGATCGGATGGATCGGGGCTAAGTAGATGACATCGAAACCCATCCACTTGATCTCGTCCAGGCGGTTCTCGCAATCCTTGAAAGTTCCGCTCTTTCCAGGGATCTGGCCCTGGGACCGGGGGAAGATCTCATACCAGGCGCCGAAACGGGCCACTTCCGGCTCCACGAACACTTCCAAAACCTTGCCATATTCGATCGTTTGGGATGGTTTATCGGGGGAAACAGCCTCAACGGTGTACTCGAAAGTGCCGGTCTTGCCGAAACGAACGCTCCGTTGGTACCGGGACAAGGAGCCGAACCAATCCACGGACTTCATGGGGGAATTTTTCCAGGCCTTCTCCCCCTTCTTCCGGAACTTGAGGGAAACCTTGAGCGGGTCTTCCGTTGTCAGGTCGGCCTGGACCAGGAAGTCCCGGTCGGCTTCGGTCTTGGCGGGATAGAGACCGCCATCCACCTCCGGGAATACATGCTTGATGAGGATCGGGTTTTTGGAACGGGATGGTTTCATTTCGAATTCCTGGAAAATGATTTGGAACGGATCTGAAAGATCTTTCAGGCAAAGAACAAGGCCAGAACGCGGGGCATTATATCCAAAAAGGTTTTGCCGTTAAAGCCAATCCCGGTGGATAAGGGTCACGGCAAGTCCCAACGTTTTTCAAGGTTTTGGGGTTCGATGGTCTTTTTTTCTTGGAGGGATTTTTCCAGCAGGTCCCTGACGATCAAGCCCGTATTCCTTTTGGATTTGATCTTCCGGAACAATTCGTACCCATCACCACCCTCAGCCAAAAAGTCGTTCACGGCAACCTTATACCTTTGGCGGTCCTTCAATTTCTCGTCCCCCACCAGGACGACCGTCGTCCCATCGACGGCCTGGACCTTCAAGCCGGAGATCTGCAGGAAATCGCCCTTCCCTTTTTGGGCCAGGGAAGCCTCGATGGCTTTGCGGATGACCCAACCTGGGGAATCCAACATCACCACTTCCTCCTCAACCGGGCAAAGTTCATATAGTTTTTCCCGGGTCAATGGTCCGGCCGGCAGGTCCTCCCGGATGGAGTGGCTGTTCAACAAGGCGATCTGAGCGGCCCCTTCCGACCTCATGGCGTCCACGGCGATCTGGCCCATCAAGCTGTCTCCCTGGTCGTTCATGGGGATCGGCCCGGTCAAGTTCGCGAGGGTTTCATCCAGGGGCTTGGCTTTCAAGTGGCCCCGGTATCGCTCCAACAAGGCCGTCATCTTGGGGTCCTCGGGAAGATCGGAAGTGATGGGGATCAACTGGTATTTATAATCCGAGACCCAGTACTCCTCTTTCTTGGTCTTGGGGTCCCTTTGGCTGTCCAGGGTCAGGTCCAAACGTCCCAGATAGAGTCCCTGGGATCCGGCCTGGACGATGATGGGACCGGCGATGGCGCCGTCCTTGTTCTTCTCCACGACCGGCTCGGTCAAAAGGGTGTGGCTGTAGCCCCCCACGATGACATGCAGGAAGGTGTTGTCCTTGGCGAACTTCTTGTCCTCATCCAGTCCCAACTGGCTCAAGGCGATGAAAACGTCCGCGTCCTTCTTCAGGATGGAATGGAGCCCCTTGGCGGCCGCTCCCGCCGGATTGAAGATCAAACCCGAGACGTTCTCCCGCCGGGTCAGACTGGGGGTTTCCGGATTGCTGTAGCCGATGATCCCGATCCTCACCCCCGCGTAGCGCAGGACATAGGCCTTCATGAAATTCTGGGAATTACCCCGCACCACGATATTGGCCGACACCCAGGGTATGCGGAATTTCTTGTTGAACTCGACCAGCGCCTTCTTGCCGTAGTCGAAGTCATGGATGCCCAAGGCCACGGCGTCATATTGCATCAGTTGGTAAGCCGCGCAATCCGCCTCGCCCTTGGTGAGGGAGGAAAGGGCCGTGCCCGTGAACAGGTCCCCGCTGTCCACCAGGATGACCTTCTTGGGTCCCGCTTCCTGGCGGATCTTCTCGATGAGGGCCATCCGGCGGGTTACGCCCCCGACCGGCTTGGTCGAGTCGTTGACCTGCAGGGGGTCCAACTGGCCGTGGTGGTCGTTGGTGAAAAGGATGGTGAACTGGACCTCGCGCGCCGAGGAAGCGGGTGGTGAAATCAGTAATGACGCCAGGATATAAAGGGCCGGGATCAGGAAACGGTAAAAGGAATGGGAACGGCGGGAGCCTATCGGCATGCCGGTTTAAAAATCACTGACGGCGTCTTGCTCGGTCTTCAGTATGTGGAAGAGGCCTGGAAGTTCCAGGAGATCGAATACCTTGTAAATATCCGTGCTGACGTTGGCGATCTTGATGTCCCCATGGTTCTTGCGCACATCCTTGATGATGCTCATGAGAACACCGAATCCCGCGCTGGAGATATAAGTGAGCTTCTTCATGTTCAGGACGATCTTATACTGCTTTTTCTTGAACAACTCCTGGAGGATGGCCTCGAACTCCCCGACCGTGTTGATATCCAACACGCCCTCGATGTCGACAATGGTGACAGACGTATTGGACATAGCCGCTCTTGAGGCAAGCACCAAACGTTCCATCAATGACCCTCCCTATTAGTCCGCGAATATTTCAAATAAAACGATCTTTTGCCGTCCCGCCTGTCCCAAGTGGACCGCGGGAAATCTATCAACCTAAAAACCTCAAACCCCCTGAGGGGACTCGGTTACCAGCGCTTCCACGAACATCTTGGGATCAAAGGGTACCAGATCATCCAACCCTTCACCGACCCCGATGAACCTGACGGGCAGTTTCAACTGATCGCATAAGGCGACCACCATCCCGCCCTTGGCGGTCCCATCCAGCTTGGTCAGGACCAACCCGGTCAATTCCATTTCCCGGTTGAATTCCCTGGCCTGATTCAAAGCATTCTGCCCCGTGTTGGCGTCTAAAACCAGCCACTTTTCCTTTTTTATACCAGGGGCCGACTTTTCAGAAACCCGGACGATCTTTTGGAGTTCCTCCATTAAATTCGAACGATTATGAAGTCTGCCGGCGGTATCCACGATGAAACAATTGAACCCGTTGGAAAGCCCTGATTTTAACGCATCAAATACCACCGAAGAGGGGGATGCCCCATGAGCTCCCCGAACGATCTCTACTTTAGCACGTCCCGCCCATTCCGTCAGCTGTTCTTCTGCCGCCGCCCTAAAGGTATCCCCCGCCGCCAATAGCACTTTTCTTCCCTCGCCGGAAAATCGGACCGCTAATTTGCCGGCGGTCGTGGTCTTTCCCGCTCCATTGACCCCCGCCAGAAGGATAACGGCCGGGTCGGCCAGTTTCCAGGGTTCCGGATCCAGGGCGAGCCTTATATAGAGGGCTTCCCTCAAACATCGTCGCAAGGTCTCGGGGTCATTCTTACCTTCTTGTCGGACCCTTTCCTGAAGGTCCTGGACGACCGCCTTGGCCGTTTCCACTCCCAAATCCGCGGAGATCAGGTGTTCTTCCCAGGCCTTGGCCGATTCCCCCGACAAGGGGGTTCCTTTATGGAGAAGGGAACCCAGGTTCTCCGTCAATTTTTCCGCGGACTTCCTCAATCCGTTCTTGATCTGGTCGAAAAATCCCATGGTTCAATCCGTTCCTGGCCGGACCGCGAGGGAAACTGCCCTGGCGATCTCGTACGGTTTCACCGAATCGCATCGGTGGTCACGGCCTCGAAAGACCCGGTTGCGATGGACCGGCAAGGGGCCCCAACGGCTTGGATCGCTGGGCCCGAAGATGGCGAAGACCCTGGTGACCAGGGCACAGGCGTGCATGATACCGCTATCCCCGCAGACCAAGAGGGAAAATCGTTTGGCCGCTTCCAGGATGGTTAGAAGGTCGGAAGAGGGTAAATAAACCAACCCCTGAATGTTCCGGCTGGATCTTTTGAAATCCTCCAGTTCCCTCTCCTCGCCCAGTCCGTGGACCACCACCAGCTTGACCTTCTTCTTGCCCAATAATCCCGCCAGTTCAACGTAGCGGTCCGGTTCCCAGCGGTTGTCCTTTTTCCCCAGGGTCGGATGAAGGCCCACCACCAGGTCTTTCCCTTGGACGCCCATTTCCTTATAGAACCCGCTGACTTCGGTTTCAATAGGGGCCGGGGCGGATGGCGGCTTGAATGATCTTTTTTCCAACTTCGTCCCAGGGAACACCCTGGCCGCCAGGGCCAGGCTCTTGGCGCTCTCATGGACCTTCTCAGCCTTTGGGCTCACGCCCCAGTTGAAGACCTGACGGGAAAGTTCCTTGGCCCATGCCTCATCCCAGAAGCCCACCCGGCGGGGACTTCGGGAAGCGACCGCCATCAGGGCGGAGGAAGTGGAAAATGGATAGGAGTGGAAGTCGACCACGGCGTCGTAACATCCCGCCAAAAGGTCGACCCAAAGGAAGAGACGGCCCAGAAGATGGTTATGGAAAACCTTCACGCGGGCTTTGGGAAAAAAGAATTTGGCGAAAGGCGCGTTGCGTTTCCCCGCCACGATGGTCAAACGGCAGTTAGGCCCGGCCTGGGTCTCCAGGTTCCTCATCGCCTGCAGGGACAGGACAAAATCGCCCAAGCGGTCCGGTCTCAAGACCAGGATGGATCGATAAGCGGAAGGATTGGTATTTGCGTCAGGAAGTTTGCTTAAAAAAACCAGGACGGACGACCAGAAAAGACGTTGGAAGGATTTTTCTGCCCAGGAAAGGATCCGGCGGATCAAGAAACCGTGGTTTCTTCAGCCCGGTTCTCCTTGAACTTGGTGGAGATGACCTTGGATATTCCCGACTCCTGCATGGTCACCCCGTAGATGATATCGCCGGTCTCCATACTGACCTTGTTGTGGGTGATCATGACGAACTGGGTCCTCTTGCTGAATTCCTTCAAAAGATGGGTGAAACGCCCGACGTTCACATCGTCAAGCGGCGCGTCGATCTCGTCCAGCAGACAGAAGGGGCTGGGCTTTACCATGAAAAGCGCGAACAAAAGGGCGATGGCTGTCAGGGCTTTCTCTCCGCCCGACAACAAGGAAACGGATTGAAACGCTTGCCCGGGGGCCGGGCCACGATCTCGATGCCCGATTCCAACACATCCCCCTCGTCGATGAGGATCAGTTCGGCCCGTCCTCCCTCGAAAAGCCTTTGGAAGATATCCTTGAAATTCTCCTGCACGGTGGTGAAGGTGGAGGTGAAGAGTTCCTTGGAGGTCAAGTTGATCTTGTTGATGGCCGCTTCCAGGTCGGCCTTGGCTTTCAGCAGGTCTTCCTGCTGTTCGGAAAGGAACTGGTAGCGCTGGGACAGCTCGTCGTACTCTTCCATGGCGACCATGTTGACCAGGCCCAGCCGGTCGATCTTCGCCTTCAACTCGATGCTTTCCTTCTCGGCGGCTTCGCCGTCGAAATCCTCGGTCAAGGCCACGGGCGGGTTGTCCAGGTCGACCTTGTATTCCACCTGGAGCTTCTCCTCGATGTTGCGGTTCTCCACGTTGATCTGGGCCTCCTGGACCTCGAACGCGTGGTATTCCTTCTGGACTTCCTCGAACTTGCCCCGGGCTTGGTGCACTTTCTCGACCTTGGCCTCGGTCTCGGACGCGATCCCTTCCCTCTTCTCGACCACCGCCTGGACCTTTTTGTCCGCTTCCAGCCGGTCCTGGGAAAGGGTCCCGGCCTTGACTTCCAGATCGGTCAGGTCCAGGGATAACTGCTGTTCTTCCTTCTCCAGCCTCTCATTTTCCTCTTTTTTCTGGGCGACCGATTGGGTCAGCTGGTCCTGCTCGGACTGGTAGCGGTCGGCTTCTTCCTTCGAACGGGCGGCCATCTCGTCCAGGGAGGACAGTTCCATCTCCACCTGCATGACCTGCTTAGCGGTCTCTTCCCTCTGGGTCTGCAGGGCTTGCAGGACCCTGCGGGCTTCCTGGATCTCTTCCTGGGTCAATTGCTGGGCCTGCTCGCTTTGGGACAGAAGGCGGGCCAGTTCGCCCACCCGGCTCTTGTCGGCGTTCCAGTGGTTCTCCAGGTCGGTCTTTTCCTTCTCGACCCTGGCGCTTTCGGCGCCCAGGCGTTCCAAGGTGGCCTCTTGCTGGGAGATCTCTTTTTCCAGTTCGGCCAGATCGATCTTCAACTGCTGGCGGCGGCCTTCGGCGGCCAAAACAGCGTCTTCCGTGTCTTTCCGGGACTTTTTCAGTTCGGAGATCTTATCCTCGGATTGCTGGAGCTCGGCTTCCAAAGCCTTCATGTGGTCGGACAATTCGGTCATTTCCCTATGGCGTCCCAAGAGGGACACGCCGGAGGCGGCCGATCCGGCCTTCCAGACTCCCTGGGGCCCGATGCGGTCCCCGTCCTTGGTCACGAAACGAAGACGCGGATATTGCCCGCTCAACCTTTCGGCCGCGGACCAATCCTGCGCCAGGATATCCTCGCCCAAAAGGTAGCGGACGACCGGTTCCACAGAGGGTTCGTATTTCAGGAAGGATTGGACGGTCCCTTCCGCGCCGGCTTCGGTCAAGACCTGGGGCGGGACTTGGAAGGCTTCCCGGTTCGCCAGCTCATCCAGGATCAAAAGGGATACTTTGCCCTGTCCCTCGGACTTCAACAGGTCGATGACCTTGGTGGCCACCGCGCGGTTCTCGACGACGAGGGATTGTAGTTGGCTCCCCAGCAGGTTCTCCACGGCGCTTTCATGGGCCTGTTCCACCGAGATCAGGTCGCCGACCACGCCCCGAACTTCCTGCCACATCAGGGGCTCGTTAAGTTTTGCCTGGAGCACCGTCTTGACGCCCGAGTCATAACCGGTGAGCTTGTTCTGCAATTCTTCCAGCACGCCGAACCGGGAGCGGGCTTCGGAGAAGGTATTGTTCAAACGCTTGAGGGACTCGTTGGTCTCCTCGATCTGTCCCTCGATCTGCGAAAGGGAGGTCTGGCATCCCAGGATGGTCTCGTCGGCCTGGGCTTCCTCGGCCTGGGCTTTTTGTTTGCCTTCCCGGTCGGCGGCCAGCTTGTCCTCGGCGCCTTGGCGCTCGTTCTTGATCCTGTTCAATTCCTCCATTAGGTCCAGGACCCTGCGGGAGGTTTCCTCGTCCTGGCTCTTGAGCGAATCCAGGTCGGCCCTCATCTGGGCCGCCTTGGTCACCAGGTCCACCGCCGCGACGTTCTTGTTCTCCAGGTCCTGATTACGGGCCGACAGGTCGCCTTCCAGCGCCGCCAGTCTTTCTTTATGTTCCGCCAGCTTCTGGTTCTTTTCCTGCCTTTGGGATTCCTTGTTCTGGATGGACTGCAGACGCTCGGCTATCCAGATCTTGAGCTGTTCGATACGGGCCAAGGACTCGATGGCCTGCTGGTCGTTTCGTTGTTTTTGGTCCGCCAGCATGCCCTTGTGGCGCCTGGCCCCGTCCATCCGGCCCTGGGTCACCTCGGCCTCGCTGGACACCTTGTAGGCCTGCTCCCGCACCCGTCCCAACTCTTCCTCTATCTCGGCCAGGATGGCCCTTTGGTGTTTCTCTTCCTGCTCCATCCGTCGGGTCTCGGCCTGCGCCTCGTCCAGGCGTTCCCGCACCTGGTCCATCTTTTGGTGCAGGTCCTTCAGTTTGTTCTTCAGTTTGACGGCCTTGTCCAAATGGATCTGGACCTGCAGTTTGCCCAGGTCCTCCTTGAACTTGCGGTACTTCTCGGCCTGCTTGGCCTGGCGTTCCAGGGTGGAGATCTGCCGCTTGAGCTCGGCGGTGATGTCGGCGATGCGCACCAGGTTCTGCTCGGTGGCTTCCAGCTTGCGCAGGGCCTCGACCTTGCGCGACTTGTACTTGGTGATGCCGGCGGCTTCCTCGAAGAGGGCCCGGCGCTCGACCGGCTTGGAGGTGACGATCTGGTCCATCTTGCCCTGCTCCATGATGGAGTAGGCGCTGATGCCAAGGCCCGTGCCCATGAAGAGTTCCCGGACATCCTTGAGCCTGGCGACGGTCTTGTTGATGAGGTATTCGGACTCACCCGAGCGGTAGACCCGTCGGGTGATGGAGACTTCGTTGAACTCCAGGGCCAGGGCCTTGTCCTCGTTGGAAAGGGTCAGGGTCACCTCGGCCATGCTGGCGGCCTTGCGAACGTCGGTGCCATTGAAGATGACATCGGTCATTTCGGACGCTCTCAATCCCTTGGCCGATTGCTCGCCCATGACCCAGCGGATGCTGTCCGAAACGTTGGTCTTGCCGCAGCCGTTCGGGCCTACGACCGCCGTGATGCCAGGTTCGAAATAGAGTTCGGTTTTTTCGGCGAAGGATTTAAAGCCGTGGATTTCTAGTTTTTTAAGGTACAAAAGCTTCTCCAAATGGTGATGGAAAGACTTCGCTTTGGAGGGCGTTGGAAAGGTGTAGAAAGCGGTCGAAAACGTAAGAACTTAACAAGTCACGTATTTCTTTGAGAATGTATCATTCCAACCGGTAGATGTCAAAATTAATCGCACTACAAAATATAGTGTTTTAAGTGATTTTAAGGGCGAGTTTGTAATGCAGGAAATATCCCAAGGTCTTTGGGGCGAATGAACAGAACTTTTTTAATTGAACTCCAAAAGACTCAAAGCCAGGTTGGTCCGGCGCAGACGGCTGGAGATCAAGCTCACCAAAGTGCAGAAGATCTCATAGGCCGCTTCGGGATTCTTCTTGAGGAATTTTTTGAAATCCTCGCCCTTGATGATATGGACCGAACCATCCTCCCGACATTTGACCGTGGCCGAATAGGGGGCCTCGTCGAATACGCTCATTTCACCGAAAATGGAACCGCGGGTCAGGTCGGCCAGGTACTTGGGTTTGGAACCCGGCTCCTTGCCCATCTTCAAGACCTCGGCCCGGCCAGTGATCATGATATGAAGGGTCCCGCCTACCTGCCCTTCCTGGATGATGATATCGCCCGCCTTGAAATTCTCGACCCTGCCTAATTTGAAGATCTGGCTTAGGACCTTGTCCTGCATCCCGTCGAATAGGCTGACTTCCCTTAAAAAGTCGGTATGCGCCGCTTCCTTACGAATCGCCATTACATCCTCCGGTCAATGTTGTTATAGAGAGGCTTGGATCAGTCTTCTTTTACCGACGAATCGATGGACGAACCTGACTTGAAACGAACCCTGTCATCCCTTTCTTTTTTAGACTTCCAGAGAAGGTAATAGGTCCGAATAACGGAAAATAACAGCCCGGCTATACCTATACCGAAAAGGAAATACGAAAGGGTGTGCTTGAACATTCCCCGACCCGCTATTCGTCAGCGGTCTCCGCGGGACGCTTGAAGTTGGCTTCCCAAACCGCCACATATTGGTGCGGGGCGATGCGGCCTTTTAACTTCGTTTTGAGGATGGCCAGGGCCTTCAGATCCTCGGCCCTCAATTTATGAACGAACGACATGGGTTGTCCCGCTGGCGGCTCATCCGGTCCCACCCTCAACCAGACTTTTTTGCCTGATTGGCGGACGTAGACCTGCACCAGCATTTTGCTCTTCGGGGCTTTGAATGAGAAGCGGCGCCATTGAACGCCTTTCTCTCCTGGATAAAGTCCCTCTTCTTTGGTCATTTTGTAGCCCTTGCGATCCAGGCCGTTGAGCACTTGTTGGGAAACCCAGGCCAATCGGGATGTTTCGTTCCCACCCTTGGACTTGACCCATCCGCCGAAAATGACGTTGGGCTGAGGAACGGGCGGATGCCATTTATGAGCGACTTCTTTTTTCTCCGCGGGAGCTGCTTCAGTAGGTGTGGTTTCAACCGCTGGCGTGGACATGGCGGGCAAGGTATTGGTCGGGGGAGGTTGGGTCGCGTCAGCGGCAGGGGCCGCGGTTCCAGGCGCTCCTGGCAAAGGCGGCATGGCCGGCTGGGCGGCTGCCGCGTTGTTAGCGGGCGGCGGAGCTACTTGTCCCTGGTCGGGCAAAGGAGGCATAGCGGGCGCGGCTCCAGAGGCAGCTGGTTGGGCGTTTTGATCCGGCAAGGGTGGCATGGCTGGCGCAGCTCCGGCGGCGGCTGCTGGCTGAGTGCTTTGGTCTGGCAAGGGCGGCATGGCAGGCGCTGCTCCGGCAGCGGCAGGTTGCGCGCTTTGGTCCGGTAAGGCAGGCAAGGCTGGTCCGGCCGCTGGGGCTTGAGCGGTCGTGTTACTTGGCAAGGGGGGCATGGCGCTAGGATTGGTTGCGGCAGTTTGGTCGCCGGGAAGGGCTGGCAGGGGCGGCATGTCCTGTGCGTAAACTGTTGCCGCG
>CAWHOE010000038.1:0-27845 GCA_963830915.1 candidate division FCPU426 bacterium
GAGGATGAAGAATAGTCCGACGATCGAAAAGGCGACCTGCATCTCGATGAATTGATATTGCCACCAGTAATCATCGCCCATTCGGTCGAATTGGACCTTTCCGAAGAACCAGGGAAAGATCAGGGTGATGACGTTCAAGGGCGTCCAGGAATGGTAATAACGGTCCAGATCGCTCCAGTGGAAATGGAAGCCATCCATGGAAAGATTCTCACCCACGAACAGGATCAGGGGAGAGGCGACCAGGCCGGTCCCCAGACTCAATCCGGCGACAGATAGCAGTTTTCTTTTCTTGGAACCAGGATAGGGGGAAAAAAGCGCCCAAAACAAGAAGAAGAGGCCTTCCAAGAATACGATCTGCGGATGCCCCGATAAAAGTCCCAGGCCCCAGAGAAGGCAGGCCAGGACCAGCCAAAGAAGACTTTCCCGTTCCACGTAAAGGCTCAGGCAAATAAAGGCCCAGGGGAAGAAAGCGCAGGCCCAGGCCACGTTCAGGTGATCCAATTGGGCCATTCTCTGGCCATTGAAGGTCCAGAGGAAGGCAAGCAACAGGCTGGCGCTGGGGGAAAGGTTCAGATGCCGTCCTAAACAATAACTTCCCAGGAGGAACAGGAAAAGGGGCGCGAGGAATTGCATATTGAAACCTAAAGGGGAAGTGGAAAAGGCCTGGAACAGCCAAAGGGCCGGGGAAAGAACACCCGCCATGGAGATCGCGGCTACCGGCGCCCCGTGGTAGGCCAGGTCGGTGATGAGGGGGAGCCGACCCAGGGCAAGGTCCTGATGGACCCATTGGAAGAGCGGGTAGTAGAGAACGGACATATCCAGGGAGAGGAAGATACGGGAAAGGGGGTGGGCCCAATCCTTGAAGAAAAGAACGAATGAGATGACCAGGACCAAAAGGGCGGTCGAATCCCGTTCCAACCAGGAACGGGTCGCGGACCCGATGGCGGGGTCAGTCTTTTTTAGGGGAATTTTTTTCAAGGAATTGGAGCAATTCTCCTGAAAGGGTCCCGACACAGACTTCCTCCACCGGGCCCCGCATGGTCAGGTCGAACTGGTCGCTTACCTTCAAGGATAGGTCCCCGCCCGGCATGTGGACCGTGAGCGTGCCGGAAGTACGGCCGGTCTTGACGCAGGCGGCGGCAACGGCGCAGGAGGAGGAACCGGAAGCCATGGTGTAACCCGCACCCCTTTCCCAGATGCGGATGGTGACTTCACGCTCGTTGTCCACCCGGGCGAACTGGACATTGGTCCGGTTGGGGAATTGGGGGTGGCGCTCCAGCAGGGGACCGAGACGGCGGATCTCCCGGTCGGCCAGGTCCAGGTCGTTGAAAAAGACCACGCAATGCGGGTTCCCGATGGAGACACAGGTGATGTTCAGTTTCTCGCCGATCCCCCGGAGGACCAGCTCTTTCTCCACCACCTCGCCCTGGAACCCGGTGACGGGAATGGTTCGGGAATCGAAACTGGCTTTTCCCATTTCCACCGTCACGGCCACGGCTTTTCCCAGCACCATGTGCAGTTGACCCCGGACATTACCGCCAGCGGTCTGGATGTCGAAAAGGGTCTTGTCCGTATAGCCGTGCTCGAAAAGGAACTTGCAGAAGATCCGGAGCCCATTGCCGCTTTTCTCCGCCTCGCTGCCGTCGGGATTGAAGATGCGGAGTTTCACCAGGGCGCTGTCGGAAGGCTCCAGGACCAGGATGCCGTCGGACCCCACCCCTTTGTTGCGGTTGCAGATGCTCTGGATGTTCACGGGGGAAAGCTGGAAGGTCAACTGGGCAGGGTCCATGACGAGATAATCGTTGCCCAGGCCGTGGGAGCGCACGAATTGGTTTTGGGTCAGCATTGGGTTCAAACCTTGGGAGAAATTTTCTTCAAGCAGGCCAGATTGGTGTAACCATCGTTATCCAGCGTGCAGCGTCTTAAAATATCACTTAAATCGGCCGGGAATACCTTTTTTTGCGCCTCGGACACCTCAAAAACCCTGAAACCAAGCCTTTTCAAGGCCAGGAAATACTTTTGAGCGCTGGCCCCCGCCCTTTTCAACCCAGCCGGACAGAACTCGGTCACCAGGATGAGGCGTTCGTTCTTTCGGATCAACGAGGTCATGCCAGCCAGGGCCTTGGATTCCGCGCCCTGGATGTCCATTTTAATGAAATGGACTTTCCTGTCCATCCGTTTGAGGAAAGCGTCCAATCGAATGGAGGAGATGGGGATGGATGGTCTTCCGTCCTTGGAATCGAAGATCCGGTGGTCGCCCTTGTTGGATTCGCTCAGGAAAAGACGGGACCTGATAGCCCTATCCGAGACGGCTTTCTGCACGAGACGGACATAGGTGTAGCCGTTCTCCTGTACGTTCTTTTTCAACAGGCCGAAATTATCCGGGTCAGGTTCGAAGGCGATGACCTTTCCCTTGGGGCCGACCTGCCGGGCGGCCAGCAGGGTGTAATAGCCGATGTTGGCCCCGATATCCAGGAAGGTTTGTCCGGCGGCCAGGTTCTTTTTCAGGAAAGCCGTTTCCATGGGCTCATAGATCTCCCGGGTGGCGAGCTCCAGGGTGTCTTTCTCATCCAACCACATCCAGTGGCCCTGGACCCTTGTCCGGTTGGGTTTAAAGGCTTTAAAGAAGAACTCATAGGTGGCACGGATGAATTTGACCCGCCCCAATCCATGGCCGCTGACGGCCAGGGCGGCGTTCTTCAGGCTGGCCAGCAGGAATGATCTCACGATGACCTCCGATAGGATCGGAATAACCATCCCAACGTCATCACTAACCATAGGGCCAATCCCAGGAAGAGGGGAGAGAACCAGGAAGGTCGGAACTGGAATACCACCTGATGGGCCCCCGAGGGCAGGATCATAGAACGAAGCAAATGATCGGCAGTGATCAGGTCGGCGGATTTTCCATCCACCTGGGCTTTCCAGCCTGGGAAAAGCGCCTCGGCAAAGACCACCAGGCTGGTTCGATCCACTTGGAGGGTGAATTTTTGAAGTTCCGGATCATCCTGGTCGATCCGATATTGAAGATGGGAGGGCCCTCCGGGAAGCGTTTTCATCACGGTTTCGGGCAGGGGATCGGAAAGTACGGCCAGGTGATAAGGGTCAAAATCCGAGCTGGCCAATTTATTTAACCTTTCGTTCTTATCCTGGATGACCTCGATGTTTTCCGGCGCGAAAGCGTAGAGGAGAGGTTTTTGATATTCGTAGAGGAAATAAGGCGGATAGGGCGTGAGTTTAAAATCGGGAATGGGTCCGTGATCCTCGCCCGAGATGATCCCGCGGACGGCCCCCAGCCGGACGATGGAAGGGATGGAAAAGGTCTTGAGATCGTTCTTGGCGTTCAAAATAAGGGGATTGTAGCCGCCGAAATTCTTGATACCCAGGACGCAGGAGGCGTTTTGGGGGTAGTTCAGGATGTATTCCTTTCCCCCGACCCGTAGGGGATAGCCCATATGGGAATTGTCGAAGATGACCCGGTAGGGTCGAACCTGTTTTTCTATCTCTCCCAATGCCTTTGAGTTCTTGGCGAACTCAAAATTAACGGCCGGTCCGGGAACGAAATCGGCCAGGCCGTTCAAAAACAAGGGGAGTATCAGGGCCAGCTGGAACAAGGGGATGCCCCATTTCCTTTCCGGAATGTCCGACGAGAAAAGGAATAAAGCGAGGAGACCAAGTCCTAAAGCGACTAATTCACGCCAATTTTGGGACGGATGGACCAGCGCGGCCATATAAAGAACCAAAGCATAGACCAAGGGCGGAATGAGACGGCGCGTAAACGTTCCGCTGGGATCGTTGAACGAAATCCACTTATCGAAACCAAAGGCGGCGAGGGTGGATATCCCAAGCGCATATAGAAAGAGAAAACGATAAGGGACACGAATGAGGGAGAAACCTGGGAGAAACTCATAACACCAGCGGTGTAGGGGCAGGGACTTGCCCATGCAAAGGCACAGGGTTCCCAGGGAGAGGACCAACAGGAAGATGAGAGTCCCATTCTTTTTTCCCCGGAAAGCCCAATAAAGCAGGAAGGGGATCCAGATACCCAGGTAGCCGTAATTAGAGAGGAAATTAGTGGTGAGGTTCTCCGGGCCGTTACGGTATTGGATGGCCTCGGCCATGGATTGGCCTATCGGAAGGGTGAACCGGGGAAAAAGGAACTGATAAAGCGTCAGCGGATGGAGGCCCCAGCTGGCGTTGAGCTGTTCGTAGGTTTGACCGGGCGCCCGCCGGTCGCAGAGGGCGGAGAATTCCAGCGTGGGGATCAGCTGTACCAGGATGGGGAGCAGGCCCCATACGAATGCGAAGATCAATAAGAGGCAGGAGCCGATCTTTTCCGGGTCGATCCGAAGCCGGGAGGAAAGGGCTAATTTGTTCCGGTTCCTGAACAGGAAATAGGCCAAGCCCCCGTAGAAGGCGCCCACCGTGACCTGGAAACTACCGCACAAAAAGAGCATGGTGAAAATCAAGCCTGCCAGGAAGGCCTGGCGGGGCCGGAGACTTTGAGCCAGTTTTTCCAAGGACCAAAATAACCAGGGAAGCCACGCGTAAGCCGCGATGACCGGAGGGTGGATGATCTCCAGCCAGAAAAAATTGGAGAAAGCGAATAGGAGCGCGCCCACGCAGGAAGCCGGCCTGGAAAGACCGAGGGACCCCATCCAAAGATGCATGCCGATAGCGGACAGGAAGGCGTGAAGAAAGAAGAATAGGCTCAGGCCGAAAGGTACGGAGAAAGGAAGGGTGAGCCAATTCAACGGGTAGACCATCATGTTCTGAAGGTCGGCGAAGAAAGGTTGGCCGCCCAATCCGTAGGGGTTCCAGAGGGGAAGATGGCCCGAGGCCAACCGGTCCTTGAGAAAGGCTCTCCAGGGCCCGAATTGGGCCAGCAGGTCATTGTCGAAATAAGCCTGGCCCATCAATAAACAGGGAGAAAAGGCCAGGAAAGCCAGGATGAGGTAGAGTCCGAGAAAGGGAAGGTCATTTCCCAAGAAGGGGTTAGGAAGAGGTTTCTTAGGAGCGCTTGTTCGTCTCAATGGTAAATCTCCTCCGTTGGATCACAAGGACCGTCCCATAGAGGATAACTGAAAGAATCCAAGCCGCCATTAAGAAAAGAAGCGGGGAAACCCACCAGGGGGAAAAACGGAATTCCACCTGATGTTCCCCGGCGGGAACGAAAAGCGCCCGAAAGGCATGGTCCGCCGTCAGGAGGTCGACGGGCCTTCCGTCCAGAAAGGCTTTCCAACCGGGATAGGTGATCTCGGAAAAGACCAACAGGTTATCCTTGTCCAGGCCGATCTTGAAACGCTGTTCATCCGTCCCTTTCTCCAGGAACTGGTAGCTTAAATGGGCCCGTTGTCCGGTAAGCCGGGAGAGAAGGTCCCCGGGGAGATGGTCTTTGGATATGGCCTGGACCTCCGGATCGAAATCGGGACGGGCCATCGCCTGTAGGTCCTCGACCCCATCCAGACCCATACGGACCTGATAGGGAGCCTTGACGTAAGAGGGGGCCTGGATGAATTCATATAAACAATCCGTCCCGAAGGTCCGGTGAGTGAACTCCGACGCTACGCCCAGGTCCTTGGCGAATATGAGACCGTGAACAGCCATGGTTTTTAGATAGGTGGCCTTGGGGAGCAGGGTCAGGTCCGAGTAATTCGAGAGGAGCAGGGGTTGGTACCCGCCGCAATTCCGGATGCCCAGCGCCATGGCCGAGTCCTGCGGAAAGGGCCGGGCCTCTCCCGCGGGCTGGAGGGGATAGGTCAGCCCCGTGTCGAAATAGTAACGACGGTCCTTGGCCTGTTGACCCGCGTAAGTGAGGGCTGGAAAACGGGCGCTAAAATCAAGGTTGGAAGCTGGTACGGGGGTGTAGTTCCACCAGAGGCCCAGAAGCAATGGCAGGATGAGAGCGCCTTGGATGAGGGTCAACCCGTGTTTTTCCCATTTGGACCCGCCCCAGCGGAGGAGGGAAAGGCCGATCAGGCCAAACGAGAGGCCTAGAATTTCACGCCAGTTGTTTTCCGGACGAAGGAACGCTGGGATCGAAAGACCGACCGCGTAAAGGGTCCCGACGACGGCCCACGGACCAGGACGACGGCGGAGGATACCCTCGAGGGATTGATAGCCATAGGCCGCCAGGACGCAGGCCGCCAGGACGTAAAGCTCCAGGAACCGATAAGGGCCCCGGCTGAGGGAAAATCCCGGAAGCAAAGCGCAAAGCGCCCGATGAAGGGGGAAGTTCCTGCCCCAGGAGGCCAGGATGGCCAGAAGAGCGGCACCCAGGAAGAAACCAGGGATCTTTTTTTCCTTTCCCTGGAAGGCCGCCCAAATGAGGAAAGGCAGCCAGACACCGGCGTAACCGGCAGCGGCCAGGAAATCGTTTCCGAGGTGGACTTGGTCGGTGATGGCCAGAAAGGCGGACTCCAGGCTTTGCCCTTGGGACAAACCCCAAGAGGGGAACAGGAGCTGATAGAGGGTCCCCGGGTTGACGGAAAAGATCCCGTTGAAGTTGTCATAGGTCAGCCCGGCGCCAGAACGGTTGGAACGCTTGAGGAACTCCAGGGCCGGGATAAGATGGGAAAGCAGGGGCAGGGCTCCCCAGACCATGAAGAGAAGGAGGAGCGGTAATTTTTCCCACGGGAAAACAGATTGGGATCTTGCGATCCGCTCCCGCCGGTCAAAGACCGTCCGGAGGATCCCATAGGCCAGGGAGGTATAGAGGATGATCGTGACCGACTGGAAATGCCCACAGCAGAAGATCATGGCGAAACAAAGACCCGACAGAAAAGCCCAGTGGGGGACCATCGTCGGGAAAGGCGATCCAGGCAGAACATGAGCCAGGGCCACCAGGCGTAAGCGGCCAGGACGGTGAGATGGATCGATTCCCACCCCCAAAAACCGGAAAGGGAAAAGGTCAGCGCCCCGATCCGGCTGGCGTTCGGGGAAAGACCCAGGGACTTGAGCCAAAGGTTCATCCCGGCCGCGGCCAGGACCATGTGCAGGAAATAGAAAACGCCCAGACCGTAACCGACCGGGAAAAGGAGGGTCAGGTAATTGAGGGGATAGACCATCATCGCGTTGGGATCGGAAAAAAATGGCTGGCCCCCGAAAAGATAGGGGTTCCAGAGGGGGAAATGACCCTGGAGGAGCTGTTCCCTCAGGAAAAGACGGGTGGGGATGTAGAAATTCAAAAGGTCATCGGAAATATAAACCAGGCCGAAGAACAGGCAGGGGGAAAGGGCCAGGAGGGTGACGAATCCGAAAAGCAGAAGGTCGCGGGTGACCATCCCCGGAAGGCTCAGGGGCGCCTTTGTATTAATGGGCAGGGAGCGGGTCAAGGGTTTTTGTTTCCCGGCGGGTCCAAAGGAAAATCCCTAAAAGAACGGCGGAAAAGCACCAGACCGCCAGGAGGATCAAAAGGGGTTTGAACCACCAGGGGATAAAACGGAATTCCACCTGGTGCTCCCCCGCCGGGATGAAAAGGGTTCGGAAGACGTGGTTGGACGTCATCAGGTCGGCGGGCTTCCCATCCAAAAAGGCTTGCCATCCCGGGAAAGCGATCTCGGAAAAGGTCACCAAACTGTTCAGGTCCAATCGCACTTTGAACAATTGATCATCCATCTCATCCCTAAGGACATCGTACTGTAGGTCGGCTTTTTTGCCTGGGAGATGGGAAAGGACATGAGGCGAGGGAGGGGCGGTCAGGATGGCTTGGGCGGAAGGATCAAAATCGGGATTGGACATGATCTGAAGGTCCTGCTGGGGATCGGTCACGACCTGAAATAGATAGGGAGCGTTGATGTAATTTCCCGGATGGACCGGTTCGTAATCATAATAGGCCCCGGACATCTTCTTGTTGAAGACCGGGGAGTTGCCCACGTCTTTCCCGAATATCAATCCCTTGACCGCCATCAGGTTCAGGTAGGTCTTTTCCGGCAGTTTTTTCAGTTCGGAGGGTCTCTTGAGGAAGATGGGATTGTAACCGGCGCAGTCCCTCACGCCGAAATCCATCGGCATATCCTGTGGAAAGAGCCATTGATAGTCCCGGCCGTTCATCCTCACCGGATAGGTGACACTGTTATCGAAATAGTAACGGCAGCCTTGGGCGTTCGCTTTCAGTTCGGTGATCAACGGGAAATTATTGCCATAGTCGAAATTAGAAACCGGGCCCGTACTGAAATCCCCCCAGCCGCATAGAAGCAAGGGGAGGATCAGGGCCGCTTGAAAGAACCAGGCACCCATTTTTTTCCAGGAATCGGTGAAACCCCAGAGCGCCAAGCCGGCCGCGCCCAATAAAAGGCCCAGCATTTCATGCCAGGTCTGCGCGGGCTTGAGAGCGCATAGGATGAACAAGACCAAGGCGTAGACCCCGGCGACCAAAACCCAGGTGTTTCGCCCGGTCTTTTCCTGGAACAGTCTTTCCAACATCTGATAACCGTAAGCCGCCAACACTGTTCCGAAAAGGATATAGGCCTGCATGAAGCGGAAAGGCGCCCGGCTCAGGTTCACACCCGGAAGGATAACGCAGAGCATCTGGTGGAGGGGAACCCATCTCCCCCAGGCGGTCATGATCGAAAGGGCGCCGACCCCGCACAGGAACCACAGGAACTTCCTTTCTTTCCGTCGAAAGGCCAGGAAAAACAATACGGGTATCCAGACGCCCATGTACCCGAAAGCTCCCTCGAAGTCATTGCTGATATTGACGTTGTCGGTGATCTGCTGGATGGCGTACTCGATGGTTTGACCATCCGGGACCCCAAGGTTTGGAAGGATGAATTCATAGGTCGAGGCGGGGGTCAAGGAGAACTGGGCGTTGAATTTCTCATACGTCTGGGCCGGGTCGCGGCGATTGGTGTATTCGGAAAATTCGTTGGCCGGGATAAGATGCGTGAAAAGAGGAAGGCTTCCCCAGATCACGAAAAAGAGGACGGCTAAAAGTCTTTTCCAGGGGAAGGGGGTTGGGGCGCCTGGCGCGCGCGTTTCTTCCTTGAAGAGGATACGGAAGAAGAAGTAGGCCAAAGCCGAGTAAAGGGCGATGGTGGTGGACTGGAAGTTCCCGCAACAGAAGATCACGGCGAAGCAGAGCCCCGACAGGAACGCCCAACCTAAGCTCAATCGCTGGGATAGACGCTCCAGACACAGCATCAGCCAGGGAAGCCAGGCGTAGACCGCCAGGATGGGGGGATGGATCATTTCCCACCAGAAAGTCCCGGAAAGGGCGAAAACCAGGGCGCCTATCCGGCAGGCGGTCTCATGGATCCGAAGGGATCGGAGCCACAAATGCATGCCGAAGGCGGCCAGGACCATGTGAAGGAAGAAGAAGACTCCCAAACCATAGGGAATGGGGAAAAGGAGCGTGAGATAGTTCAGGGGATAGCAGGCCATGGTGTTGGGATCGGCGAAAAAGGGCTGACCGCCGAGGTAATAGGGGTTCCAGAGGGGAAAATGCCCATGGGCAAGCTGCTGCTGGAGGATGAATCGGGAATGGGCGTAATAATTCAAAAGGTCGTTGGCGAAATAGGCTTGGTTCATGACCAGACAAGGGAAAAAGGCCACCAGGGCCAGGCCTATATATAGAAGCAGGGAATACCGAACTTTATGACTGGAGGTCTCTTCCATTCAGTCCAACTTTCCGTTCCTTGAGTGTTTAAGTTTCATGGGTACCAAACGATGGGAGTCTTTGCTTAAAAGGACCTTGAAGACCCTGACTTCCTTGGGTGGTACGGGAATGGGCATGACGAAACCGGCGATGAGACCAAGGCCATAAAAGAAATGCCTTAAGAAGATAAGGATAGGCACCTTGATCGAATCCATAGCCCTTCTGTGCCAGGACGCGGAGGAAATGCCGGTGCCCAGGGACAAGGCCGCGAACATCATGAAAGGGCACCACCACCAGATGGTCTTCATTATGGACAACAAAGGAAAGCGGGATAGGTCCACGATCCAGGGCAGCCCTAAGGAAAGCAAATAGAGCAGGAAGAAAAGAGGGATCAGGTGGACCAAGTCGGACAGGCAGGGATACACCTTGATCTGCCTGGCCCTGCCCCGGCCGTACCGGAAGCCCTGGTAACAAAAGGCCTGCAGGCTCTTGCGTCGGGAACGATAAATGGCGCCTCTGGGATCATAGACCAAGCGGTAGCCCATGTGCAGGAGCCGGTTCAAGAACTCGTTCTCCTCATTGGGGAAAAGATCGATGCGGAATCCGCCCTCTTTTAGGAAGGCTTTCCGGCGCACCATCATGTTGCAAAGGATGAGGTCTTTCTCGGTGGCTTCCTTGACGGACCCAATGGCCGCGTAGCGGTTGCGGACCTTGAAACTTCCCAACCAGGAGGCCAACACCGAGCTGACGGATTTTTCGAAGGAAGTGGCGTTGGGCGGCACCAGGTTGGGCCCACCGGAGACGACGGTCCGGGTGTCGTCGAAATGGGATAGCAATTCCCGGCTCGTGCCGGGAATGACATAACTGTCATCGTCGAGAAAATACACCACGTCCGAGGAGCATTGTCCCACTCCCAGGTTCCTTTGCAGGGAGGGATTGCGTCCCACGCAGGCGAAGATCTCCCTGGGTCTTTCCTCTTTGGGCAGATCGCAAAGACCTTTCAGGACCGTCAATTCCTTGTCCGTTCGATCCAGGGCGATGACGACGCTGTAGGTGAGTTTTTTCATGTGGTTTTCCTGCCCAATAGATCGCTCAGATGCATGGCGGCCGGGATGCCCAGGATGAAAAAGGCGATAGGCCCGGTCAGGCCCATCAAGAACGAGAAGGAAAGGAGGGCCGATTTCGCGACCAAACTGGAAGAGAAGAAAATGAACAAGGCCGCCTCCCGAGTCCCGAATCCCATGATGGAAATGGGAAGGAATTCTACCATAATCACTGCCGGCAACAGGAGTACCACCGAGCCGTAAGAGATGGGAAAACCCAAGGCCAGCACGCAGAAATAGGCGCGTAGTAGGGCCACTTCCCAGGCTAGGAGGGAATAAAGGGCCGGTCGCATCACCCTTCCCGCGGGTTTGAAGAGTTCCTGCAGGTGGTGGTAAAACTCATGGCCGTGGGTCTGGATCCGGGAGGTCAGGTCCTTGGGGGCGAGCGTGAGGAGCAAGGGTTTCAGAACGGACCTCATCCAATTGGGATGGAGGATGAGGGCCATCAATAGGATGCCCAGGAGGATACCCAGCAAGGCCGCGATGGCGGGGGTCTGGTTCTGGGATTGGATCACCAGGTCGATCAGGCCGATGGAAGCCAGGAGCCCCAGGGCCATGAGGTCATAGACCTTATCCGCCACATGAACGGAGAAGGCGGTGGTGATGGACAAGTGTCCCAAACGGCTCAAGCCGAAGACCCTGGCCACATCACCGAGCTTGGCGGGGGTGAAGGTGGAAAGAGGCTGGCCGGACATATAGGTCCAGATCGCGTCCTTCAGTTTCAGGGGTGAGTGGAAATGGGAGGCCATGGTCTTGAGACGCAGGCTCTTGAGGAATATTTCCGGGATGAGAAGCAAAAGAGCGGCCGCCAGCCAGTAGGGGTTGATCGCCCGCAAAAGGGTCATGGTCTGATGGAGGTCCACCATCTTCAAAAGCAGGATGAACAGGGCCAGACCGATCAGAAAAGCGAAGGGGCTCAAGCGTTTCATGGGAGGAGGAGTTCCTTTTCAAGTTTAGCCACGCAGTTTTTCCAGTCCCACTTTTTTACCAGTTTTTCCCCCTCCTTAGGGGATTTTCCTCTTCGCAAGGCGGTCAAAACGACCTTGGAAAAGGCCTCGGGGGAAGGTTGGGATAAAAAGACCGCGTTTTTCCATTCGGATTTGTCCCCCATGTCGGTCGCTACCACTTTGCGGCCGCAGGCGAGGGATTCCCGCAGTTTCATGGAAGCCCTGTGTTCGTTGGCGGGGGATTCACCGTAATAGACGAGTGACAGTTCGCTGATCCTCAAGCAGGCGGCGACCTGGTGGGGGGTCAGAAGGCCGGTGAAATGGGTGGAAGAGGCGATGCCCAGGCCGGAGGCGATCCGCTTGAACCGCTTCTCGTCCGGTCCCCCGCCCGCGATGAGGAGCTGGGCCTTGGGGACGGACTTCAGGACCATTTGGAAGGCGTTCAGGAGGGGCTCCAGGTCGCAGGCCACGTTCAAATGGGCGGTGAAGGTCAGGATGGGTCCCCCTTGTTTGTCCTGGAGGAGGGAAACAGCGGCTGGGGGAAGTTGGGTCAGGTCCGCCTTGGGGTTGAAGATGTCCAGGTCCACGCCCTGGGGCATGGAAACCATTTTGGCCGGGGGAACGCTGAACACTTCCTGGATGGGTTCTTTCAGTTTTGGGTTGTGATAGGTGACCAGGTCGGCCCAGTTGGGCCAGGGTTTCTGAAGCCAAAGGTGTAATTTTTGGAACCAGCCGTGGCTATAAGCGTAATCCAGGTCGTCCACGTCGAAGACGATCTTGGCCCCCTTGAGGCGCTGGACCCACAGGGCTGGGACCAGGGTGGGGTAGGGTTTGACCGCGATGGTTGCCTGGGAACGAGCAAAGAGGGAAATGAAAAAGTAATAGGGCTTGGAAAGGACCATGTCGAACCAGAATGGCAGGGAGGGGATAGGCTTTACGAACTTGACCTGGTGACCCCGCTTGCGGAAAGCCTCGGCTATATAGAAGGCCCGCAAGGCGCAGCCTGTCCCGGAACCTTTGGCCGAGAAGACGAGGATCTTAAGGGAAGTTGAAGCCTGGGTTGGTCGCATGTGGGTACATGATATCGGAAGAGGATTGGATTGGGCAAACAGGGATTTCGGTTGGATAAAAGGAAGATTTAAATGGGTTGGTTAACGGACGTCGTGGCCGGTGAGGACGGCGGCGCCGCGCTTGCCTACTTCCCAGGCGCCCCGAAGGGTCCAAAACGGGTCGTTCAGGCGGATTCTTGGAGAGCAAGTACTTGGGGCGGAAGAGCACTTTCTTATAGGCTTCCCGACGCAGGCGCACCAGGTCCTGGGAGGTCAAAGTCTCTGTGCGGACGACCGGAACGGGGGCCAGGGGGGAATATTTCGACCAATCCTTGTGTTGCAGGTAATGGTTCTTTTCATACCAACCATACATGTCGGTGTTGGGGAAGGGTGTGGAGAAGCAGAATTGGGTGTAGTAAGGGTCGATGTCCTTGATGAAATTGATGGTCTCGTGCCAGGTTTCCTCGGTCTCTCCCGGCAATCCGCAGATGGTCATACCGTAAAAGAGGACCCCTGACTCGCGGCAGGAATCGGCGCAGGCCGCGATCTCCTGCTTGGTCACACCCTTGTTGATGTCTTTCAGGATCTTCTCGGAGCCGCTCTCGATACCGACCGCCAGTTCCCGGCAGCCAGCCCGGTACATCCGTTTCAGGGTGTCCGTATCCACCAGGTTGGCCCTGGTACAGCAGACCCACTCGATGCCCACGTTCTCCCGGGTGAGGGTGTCGGCCATGTCGCCGACCCGCCCGGTGTTGAGGGACAGGACGTCGTCGAAAAAGAGCACGTGCTTGACCCCGAACTGGGTCTTGAGCCATTTCAATTCCTCCACCACGGCCTGATGGGGACGGGGACGGAATTTCTCCAGGGCATAGGCGCAGAAGGTGCAACCGAAGGGACAGCCCCGGGAAGTTTGGATCATGGCGAAGGTGTCCTGGAAGACGCCAGTGTGATAGGGCTCAATGGAGGGCAGCAGGTCGTAGGCCGGGAAGGGAGCCACCTCCACGTTCATCAAAGGGGCGGGCGGGGTCTTTTGGAACCCGGCTTTCTCGCTTTGGTAGGCCAGGCCCGCCACGCCGGCGAACCAATCGGAGGATTTCTTCGGCATGACACCGTTCTGGGTCAGGTTCGATTCCAGGGCTTGGGCCAGGGACGGCAAGATGGAGTCCAGTTCGCCCATCAGGTACAGGTCCACTTCGGGACGCCGGGCGATCTGCTCGAGGAACCAGGGCACTTCGCCGATGATCTTGTTCCGGACGACCGTGACGCAATCGGGGTTGGTGGCCTTGGCCAACTGAAGGACCTTCAGGTCCTCTTCCTGGCAGTCGAAGGCCATGCGGATGACGACCAGATGGGGTTCCCATTCGCTCATGAGCCGGCCGATATGTTCCAACCGAAGGTCGAAGCCGTTGGCGTCGATGATCTTGACGTCGAAACCGGCCTGACGCAGGGAAGCGGCGCCCTGGAGGATGGAAAGGGGGGGATAGACCGAACCCACATCCCGATGCTCGAATCGCTCCTCGCGCACCACAGGCAGGTCATTGACTCGGGGCGGGTTGACCAACAGGACTTTGAGTTTCACTCTTCACATCTCCCCATTGAACAGAAGTACAAAAATTTCACCACAGAGCCACAGCTTTGAAAAAGTCTTAAATTTTTGTTCTTCTCTGTGTCTCAGTGTCCCTGTGGTTCAAGCTTTTTTCATCCGCCCGTTTCCAGGCGGTATTTGGCGAAAGCGGCCTGGGCCTCGGGGCTGGAAGAGTCCCGGATATCCTGCCAGCGTTGGATGTGGTCGGGATAGTTCAGGTCCCTCAGGACCATTTCGGTCGGTCCGTCGGTGAAGTGCCATTCCTTCAAATTGACCTGGGGCGCCAGGGCTTCCTGGTCCCCTTGTTTGGCCTTGTCCCAGCGCCTGTAGTCATTGACCCATTGATCAATGGGGATGACCTTCGCCTTATCAGCCTCCCACATGGCCGAGGCGAAGTAAAGACGGTCCTTGAAAAATACCAGGTCCAAAGTGGTGGTTTCGGACAGGTCTTTCCCGGCTTTCAGGGAAGCGATCTTGAAAAGGGGGTCATCGTTGTAGGGCCGCAGGGCTTTCTTGGCGGCGGGATAGACCTGGAAAACCTGGTCCATGGACATCCCTAGGCTCACTCCCGCGACCTGGCGGGGTAATGGGGTCTTGGGACCGGCCATGAGATTCTTGAAAAAGCCCGAGCTCCAGAGGATGGTCGTGAGACCCACGATGACCAGGATGGCCACCGCCACCATGACTTTCCAGCGGGGGGACGCGGGAGGGGGAGCGGCCTCGTTCTTGGGTTCGGTCTTAACGGCTTGGCGCGGCTTGGGGTGTGGCATGGGTCGGTTTGCTTTCCGGTAGCGGATCACCATAGTCCTGAACATGTCCCAGAAGGGATTTCAGTCCCCTCCAGAGTAGGTCCAGCTCCCTCACGGACCTGATGGTTATCAGCTGCCCTAATATAAATTTCGGATGCTTCATCAGATTCCACGTCTTGGTCGCCCAGGCGCTCGCGTTGACGGGCGACTTCAGGATCGGGGTGGCTCATATCATAGTTCTCATAATCCTTCTCGCCAACCAGAAGCCAGCCTTTGTTGACCGATTCCCGCCAGAGGGGGGACCCGGGATAGGCTACGACCACGGAGGCCTGCATGCAGTCTCCAGTACGTACCTTATATAGGAGCAGTTCTTTGGTGACCTCGTAGGTCTTGCGCACATCCTCCTCGGTCTCCCAGGGGTACCCCATCATGGTGGTCAGGAGCACTTTCAGGCCCCTGTCCTTGGCCATTTTCACGCCCCGGCTGATCAGGTCAACTGTCTCGCATTTTGCCAGGTGCTTGATGCTGTAGTCCGAACCCGATTCCAGGCCGATCTTCAATAGGCGCCAGCCGCATTTCACCAACAGATCCACCACTTCCTCATTGAGGGTGTCGGCCCGGCAGTTGGAGGAGAACTGGAAACGGCCCAGCAGTTTTCGGGCCTGGAGTTCCTTGTGGAATTCCCTCAGCCATTCGATGTTGTAGATGGGGCCGGACTCATTGTCGTCGAAGAACTCCCAGACCTTGTGCTGGTTGATGCAGATCTCCATTTCCTCGGCCACGTTGGCGGGGGAGCGAAGGCGTGCGGTCTTGCCCCAGAGGGCGTGCTGCCAGATACAGAAGGTACAGACCCCCACGCCGCCGGGGGAAGCGGAAGAGGCTCCGCAGCCGCGGCCGGTCAGGATATAGGCGGTGGGTTTCAGCAGATAGGCCTCTCCGTAGTCCTGGAAACGGGTGAGGACCCGGTCGATGAAGGGAAGGGAGTCCAGGGCCTCCTCCAGCTTGTGGGGGCCGGTGGTCACGGGCTTGCCCGACGCGTCGCGGCGCCAGACACCGGGGCCCAAAGCGGCGCGCCCCGACAGGTGCTCGACCAGGTTGCGTCCCACGATGTCGTAATCCCCTCCGGTCATGACGTAATCGACCGAGGAGTTGAGGATGGATTCCTCAGGGAAATAGGTGACGTGGTCGCCCATCAGGACCGTCTTCATGCCGGGGTATCGGGCGTTGAGTTCGGCGATGTACCTCCAATGGCGTTTGACGACCGGGGCCTTGGTCTCCAGGAAAACGATCTCGGGTTTGAAGTCGTCCAGTTGTTTCTCGAATTCCTCGTCACTCATGCGGCGGTTGATGCCGTCCAGCCAGAGGACCTCGTGGCCCAGGTGTTTCAGATTGGTGGCCAGATGCCCTGGGACCAGGGGAAAGATTCGGACTTCGAGGGTCTTGGAGAATTTCAGATGGCGGTTCTGGGTGAGGAGCGGCAGTTCGCCGTCCTTACGGAAGGGCGGATAAAGGATGGCGGTTCTCATGGATCTCTCGTACTCCCCGTTCGAAGGTCGATGACTGGTGCAGTGAATCTATATTCTACCGCGGTAATAATCAATGGTGTGACCCAAACCCTCTTTTAACGGTACCTTGGGTTCCCAATGAAGTTTGGCTTTTGCCTTGGAAATATCCGGTTTACGGCGGATGGGATCGTCCTGAGGAAGGGGCTGGAGAATGAGCTTGGCCCCCTTGGAGCCGCACAATTGAAGGACCAGTTTGGCGAAATCACGGATGGTGGTTTCCTGGGGATTGCCCAGATTGAAGACCCCGCCCTTGGTACCCTCAGTGGAAATGGCCGCCCAGATGCCCCGGACCAGGTCCGAGACGTAGCAGAAACTTCGGGTCTGGGAGCCGTCCCCATACAGGGTTAGTGACTCGCCTCGCAAGGCCTGGTTGATCAGATTGGACACGACCCGTCCATCGTTCTCGTTCAGCCGGGGGCCATAGGTGTTGAAGATGCGGATGATGCGCGCGTCCACGTCGAACTTGTCGATGTACTCGTAGACTAGGGCCTCGCCCAGCCGCTTGCTCTCGTCATAGCAGGACCGGGGGCCGAAAGAATTCACATGTCCCCAGTAGGACTCGGTCTGGGGATGGACCTGGGGATTGCCGTAGACCTCCGAGGTCGAGGCGAAAAGGAACTTGGTGTGGCGTTTGCGGCAATATTCCAACAACTGGAGGCTTCCCATGGAATTGACCAGGATGGTCTGGATGGAATTCTTCATGTAACCCACCGGTGAGGCGGGCGAGGCCAGATGGAACACATAATCGGCGTTGGGGAAAAAACGGGGGAACCCCCGGGTGATGTTGCTCAAGAAACGGGGAAGTTTCTTGATGACATCGTGCTTGATGAAGCGAAACTTGGGATTGCGTCTCAGGTGGGCGATGTTCTCCATCTTGCCCGTGATGAGATTGTCCACGCAGATGACCTGATGACCCTGCTCGATGAGGAAGTCGCAAAGATGGGAACCGACAAAACCGGCCCCGCCGGTCACGATGGAAAGGGGTTTTCGCATGTATATCGTCCTTATGAGTTGATCCGAAAATGGTCGGCTTGGGGCCGGGTCGAACCGATCCAGAGCCTGGACCCCGCGAGAAAGTGGAAGTTTAACATAGCTAAAGGAAGGGCGCTACAGAATGCGGGTCAACGGATGGGATATCCCACTCCCCCGTAAGGGTTGGTATCGACCGGGGTGGGCGTCGGGACGGGAGGGGTCGGGGTGGCTTGGTCGGCCCGGGCCTTGATCAAACGAGAACGGATAATGGCATTGTTATGGATATCGGTGACATAAAGGCGGTCCTGGGAGTCGCAGGCGATTCCCCGAAAGTGCGGAGCATAGGATTGGTTAAGGATATCATCCTTTGCCCGCCATTGGCCGATGAACTCGAAACGATTATTGAAGAACTCCACCCGACCGGTCAGTCCATCCACCACCGCGATGGGGCCGGTGTGGGTGATGACCACACCGGCTGGTTCCTTGAACTGGCAGGGGCCCTCGCCATACCAACCTTCCACCGTGACGGGCGCGGTGTTCGTTGTGGCGGAGGATTGATCGTTGAAAACCTGGAGCCGGAAATTCCCCGTGTCCGCGATGATGGCCTGGTCGATGAAATTCAGGGCTATGCCGATGGGAAGGTTCAAAAGGCCCGGATCGGACCCATAGAGACCCCAGGCGAATTGGAAGATCCCGAGCCTGCTGAAATTCTGAATTCGGGAGTTGCCCGTATCCAGTACCCAGATATTCCCGTAATGGTCCTTGACGATGCCCCGGGGCATGTTGAATAGGCCGTTCGTGACCCCTTGGCTGCCCCAACTGGAGACCACCAGGCCATGTTCATCCAGCACGACCACCCGGTGATTCAAGGTGTCGGCCACGAATATATTCTTGGAAGAGTCGACGTAGAGACCGGAGGGATGATTGAACTGGGGTGGATTGCGCCACACCGCGTTCGTTCCAAAGGCGCCGTAGGCAGTCAGGGGTTTTCCGTCCTCGTTCCAGATCAGGATCCGGTTATTGCCCGCGTCGGCGATGACCATCTTTCCGTCGGACCCAATCTGGACCCCTTCGGGATCGCTCAGTTGGTCCAAACCGCTTCCCTTGGAACCCCACATGGCGTCAAAGGTATAGAATTTCTCTCCTGTCCAGGAGAGGGGCTGGGGAGTGGGTGTGAACGTGGGAGTATCAGCGGGGGTCGGGGTATCGGTGGGGGTGACGGTCGGATGGTGACGCCTGGCCCAACAGGGGTTGGGAAGAACGAACACAATAACCGTGGATAAAAATAGGAACGAAAAGAAATAGGAGCGAATCATAAAGTTAATGCTATCGAGGGGGGCAAGCCCCGTCAACCTGAAAGGCCGACGGGTTTGGGGAAATAAGGGTTATGCGCCTTCTGAACGGCTTTGGCAGGTGATGCATTTGGTCGCCCAGGGGATGGCTTTCAAACGGGCCATGGGAATGGGCTTCTCGCAAATCTCGCACTGGCCATAGGTACGGTCCTCGATGCGGGAGATGGCCTTCTCAATGCGCTCCAGCTCCGTGCGGTCGTTCTCCATGAGGGTGACCGAAAGGTGCTGGCTCAACTCGCCCGAACCATGGTCGGCCATGTCGCCGGGAATATTCTGGTTGTCCGCGATCTCTTCCCGCAGGTCCATCTCCAAATGATTTACCTGGCCGGTGATCTCGTTGCGGCGGTCCTGGAGTTTCATCAAGAGGGGCACGTAGGCCGGATCGATACGGACTTTACGCTTGACCGGTTTGAAGGACTGGTTTTTCTTGGCGGCGGTTTTAGCGGCGGGACGAGCTTGGGCTTTTTTCACTTTTTTAGGAGACTTTTTCTTGGAAGCTTTTTTCTTGGAAGCGGCCATGCGATCCTCCGGTACTGGGTTGGATATGAGAGGTGGGTGACCACCAGGGCGTTGAAAAGGATAGAAGAATAAAGAAGGCGTCAATAACTGTCAAGAATAAAGGCTCTTTTCATCAAGAACCTTGTTACGGTCGAACCAGCGCCTCGACCTTGGCCAAAAGAACGTGATTTTTCGCCCTGTCCAGGTTCCTGTCCCGTCCTTATACTAACCCCATCACTTATCGAAAAAGGAGCGTTCAATGGCCATGGGAATCGCGCTGGTCGTCCTGTTGTTCATCCTCGGAGTTCTCCTTCTGGTCTCCCTTTATTTCGTCTCGGTCTACAACTCCCTGGTCCGGTACCGGGTGGAAGTGGATAACTCCTGGTCCCAGATCGACGTTCAGCTGAAACGGCGCCATGACCTCATCCCCAACCTGGTGGAAACGGTCAAGGGCGTGATGGAGTTCGAGAAGGGGACCCTCACCCAGGTCATGCAGGCCCGGGCCAACGCCATGGGAGCCTCCAACATGGGCGACCGCATGAAGGCGGAGAACGAGATCACCGGATGCCTGGGCAAGCTGATGGCGGTCTGGGAGAATTATCCCACCCTTAAATCCAACGAGAACGCCAAGCAGCTCCAGGAAGAATTGACCTCCACCGAGAACAAGATCGCCTACGTCAGGGGCCATTACAACGACGTGGTGGCCAACTATAACGCGGTCACCCAGCAGTTCCCGTCGAACCTCATCGCCGGGCCCTTCGGGTTCCAATCGAGGGATTTCCTGAAAACAGCCGACGCTGAAAAAGAAGCGCCCCAAGTCAAGTTTTAAGGGACTGGGACGATGTTCTACGCCCTGCCCGCGGATACGGTCTTCGAAGCCAAGGAACGGACAAGGCGGGCGACGGTCCTGCTCTTTTTCCTGCTGACCGTTCTCTATATTTTCTTCGCCAACCTTATGACGGTCACGGCGGCCTTGATGTTCGGCATCTGGAACCGCCACCGGGACCCGGTCAATTTCGGGCTCCTTATCCTCATTACCAGCCTCATCGCCGCGGCTATCGCGGTGGTCCATTTCATCGTGGTGCGCAACAAGACCCTCGATGAGATGCTCGGGGAGATCGGTACTAGACCCGCCGACCCAAAGGATAGCTATCACGCCCAGTTCATCAATATCGTCCAGGAAGCGGAAGCCGCTACCGGCATCCACGGCATCCGGGCGGTAGTGCTTCCCACGCCCGGCTGCAACGCCTTTTCCATCCAGGATGGGAAGGGTCAATGCGCCATCGGCGCCACCGAGGGCCTCCTTTCCAAGCTCACCCGCGGCGAACTTTCGGCCGTGGTCGCCCATGAGGCGGCCCACCTGATCCACGAGGATTCCCGTTTGGTCACAACCGCCTGTTTCCTTTTTATCGTCTTCCAAAAGATAAACGAGGCGCTGGGTAACATGATGGCTGGGAGTACCAGGACCACCACCTACGGGGAGAGAAGGAACAGCGGTGGTGTCTCCGGTGTCATTGTGGTCCTCTGGATCATCTCGGGGTTGGGATACCTGGCGACCAAGCTGGTGGGGATGGCCATCTCACGGGAAAGGGAATACCTGGCGGACGCGGACGGGGTACAGATGTGCAAAGATCCCCTCTCCCTCGCGGAAAGTCTTTACCGTATTTCGAGGCGCTATCGGGGCGAGATCCCCAACGCTTTCTCCGCGGTCTTCATCATGAACCCTCAGGAGTCGGACCTGGACGAGCAAGAAGGGTTCTTCTCGAACCTTTTCAGCGACCATCCTCCAGCGGCCTTACGGCTCAAAAAATTGCTGACCTGGGCCAAGGCGGACGCCCAGACCATGATGAACATGGCCGAACAGGAGGACAAAATTCCGGCCCAACCCTCCGGAAATCCCTCATCGCCGGGGAATGAAGGCGCCTTCATGGCCTTCCAGAACAACCAGTGGGTCGGGCCCTATAGCCCCCTTCAATTGTTGACCATGGGGTTCATGACCCCCTCCACCTGGGTCTGTCCGGCGGGAGACCAACAGGTCGTGAAGGCTTCCGACAGCCCCGAGTTACTGCCCTTATTCCAGAAACAGGTCCAGGGGGCGGTCGCCCAAGAGGTTTGCCCCCGTTGCAAGGTTCCCATGCTTTCCACCACCTATGAGGGGGCCGAGGTGGAGCAATGCAGTTTTTGCAAGGGATACCTTTTAAGAACGGGGGTACTGGAAAGGCTGATCACCCGGGAGGAAAGGACCTTCTCGCCTGAAGAGATCAAAAAAGCGAAAGTGTGGAGGGATTCCCAAGTTGGGCCCCTCGGCGAGAGGGACCATTTTCCCCCCATCAAATGTCCCTTTTGTCAGAGCGAAATGTGCAAGGGGGTCCATTCCTTGCTCACCCAGGTGATCATCGACCACTGCTCCAACGATCTCTGCGGGGCCATCTGGTGCGACGGGGGCGAATTGGAGACCATCCAGATGCTCATCGAGGACGCCCATAGTCCGTCCGCATCACCTTCCTGAGCTTTACGCTCAGAACCCAATAAAACCAATCGGTGTTTCGCCCAATTTCCTCAGGTTAAACCATCAAAAATCCTAATGGTATAAATAGCTTTAAATTCATCCTCCTATCCCTAAACTATTAATTCGCATAGGGTATAATTAACTCGGCAATTGGGGCTGAAGCCTACCCGAAGAATGTCGCCGCGTTCTTCGGTGATTTACCTGACGACGCTGACTATCAATACTGAGGGTGATCATGGGATTTGTTTGGATGAAAATATTGACCGTGTTTTTTCCGTTGAACGTCGACCCTCCTTTCGTCCAATCCCCACTTAACCCATTAATGATTGATTGAAACCTCGATGGCTTCCATTGGGGGAAGATTTTTTAAAGATTTATTTTTTTCCAAACTTGAAACGGTTTAACAAGAAGGACTTAATTGAAATTTAAGTCAAAAAACTTATGGCTCCTGACGCTGTTGTTCCTTTTGCCCGTGGCGCGGGTCCAAGCCGCTTGCGCCCTGCCGGGCAAAGAGACCGCCACGGCCATCTCGGGCGTTGTGAACACCTATTATCCCGCTACGGCCAGCGCCGCGGTTGGGACCACCGTCATCACTCTAGGCGCCGCCAGCGGCTCGACCACCGCCATCTCGGCCCAGGACCTGCTCCTGGTCATCCAGATGCAGGACGCCGCCATCAGCCAGACCACCGGCATCAATTATGGTAGTGGGACTGGTGTTGGGGCGGGCTATCTGACACTGAACAACACAGGTCTATATGAATACGCCGTCGCGGCCAACGCCGTTCCCTTGACCGGGGGGACGGTCACCCTTACCTCGCCCTTGACCAACTCCTATGACTCGGCTGTGACCACAGCCACCATGGGCCAGCGGACATTCCAAGTCATTCGAGTTCCCCAGTACAACAGTGTCACCCTAACCGGACCGGTCAGCTGTACACCGTGGAATGGTCTGTCCGGAGGGGTGGTGGTCATGGATGTGAGCTATGTCCTGAACCTGAACAACTCAGTCATCTCCGCCAGCGGTCTGGGGTTCCAAGGCGGGGGAGCCAAACGGCTGGCCGGGGGCGCGGGATGCGCCGCGGGGGAGAACAATTATTACGAGGACTCGGCCGCCAAGGCTTTTTTCGCCTACAAGGGCGAGGGCATCGCGGGCCTGCCGGCCCTGACCTATCGATTGGGAATGGGCAATGTGGTGAACACGAACAATGGCGGTCTGGATGGTTATCCGGGCGGGGACAAGGCTCGCGGCGCGCCTGGCAACGCCGGGGGAGGGGGAAATGATGACAACCCTTGCGCCGCCAACAATCAGAACGCGGGCGGCGGCGGCGGAGGCAACGGCGGCGTGGGAGGATTGGGCGGCAACACCTGGAACGGCGATACGGCCCTGGGCGGTTTGGGCGGGACCGTCTTTCCCGCCACATCCTCCCGGATCGTTTTTGGCGGAGGAGGGGGTTCGGGCGACCGCAACGACACGGATAACATCAATCCCGCTCCGGGTCCTTATAACGACGCGGGTGTCATCGAGAGTTCGGGTGGTCCGGGCGGAGGCATCGTCCTCATCCAGACAGGCTATCTCTTTGGGGGAGGGACCATCTCGGCGGATGGTTCGCTGGGCCTGGATACGGAGAACGACGGGGCGGGCGGGGGCGGAGGCGGAGGTTCGGTGGTGGTCTACTCGAATGACCAGTTCCTATACGCTGGCAATGTGGTTCTTTCGGCTTCGGGAGCCAATGGCGGTAACGCTTGGATCGTTGAGGATGGGGGAGAATCCCAACGGCACGGCCCGGGCGGCGGCGGTGGCGGCGGCTATGTCCTGACCAACGCGAGCGGAAGCAACATTCCCTCCATGTTCGTCACGGGCGGTTCCAACGGCTTTACCAATACGGTCTATGACCCGTATGGAGCCACGTCAGGTCAAGCCGGGCAAACATTGGCTTTAGCTTCCGTCCTGCCTGGCACGAACCCCGGGTTCTCCTGCGCCCCCACCGCGACCATTACGGCCACCCCAACGGCCACCAACTCGCCGACCGCCACGACCACCCCGCCCACGAGCACGGATACTTTCACGCCCTCGCCCACCTCGACCACCATTCCTTGCGCGATCGCCTACATCACCGCCAACTCGAAAGCCGTCAACATGGCTAACGCCAACACGACCCTCAACCTGACCTTCAACGGAACCGACACACTTTTGTTGGTCCAGGTGGGCATCGAGGGGGCGGCGGCCAATGACACGGTCAATCTCTGTACCTACAACGGCGCCCCCTTATCCCAGGTTTTGAACGCGCAGGACGCGACCAACGGGGGAACAGTGGAGGTCTATTGCCTGGTGAATCCGCCGAACGGGACCAACACCCTGGCCGTATCCATCGCCGCCCCGGGGGCAACCGCCATGAATGTCGGGGCCATTGTTTTCCAGGGCGTGAACACATCCACCCCTATCGGGGCTGTCACGACCGCCTTGGGGGCTATCAGCGCGACGGCCCAGGCGGTGACCCTTACCACGACCGCCAGTAAAAGCGTCATCTCCAGTCTTTGCCTGACGGACACCAACGGGGTCAGGGTCTCCGGCAGGGGAGGGAACCAGAACAACCGGTGGAACCAGGCCCCCGCCGCCGCATTCGGTGCGGAAGGGGACGATACCGCCCCCTTGGGCGCGCCCGCTTCCAATCGATTGACCTTCACGCTCTCGGCCGCCGCATTCGCTGACATGGCGGCGGTGGAGTTGCTGGCGGGTAATTGCAACCCAACTTCCACACCGACCAGAACCCCGACGACGACCCCCACTCCCACCAATTCACCCACCATCACCCTGACCCCCATCCCGGGCTGCGTCCTTTCTCCCAACCTGGACCTGAAGATGAGGCTGATTAATTGCGCCAATAACATCGCCGTCTACCGGTTCTATGTGAAGAACAACGATCCGACGACCGCGGTCAAACTGTCCGACCTGACCCTGAAAATATTCGCTTATGACACGGGGGCCGCCAGCTGGTGTTTCCCCAGTTATTTCGGCGGGAATGTCTATGACGGGACCGGGGCTTTCCAATACACCAACGCCACGGCCATCGCCGGGACTGCCGTGGCATTCAATCCCAATTGCACAACCATCCCCAATCGGTACGCCAATTGGGAGATGGATGTGAACTGCCCCAATACCCAGACCATCCCCGCCAACGGGGGTTATTGGATCGACGGAAATTTCGCCTTGCAGATATGCAGTACGGCCTTGTTCGCGCCGGGGTTCTCGTCCTGGTACAGCCAGAATCCCGGCTGGGCAGGTAGGGGTTTGTTCGGATGTGGCGGCTAATACTCCCAGCGGATATTTTGACGACCCTCATTACGCCCTTTATTACAAAGGAAGCTTGATCAACGAGCAGGGAGGGCTGATCCCAATACCGGGGTGGTGCCATGCGCCGTGGTATCGGGCCAATGCAGTCCGACAATGACCTTTACGCCGACCAATTCCGCAACCTTCACCCCGACCAATACGGCCACGAATAGCGCGACCAATACCCCTACCAATACTGCAACAAATTCGGCGACGAATACCCCGACGAACAGCGCGACCCAAACAGCGACAAATACTCCGACGAACTCGCAAACCAATACGGCGACCCAATCGGCTACGAATACCTGCACAAACACTTCGAGCAATACTGCGACCAACTCTCCGACCAATACTTCCACCAATTCGGCTACGAATACGGCATCCAATACCGCTACCTATACATCGACTAATACGGAGACCAATACGGCTACCAACACCGTGACGAATACGGCAACTAACACCGCTACAAATACCCCGACGAACTCGGCGACGAATTCGCAAACCAATACGGCGACCCAATCGGCTACGAATACGGCCACGAACAGCGCGACCCAGACAGCGACAAATACCCCAACGAATACCGCCACGAATAGCGCGACGGATTCGATGACGGCTACGCCGTCCCTTACCGCTTCGGCTTCGCCTTCGCCAACTCCAAGCAACACAGCGACGAACAGCGCGACCCAAACAGCGACAAATACTCCGACGAACTCGCAAACCAATACGGCGACCTATTCGGTCACCAACACACCGACAGCCACTTCGACCAACACAACAACGAACACCTCTACCCAAACGTTCACCAATACTCCGACCAGGACCGCGACGAATACGGCGACGAACAGCTCGACGTCCACGGCCACCAATACCACGACCCCATCGGTCACCAATACAGCGACCGATAGCCAGACGAACACGGCTACCCAAACCGCCTCCAACAGCCCGACGAATACAGCGACTAACACTTTCACGAACACACCAACGAACTCGGCGACTAACTCACAAACCAATACAGCCACCCAAACGCTTTCTTATACGGCAACTTGTACCGAAAGCAATACCGCCACGAATACGGCGACTGGCACTGCGACCAATACGTCGACCGGTACGCTGACCAATACCCCAACATCGACAATGACTGGGACCTCTACCCCTTCAGCGACCAACTCTCCGACGAATACCAAAACAACGACCGTTTATCCCACCAGTACACCGACGAACAGCCCGACCGCCTCCCGGACACCAACGGCTTCTTCAACATCAACCGCGACATCGACCAACACTGTTACCAATTCCTCCACCCCTTCCGCTACCAACACTCCAACCCTTTCACCAACCCATACCCCTACACCCACATCTACAGGCACTAATACGGCAACTGGCACAGCGACGAATAGCCCCACTCGAACCGCCACGAACACGGTTACCAGCAGCCCGACGAACAGCCCCACCGGGACGATCACGCCTCTCAATACCACCACGCCCAGCTCGACCGCCACTTCCACCCCAACGGCCTCGAACACGACCACCGGTACGGCCTCGTCGACCGCGACCGTGACGGTTTCGATGACGGCCAGCCCGACTGCGAGCACAACATCCTCCAACACCCTTACTAATACACCAACATCCAGTTGGACAGCGTCCCAGACCCCTAGCCCAACATTGAGCTACACCCCGACGAACAGCCCCACCGGGACGATCACGCCCCTCAATACCACTACGCCCAGCTCGACCGCCACTTCCACACCAACCTCCTCGAGTACGGCCAGCGAAACGATGACCCCTTCTCGCACGAATACCCCGACCATGACCTGCACCCAAACCTGGTCCCCGACCCTCACCTACACTCGAACGATCACATTTACCTTCACCCCCACGGTCACTCCCACGAACACCATGACTCCCACCCCGACCGGTTCGTCCACCCAGACCTACTCCCCGACCCCGAATTGCCAAGCGGAGATCGTCAAGATATTCGACTCGAGGGGGGAACTGGTCCGGACGATCTGCGGCGCCGATCCCTTTACCAACCCCGCGTCGATCGTTCTGGGTCTTTCGAATTTCATGCCGGATAAAAGCGGATTGGGCGGGCAGGTCACGATCTATTTGAACGGGGTGGTCATCGCGGTCTGGGATGTGAAGGATTCAGCCGGGATATTGGTCCCCAACGGCTACTACCAGGTATTGGTGGAACAGAACAATCCGGGCGGGAACCAACTGAGCGTTTCCAAGGACATCTACGTGGGTCCCAATTTCCTAACCTCGGCGGCCCAACTGACCGCCTGGCCCAATGTGGCGCGTCCCGGAACGACGGTCCTTTTCACGGCGATGATCGAGGGGAACCTGGCGGGCGGGAAAAGCGTCATCAAGGTCTACGCCTTGACCGGCGAGCTGGTGAACAGCCTTCCTATCTCCAATGGTCAGGCTCATTGGGACTTGAGCGATTCCTCCAAGGTGTCGGTCGCGTCGGGGCTTTACCTGGCGGTCCTGGATGGGAATGGGGATACGGTCACGCAAACGCCGGTCCGTAAAATCGTGAAAGTTATCGTCCTGAAGTAAGGGTTTTTCGCTGACGGAACGCCGATTTTCCATA
>CAWHOE010000039.1:0-58684 GCA_963830915.1 candidate division FCPU426 bacterium
ACCGAGGGACAAGTGACCGATCAAACGACGGCCCATATTGCCCAAGGAAAGCATTTCCATGACTTCACCGACCCGGTTGGCAGTCTGGTCGGCCGGGACTTCCTTGATCTCAGCCACGAACTTCAAATAATCAACCACCCTCATGTCGCCGTAAATAGGTGGGACTTCAGGGAGATAACCGATGCGTTTTTTGACTTCGTGGGGGGCTTCCATCACGTCGTAACCGTCCACCGTGACCTTGCCGCCGTTCAGGGGAAGGGAGGTCGTGATGACCCTCATGGTGGTGGTTTTGCCGGCCCCGTTGGGGCCCAAGAGACCAAGAATGGTTCCTTTGGGGACGGAAAAGGTGACCCGATCCACCGCCGCTAAGGACCCGTACATTTTGATGACGTCTTTGACTTCGATCACTGTTTTATGGCCTTCGCTCAGATGTGATATTCGTTCGCGAAAAAGTCAAATGAACCTGCCTACGGAGAAAAAAATATAATCATTTTTGAAATTTTTTCAAGGGGTTTTTAAGGACGTCCTCAAAAGGCCCGGCGCCGAAAATCGCGTACAAATTTATACCACAAGAAGGCCAGGCTTGTTCGATTATTCGGTCATTAATCCCTGAAATTGGAGGAGGCTTCCTTCAACCGTTGGGCCACGCCCTCCAACTGACGGGCGGCCGCCACCATGGATTCCATGGAAGCGGTCAATTCCTGAGTGGACGCGGATATCTCCTCGGTAGCCGACGCGTTTTCCTCTGAAACCGCCACGATATTGGTGATGGCTTCCACCACGCTGGACGCCTGGTCGGCCTGGCTTTCAAAGGATTGGGAAATTTCCTGGACCTGGTTCACCACCTCGTCCGAAGCCGCCTGGATCTCCTTGAGCGCTTCCCCGCCCTCCGCCACGACCGTCAATCCTTCCGATACCTTCTCGGCGCCAGAACTCATGCTGGTGACCACCGAGGAAATTTCCTTTTGGATTTCCCGGATCATGACCCCGATCTGATGGGCCGCTTCGGCCGAACCGTCCGCAAGCTTCTTGACTTCCTCGGCGACCACGGCGAAACCCCTACCGTATTCCCCCGCCCGGGCCGCCTCGATCGCGGCGTTCAAGGCCAAAAGATTGGTCTGGTCGGCGATATGGGTGATCACATCCACGACCTTGCCGATGGCCTTGGACCGGTTGCCCAGCTCGGTCACCTCGTGGGTCGAACTTTGAACGACCTCATGGATGGTTTCCATCTGGGTAATGGTCTTCTGGACGGCCCGGCTTCCCGCCTCGGAGGCGTTCTTGGACCGGTTGACGACCTGTTCGGAGTTGCTCAATAGCTCGGCGGATTTTTGGATGTTGCCCGCCATCTTGTCGATGATATTGAAAGCCTCCTGCACCTTCATGGCCTGTTCCTCCGCCCCCCGGGAAATGTTCTGGATGGTGGAGGAGACCTCTTCCGTGGCTCCGTGCATCTGCTGGATGGTTTGGGTCAACTGCTCGGCCAACAGCAAGGTCTCCTGCGAGCTCTTCTTAAGCTGGTCCACCGAAGTCCTCAGGGATTCCAACATCACGTTGAAATGCTTGGCCAGGGACTGGAAATCCCCCGAATACTTGCCAACGATGGAAACCTGAGGTTGCCCGTCGAGACTTCCTCCATGGCGTCTAGGAACTCTTCCAACGGGCGAAGCACGATCTTCTGGACCACCCAAAGAATGAGGGCCGCGGCGAAGACGCCCGACAGGCGCAAATCACCAGGAACCAGGCGTTGCTGGCCGGTTTGAAATAGTTCAGGAGGGGGAAGAGCAGGCCGATGCAGATACCCATGACGGTGATCGACCCGTACAAAAGGATCTCCGAGCGCGTGACCGGTTTGAGGTTTTTCAAAGCAGGCTCCCTTGCGTGCCGCTGGGCGGGTTCAATCCAAGATGCCGATAGGCCAAGGCTGTGACTTTCCGTCCGCTGGACGTCCGTTGCAGGAACCCGATCTGGACCAGGAAAGGCTCGTACACATCCTCCACCGTCTCCGAGTCCTCCCCGACCGCCATGGCCAGGGTCTCGATGCCCACCGGGCCTCCCGAGAATTTCTCGATGATGGAGGATAGGATACGCCGGTCCATCCGGTCCAATCCCAGCTGATCCACTTCCAATAGTTTCAGGGCCGAGTCCGCCACTTCCTGGTCGACCACGCCCTTGCGCCTCACCTCGGCGAAATCACGAAGCCTCTTCAATAAACGGTTGGCCAGCCGGGGGGTTCCCCGGGACCTTTTGGCGACTTCCACCGCCCCATCCTCTGAAACCTTGATCTTCAGGACCTGGGCCGACCTTTTCACGATATCGGTCAATTCCTCGGGAGCGTAAAAATCCAGCCGATAGGTCAGCCCGAACCTGTCCCGTAAGGGCGCGCTGACTTTCCCGGCCCTGGTGGTGGCCCCGACCAGCGTGAAGGGGGGCAGTTGAAGACGGATTGCCCGCGCGGTGGGCCCCTTGCCGATCATGATATCCAGTTGAAAATCTTCCATAGCCGGATACAGCACTTCCTCCACTATCCGGGGAAGGCGGTGGATCTCGTCGATGAACAAGAGGTCATAAGGCTGCAGGTTGGTCAGCAGGGCCGCCAGGTCCCCCGCCCTTTCGATGATGGGTCCGGAGGTGGTCTTGATATTGACGCCCATTTCCTTGGCGATGATGGAAGCCAGGGTGGTCTTGCCCAGGCCCGGGGGGCCGGAAAGGAGCAGATGTTCCAGGGCTTCCTTCCTCTTTTGGGCGGCTTGAAGGGCGATGGAAAGGGATTCTTTTAACTGGGTTTGGCCCACGTACTCATTGAGCAGTTTGGGACGGAGGGTCATTTCCTCGTCATCCCCTGATTTTTCCGGGTTCATCACGCGGATATCATCGGCTGGATCGTTCACCGGCGGTTTAGGGGAAACGGAAGGTTTGGGGCGTGACATGGGTTCATTTTACAGGCAAACAAGTCCGGTTCAACTTGGAATTTCAAGGAACGGGCTTCTATAGGAGGAGTAACGAACGGGTTACTTCTTCCTTTTTCTCGGCCCCGCCCCTTCCGGGGTCCCCGCCTTCGCCAAGAAGACCGTCTCGCACTCGGGCAAGGCGTTCAGGAATACCCTTCCCCATCTTTCCGTGGTCACCCGGGGGTCCAGGATGGTCACGGTCCCCACATCGGTCGCGGTGCGGATCAGGCGTCCGAAACCCTGTTTCAGCCTCAGAACCGCTTCCGGCAGGCTTTCCACCTGGAAAGGTTCCAAACCTTGTTCTTTGAGCCTGGCATGTCTCGCCTCCACCAAGGGACCTTCCGGCACCTGGAAAGGCAGTTTGGTGATGATCAAGTTGGAAAGGGACTCTCCCGGCACGTCCACCCCTTCCCAGAAACTGTTTACGCCTAAAAGGACCGAATTGATATCCTCCCGAAACACCTTCAATAACCTGGTCCTGTCCCACCCGTCCTCGCCTTGCACCAGCAGGGTGATCCCCAGGTCGTCCAGGTCTTGGCGGATGGCGTCGGCGACTTGCCTCAGCATTTTGAAGCTGGTGAAAAGGACGAATGCCTTCCCATGGGAATGCTTCAAGGATGCCCGGACATACTCGACGACCTCCTTGTTGTACTTTTCCTCTTCCCGCCTGGGATGAGGCATGGACCGGGGCAGGAAAAGGGTGACCTGTTTCTTGAAATTGAAGGGGGAACCGGCCTGAAGGGTTTTCACTCTCCTTGCCTCTTCCGGGTCATCCATCCCCAGGGCGTGCTTGAAGTAGGAGAAATCGTTCCCCACCGAAAGGGTGGCGCTGGTGAAGATCGCGGTCTTGACGGAGGAAAGCAGGTGTTCCCGGATCAGGGAGGAGGCGTCCAGGGGAATGGCCTTGACCGAAGAAGCCCGAACGTCGCCCCTTTTCAAAGCCTGGTTGTCCGGTTCCACCACGTAGCAGGACTCATCGCCCCAACCCCTTTCCAGGATATAGGAGAGCCGTTTGATGAGCGACTTGCACTCTTCCCTGGTCCCCTTGGCTTCCATCCCCAGTTCCTCGGCGGACGCCGATTCGGCCGCCATTTCCAAAAGGTTCTCGATCCTCTGCAAGGGCCTGGCCAGGTCGTCGATAGGGGGAGGGTTCTCCGGCAAGGGATAGGCTTTGGGGGTGCTGTTGGTCCCGAAAGCGGCGGCCCCCAAAGTCCTGAAAAAAAGCTCGGCGGCGTTCTTGAATTCCATCACCGCTTCCCCGGCCCCCATAGTGGGGATGAGGGCGAACAGACCCTTCTTGCTGTCCTTGGAAGAGTCCTCTGTATATAGAAACGCCGGACCAACCCGTTGCATTCCGAAAGGGTGACCGAAGTCGCCAGATGCTCCGCCGCCAGGGCTGGCAGGTGATGGGCCTCATCCACGATCAATGTCTCGTAAGGGGGCAGGACCCCCTGTTCCGATTCCATTTTCAGGGCCAGGTCGGCCAAGAGCAGGGCGTGGTTCACCAGGATCATATGGGCTCCATAAGCCTTGCGCCGGGTGTTGTGGTAGAAGCAGGTCTCGTAAGTTGGGCATTTGGTCCCCAGGCAATGGTAAGGGTCGCTTTTTACCTCGTTCCAAAGTTCCGGCGGTATGGGAAAGCCCGCCGAGGAAAGGGTTCCTTCCGGCGAGCCTGCCGCCCATTGCTGGATCTTCAGATAGCCGGTGCTTTCGCCATCAAAATCCATCTGGGTGTTGGATTCCAGGGCCAGGGCCAACCTTCTTTTGGAAAGGTAATTACCCCTGCCTTTCAATAGAACGACCTGGGGGATAGGCGACCCTTCCTTTTCCAAGGCGGCCAACACGACCGGAATATCCTTTTGGAACAGCTGTTCCTGAAGGGTCAGGGTATGGGTGGAGACGATGACAGGCCCGCCGACCTGGATGGCATGGTCCAAAGCGGGGAGAAGGTAGGCGAAACTCTTGCCCACGCCCGTGCCAGCCTCGACCATCAGCAGCCCGCCCGTTTGAAGGGTTTCTTCGATGGCCTCAGCCATGTGGTTCTGTTGGGGCCTTTTTTCGAGCTTTGTCCCGGTGGAAACGGCGGAAAGTCTTTGGGTAATGTCCATAGCGCTGAAAGCATACTCCAAAAGATGGCGAATCCAAAGCGTCCGTAAAAACAAAAAGAGCGGGAAAGATTCCCGCTCTTTTCACTTACCTATTCCTATCGACCAAAGATCAAAACGTGTGGTGTCTTTCCATCATCTCCCTGTGGAATATCTTTTTCTTGGCGTGATTATGCCTTCTTATCCAACGGGCCCGCCGATGGTTCCGGATGTCTTCTAGGCGTTTGGCCCTTTTCTGCATAACGATCTGACGATAGGCCCTCCATTTTTGGAACCGGCCTATCTCCCTTTGGTCCAACCTTCTCTGCATCCTGAACATTCCCCTTTGAAAACTGCTGGCGTTCCCGGCCTCCACCATGTGGGATTCCCCGTTCTGTCCCAGAACCTCGACCTTCCCCTCGTGGGTAGAGGTCTGGACCATTCCCCCGCTGGCGTTCACCTCGAACGCCGTTCCTCGGACCCCGCAAACTACCCCGTCCGATTCCACCTCGAAGGTCGAATGGCTTTCTTCCAGGTGTTTTTTCACGTCCGCCAAGACCTGGCCGGTCACCAGGATCAGGTGGCTGAAGAACCCGCCCGTGTTGTTGGCTTCCACCTGTTCCACTTTCATATCGGTGTTCGCGCTCAGTTGAACCGATGTGTCGGATTGGAGCATCAAGGCGGCGGTGGTATTGTTCCCCAACTTCACCTCATCCCCCGTCTCCAGGATCTGCCCCTCCTCAGCCGGTTCCCACTTGTCCGTGCCGTCCTCTTTGACCTGGATGTCGGTCCCCTGGATGTCCTCCAGCACATACTCCGCTGGATTTTCGCTGGTCGGAGTTTGCGCCATCGACTTCAAGGGGAAAGCCGCGACCAACAGCATCCCGCAGGCCAGGGCCGTGATATTTTTGAACAGGGAACTTTGATTCATGATCATCTCCTTTGGGTTACTGTATGTTAGACGACTGGACGGCTTTCCCGGTTCCAATCGTTTCAACAGGCTTTAGGCCATATTTAGTTTTTTGTTTTCATCGATATCAAAAATAAAGCTTTTTCTGTGCCTCCGTGTCTCTGTGGTGAAATATTCGATGATTTTTTATCTCGGGTAAGGATGGCCCTTCAGGGTCGCTCCTGCCCGATAGAGTTGTTCCATCAACAAAACCCTGGCCAATTCATGGGGATAGGTCATGGGCGAAAGACTGACACTTTGGAAAAACCCCTTAGGCAGTTCGGCGGGCGGGCCGTCCGCGCCCCAGACCCAAAGGTAAAGCTCCTGGGAGGACTGGGTGACCCACTGGGTGAATTGCTGGGAATCCATGTTCTTCCCGTGGGCGTCCAGGGAAATGAATTTGCCCTTCCCTTTCCTGGCCTCGCACCACTTCAGGATATCCTTTGTCTTTTCCGGCATCTCCACGATGGTCACGGGCCAGAGGCGGTCCAGCCTTTTTTTGTAATCGTCCGCCAATTCCTTGAAGCGCTTGTCCCGGAAGGGACCGACCCAGAGGCAATAGACCATTCAGGTACCCCCGCCTTTTATTTTTGGGTCATTTTTTCGACGATCATTTCCCGGATCTCCGGCTGGTCCTGGGTCCATTCGGCGACCAGCGCGATCATGCGCTTGGCGGTGGAAGCCTCGAACCGGCAGGAAAGGACCGGCTCGGTGACCGACATGCGCGCGATCCCCCAGCCGTCCGGAAAGACCGCCCGGACCCCGTCCAGCGTGGAAACCACACCGCCCATTTCCTTGGCTCGGGACTTGAGCGACTCAAAAAGGGCCGAGACCTGTTCCGGCGAGAGTTTCAGTTTGACGTCGTGGCTCGAGACCAACGGCGGGAAAGATTGGCAAAGTTGGGAGAGGGTTTGATTGCTTTCTTTGAGTAGTTCCATCAACTTCAAACAAACATAGAGAGCGTCACTAGGAAAGAGCCCTGGGAGGAAAAAGTGGCCGCTGGCCTCGCCGGCAAGCAGGGCCCTTTCCTGCGTCATGCGGGTGAAGATAAAGGTATGTCCCGACCTTTCCAATATGGGCACTCCACCATGGGCCCGTACTGTCTTGTCCACCCAATCTGAGCATTTGCCGTCGTAGATCACCCGTCCGCCCTTGTATTTCGCTAGCAATTGGATGGAAAAAAGGCTGAGGATGACATCATTGGGAACTTCCCTGCCCTTCTCATCCACGAAACTCACCCGGTCGCCGTCCCCATCGAAGGCCGCTCCCATCTGGGCCTTGGCCTTGCGCACCTTCTCGCCCAGGGCTTCCAAGGCCGCTGGCGATGAACTATCCGCACCCCTTCCTGGGAAATCGCCGTCCATCTCGCCGTTGAGCATAGTCAGGTCGCAATTGACGGACTCGAATATCTTGGGCGCGGTCAAGGCGGTCATGCCATTGCCCGGGTCGATGACCAGGTGGAAACCCTGGAAATTCTGGCCCACCGAGTTGACGACCGAATTGCGGTAATCGGGATAGAAGTTCTTCTTTTCCACGATGCCCGCGCCCTTGCGGAAGTTTTCCTTGTTCAAGACGTCGTAGACTTTCTGTATCCACTCGACCGAGGCTGGAATGCCCTTGAGGAAGAATTTGAAGCCGTTGTATTCGGGCGGGTTGTGGGAAGCCGTCACCATCACGCCCACCGAGGCCCCGGAGAATCGGGTGGCGAAGCCGAGCAAGGGAGTGGACACCACGCCCGCGTCCACGATCTTCAGACCCGTATGGCGCAAACCGCTGATCATGGCTTTTTTGAGGGTGTCGCCTGAGGATCGGACATCGCAGCCCACGACTACCTTGATGTTCCGATGGGGCTCGCTTTTGATCTGGGTCCCTACCGCCAAGCCGATCTGTTCGGCCTGCGGGGCGCCCAAGGGGCGTGGATAGGTGCCACGAATGTCGCATTGTTTAAGGATATCGGTAGAAACGATCGTCACGGAACAACCTCCCTGTTATTACGGCCACATCCAGCCAGCCTTGTCGCGGACGTCATTGTACCTTGTTTGATGAGATTTTGGAGGGTTGAGTAGGGTTTTAACTTGCCCGAATCCGCTTATTTCGCCAACTCGGTCCCAGGTCGAGTAAAATTATTTCTCGGAACGTGAACCGATCGAGTGATTGGTTCGTCAAACGTTCATCAGGTCGTAAAAATCTTTGGGGGCATTCCATGAACCATAAAAATCTAGCGGTCCTTTGTTTATTGATGTTCGGTTCGCTGTTATTCGGCTTGCAAGGTTGTGATATTACATATACGGTCGTCAATCAGGCGCCCGACCCCTACGCCAACGCCCATTCCATCCAAAGAAGGGCCCAGTTCCAGATCGACAGGATCAACACCGCCTGGCAGGCGAACCAGTTGAACGCCGACATGGCGGCCGTCTTGAAAGACAACGACTTCCGCATCTATTGGCTGGCCAAGCAGGAAGTGGACGCCAATAATCCGCCCCAAGATATCGACGCCAATCAAACTTATAACCTGCAGATGATGCTGGCGGACAACGACAACAACATCAACGACGCCATCGCCCGCCACGACCAATGGGCCCAGGCTTTCCAGGGCGGGTGGGATTCGGGTTACAACGCCCCCAGCCAGCCTCTCAATCAATGTTATCTGACCTATCAGCTCCAACGCCAGGAAACCCAGGTGAACAACGCCGTCGCGGCTGGCCAGTTGACGCCCGACCAGGCCCAGGACATCCGGGGACGTATCCAGGTCGTGCTGAACGTCCAGATGAACTATTACCGCCAGAACGGCAGGCTAAACTTGACCGACGATCAAGCCCAGGAATTGCGCCGGATGACCGATGACAATGAACGCTACCTGGCCTTCAGGACAAGAAGGCCGGATGACGAATGGAACGGGGACCGATACGAGAAATGGGGCCAGAGGAACCAGGAACCTCAAAACCACACCGTCCCGGCCTGGAGACAGAATCCCCCGGCCGCCGCTTCCCAGAACAACAACCAGCCTCAGAGGCCAGCGGGCCAACCGGTCGGGGTGGGTAATGTTCAGCCCCAAACCCAAGCCCCAGCTCAGAACAATATCGCCCCAACTGCGACACCCCTTCCCCAGGCGGTAGCGCCGGTCGACAGGCCCAGACCGGTTCGAGACAGCGGAACATCTCCTGCCGTCCAACCGCCCGCCCAATCCCAACCGGCAAGCTCGGTCCCGACGGCTCAACCACCAGCGCCTACCAAACCAGTAGCTCCGGCGCAGGCTTCCGCTGGCAATGGTCCGGCCAACAAGGGAGTCAAACCAGGGGCAACGGCCCCCTCCCAACCTCAATACCTGGCGGCTGACCCGATCCAAAACCGTCTGAAGAAACAAACCCAGACCTTCAACGGCATTCGCCAGTCAGGGAAACTCAAGCCTCCCCAAACCAACCTGTACCAGCAGAAGACCATCAAGGTCAACCAGGCCTTGTCCAGCTTCATGAAACAGAACCATCAAAAAGGGCTGACCCAGGCCCAGATTGACCAGCTCAACAAGCAATTGGATGATCTGGATAACACGATGGCGGGATTTCAAAAGAAAAAATAAACTCTAATGCCCGCGTTAATAACAGTTCGGCCAGCTCTCTGGCCGGACTGTTAAGGGCAGGTTTCTATTTTGTGAACGGGATTTGTTGAGGCGATAGATCTAGGGAACGTAAGTGAAAACCGCGATCCGCTCATTACCCTGGTCAGCGACATAGACATTACCTAGGTTATCCACCGCGACCCCTTGGGGCAGACTCAGTTGCCCGCTTCCCCCGGTATTGCCGAACTGGTTGAGATAATTCCCTGAAGTATCAAATTCCTGAATTCGATTATTTGAATAATCAGCGATGAAAACATGGTTCCCGCTGTCCACGGCGACTCCCGCAGCGGAATGGAACTGGCCGTTCGCGTTACCGGGGGAATTCGTGCCCGCGAATACGCTCCAGGTCGACCCGTTGTATTTATAAGCGAGTTGCTGGGCGATATCCGCCACGTAAAGATTCCCAGAGGTATCCGCCTCCACTCCCAGGAGAGAAAAGAAATGGAAATAGGTCGGCAGAATGGTCCAAGTAGCGGTTCCGGGGACGTATTGTTGAACGACCCTGTTGGCCGTGTCCGTGACGAAAAGATTGCCATTGCCGTCAAAGCCTAAACCCCAGGGATTGGTAAAATAACCCGCCGACGTTCCTGAGCCCAAGGACACCACGCTCCAACTGGAGCCGTTGTATTCTTGGATCCTCGCGCCCACGTATTCCGCCACGTAAAGATCACCGGAGGCGTCCAAAGCCACGCCCGTCGGATCATTGAATTGCCCCAACCCGCTCCCACTCGCGGTTCCGCCAATAGTCGTCCAGGAAGGGCCTGAACTGCTGTAAACCTCTATCCTGTTGTTGCCACCGTCCGCGACATAAACCGTCGTCACTCCCCCGGAAATGGTTACGGCGAGCCCGGTTGGCAAGTTGAAATTACCAAGCCCGCTCCCGCTGGTTCCGAAGGAATAGGAATATGCAAATAAAGGCGTTGGGGTCAGGGTGGATGTGACCGTAGGCGTGCTGGTAGAGGTGGGTGTCGCGGTGACCGTGGGCGAAAAGGTATTCGTGATACTGGGAGTTATCGTCCAGGTTGGGGTCACAAGGATGGTGATGGGCGTGGAGGTGAAAATGGGTGTCCATGTATTGGTGGGGGTTATGGTGGGCGAGCCCGTTGGGGTGAATGTGCTGGTGACCAGGATGGTGATCGGCGTGGAGGTGAACATGGGAGTCCATGTATTGGTGGGGGTTAGGGTGGGGGAACCCGTGGGGGTGAACGTGGTCGTGACAAGAATGGTAACGGGTTGGGTTATGGTGACGGGAGCTGGTGACGTAGGGTTGCTTCCGCAGGCGATATGGAAGAGAGGGGTAAAAAGGCAAAAGACCAATGTGGAAAATAATAAATAAATTGTTCTGACCATTGTCGCTCCCCGAGCAGTGGTTTTGTTGGGATTGAGCTTATCATCCACACATATAAAGAAGGTAACTTTATTGTTAAATGTTGGGTTTAGGGACCCATCCAAAAGAACACCAAGATATTATCTGAGAACAATGACTTTTCGGACCAAGCGGCCCAAAGGCTGTTCGATGAGGATGAAATAAACCGCGTTACCCACGACCGCTCCGCCCGTGTTGCGTCCATCCCATGAGAAACGATAGTTCCCCGGGCTCATTTGCTGATCCACCAGCTTCTCGACTTCTTCCCCTGCGATGTTGAATACCAGGATCTTCACTTCCCCGGCTGTGTCGACCCTCACATCCATGCCCAGGGGCGCGGTGTTCGGGTTGAAGTAGTTACTATCCAGGTAAAGAGCGGCGTTGGGTGTGGGGCTTTGGGTCAAGGTGTCGGTCACGGTGGGCGTGTTGGTAATGGTTGGAGTAAAGGTGAGGGTCGGGGTAAACGTGGGGGGCAAGGTGTTGGTATAAGTGGGCGTCAAGGTACTTGTGAACGTAAATGTCTGGGTCGGCGTGAAGGTGCGGGTCGAACTGTTGGTGGCGGTGGCCGTAGGTGTGGTGGTCATGGTGGCTGTACGGGTGTTAGTGGATGTGGCGGTGGAGGTTTGAGTGGCGCTGTTCGTCACAGTCAAGGTTGCCGTGAGTGTAGCCGTATTGGTGGCGGTGTAGGTGGTCGTGACCGTACTGGTCGGACTGTTCGTCGAGGTTGAAGTGGCGGTATTGGTAGCCGTTTGGGTGGCGGAAGGAGTGGGGGAGTTCGTAAAGGTGGAGGTGGCTGTTCCCGTATTGGTCCCTGTATTGGTCGCGGTCGAAGTGGCCGTATTGGTTGGAGTAAAGGTGGAAGTTGGAGTCTGGGTATTGGTCGCCGTATTACTGGCCGTACAAGTGGCCGTATTGGTCATTGTGCTGGTAGCGGTATTGGAAGAGGTTGGGGTCGATGTGTTGGTGACTGTATTCGTCGATGTATTGGTGGCGGTGTTGGTCACCGTATTGAGGGCAGTCGTCGTATTCGTGGCAGTCCCAGTGGAGGTTGAGGTTGGTGTATTGGTTGGGGTATTGGTCGCAGAATTCGTGGCGGTATTCGTCGCGGTGCTAGGTGTGGTATTGGTCGCTGTGTTTGTGGAAGTGTTCGTGGCTGTCGATGTGTTAGTCCCAGTATTAGTAGTTGTATTTGTAACTGTACTCGTTGCCGAATTCGTAGCGGAGTTCGTTGCGGTATTGGTGACGGTATTTGTAGCTGAGTTTGTCACTGTATTGGTTGCGGTATTCGTAGCCGTATTAGTGGCCGAGTTGGTCGCTGTATTCGTAGGCGTGTTAGTGTCTGTGGGAGTGTTGGTGCCAGTATTCGTCGCACTATTCGTGGCTGAATTGGTGGCGGAATTAGTTGCAGTATTTGTTGCCGTATTCGTAGCGGAGTTCGTTGCGGTATTGGTGGCAGTATTTGTGGCGGTCGGTGTGTTGGTCCCTGTATTCGTAGCCGAATTAGTCGAAGTGTTGGTGGCGGAATTTGTAGGCGTATTTGTTGTCGAATTTGTTGGGGAATTCGTCGCGCTGTTGGTGGCGGTGTTGGTTGCTGAATTAGTGGCGGTATTCGTAGCGCTGTTAGTGGCCGTATTAGTGGCCGAGTTGGTCGCTGTATTGGTAGCGGTGTTAGTAGCGGTCGGAGTGTTGGTGCCAGTATTCGTCGCGCTATTAGTGGTGGTGTTCGTCGCTGAATTAGTAGCGGTATTCGTCGCGCTGTTAGTGGCCGTATTTGTGGCTGAGTTGGTCACTGTATTCGTAGCCGTGTTCGTCGCACTATTGGTAGCTGTATTAGTGGCGGTGTTCGTAGCCGAGTTAGTGGCTGAGTTGGTCACCGTATTCGTCGCCGTGTTGGTCGCAGAATTAGTCGTTGTGTTGGTGGCCGTATTCGTGGCGGTCGGGGTGTTGGTCCCAGTATTGGTAGCTGAATTCGTCGTGCTATTCGTGGCCGTATTAGTGGCTGAGTTGGTCACCGTATTCGTCGCCGTATTGGTCGCCGAGTTGGTCGCGCTGTTCGTCGCGGTATTGGTGGCGCTATTGGTTGCCGTATTGGTCGGGGTATTGGTGGGTGTATTGGTCCCAGTGTTGGTGGGGGTATTCGTGGGTGTTATTGTCGCGGTATAGGGCGTCACCGGGCAATATCCTGTAATTATCGTATTCTGGTCGGTACTGTAACCGATAGGTGTGAAGGTGCCCGGGAACGTGCCAAAAGTCGCGCATCCGAAACAGTAAGCCTCGGAGTTCGCCGCTCCGGTCGTATAAGAAAGATAAACCCGCCCTTGGCTCGTTTCCTGATAAACCAACCAGTAATTACCGATGCTTAACACGGTTGGAGGCAAAGCGATGGTGTTCCAACCGTTGAACGCTTGCTGGGTCGCTGTCTGAGCGACCAAAGTGCCGGGCGTACCAGAGTTATCGTTGTAAATGGCCATCTGTATTTGGGTGGATGGATCCAATGTCGGGAAGAAAACGGACATTGAGGTGATGGTGGCCGCTTCACCCAAGGCGTATTTACTGCCCCGCAATTGGCCCGACCCGATGGAGGTATAGGGGTTGAACGTAACGGGATTGCCGAACGAACCGAAAGCTGGCGCGCAGGGAGGCGTGTCGGTGGCGTTGGGCGTGAAGGTATTCTTGGGGGTCCAGGTGGGGGTAGCGGTCGGACTGGCGGTAGGGGTGCTTGTGTAGGGATTGGCCATGTTGAGCCGGAAACCCAAATCCGACGAGGGTTGGTTCATCCACCCTGAACTGTAAACACTGTAATAGGAATTGGTCGAATTATACGTAAGGTTGTCATAGGGAACCCCGCCCGATTCGGACGGCACATTGATGAAATAATAGGCCCCGCTCGTGGAACCCGCCGAGGAAAGGATCACCTGGTAAAGGTCGGTCCCATTCAGGGTATAAGTGGCCGAAAGATTGGCATCCATCCAGGCCGGCGTAGTAGGCACCGAGGCGACGCTGCCCATGATCCCTTGATCCATGGTGACCGGGCCTACCGTGTCCAAAAGGATATAGCTCACGGGCGCCGCGGGCGACCCCGAACGGTAAAGGAATAGCCCCAGCTTGTTCACCTGCACACCGGCCGATCCCTGGAAAAATTCTGAAATGGTCGTGGCGCCGTAAACGCCCACATAGTTTTGAGTGAACGGATTGCCGTAATAAGTGCCATCGTTGAAATCCAGCACGAACACCGGCATCGCGTTCTCGTTCACCCAACTGCTTCCGCTATTGGTCGACAATAAAAGGGTCAGGTTGCTGTCGAAATACTGGTCCAACGGGATCAATTGGTGGTTCGGGGTAGTCCCATCGTAAGCCTGGTAATAATTGGAAGCGGTCGCCAAGGCAGATTTGATGACAACGTGATAGACCTGACCCGCCGTCAAATTCGCGGTGGAGATGGGCACCAGGGACCAGATCGTGGAGGTTGAAGGCGTCACCGTTCCGCTTCCCAGGTAGACCCCGCTGGGATTGCCCGCGTTGTCGGCTTGGATGCCGACCGTATAACTGGGCACCGTACCGTATCCCGTCCCATAGATCCTGATCTGGGTGACCGCCTTGGACTGCCTGGCCGTGAACCTTAAGGCGTCCTCATAGCTGGCCGAGAGCAGGGCCGGGCCCGCGATCGCGTCCGCCACGCTTTGGTTGCCCAGATAGGAGGGCGGACCATTGGGGGTGAGTGTCGGGGTAGCGGTCAAAACGGCGTCCGTATCCAGGGAAAAGCGGAAGGAAAGGTCCTGGGTCTGGTCAGGGGTCCAAGTCGATCCGCCATTGGTGGAATTGACCGCGTAAGAATTGGTCCCATCATAGCTCAAACCCTCTAAATAGGCCGTGGGACCGGGAATGTCATCTCCCAGCACTTCATAGAAATTCGACACGGTGGATGACGGCGAATTGACGGAGACCTGGAACTGATGCCCGCTCATAAGGACGATAGGGTTCGATAAATTCGCTTCGATCCAGGCGGGAGAACTTTGAACCGGTACCGCGGTCGCCAAAGCCAGGGTCCCGGTATCTAGGGTGACGCCCAGGGTCAGGTCCTGGAGCATATAATAAAGTTTATCCGCCGGGTTCCCCGATTTCGCCAGGAAGAACCCAAAACGGTTCACCTGTTCATTGGAACCCGTATTCCTGAAGACCTCCCCATAGCAGTTAGTCCCATAGACCCAATTGATGTTCCCGTTGTAATACGGATTCCCATAGGTGGAGGAATCCGTGTAATCCAGCGAGAAGAGAACGGACCCTATGCCCGTCGCCCAAGAACTGACGTAATACTGATATAAGAATTGAGAATCGGTCGATTGATCAAAGGGGACAATGGTTTGGTTCGGATTGGAGCCAGGATCAAGGGTTATATAATCCGAAGCGTCGATCCCGCTCACCCCGGCCACGACAATATGATAAGGGGTCGATGCCGAAAGGGAGACCGATCCCAAACTAATGGAGTTCCACCCCGAGACAAAAGCCATGGTGACCGGCGTTCCCAGGATGGTGCCGCTAGGATTACCCGCGCTATCGGTTTGAATGCTGACTTGATACATCGAGGTAATCCCATAGTTCGTGACGTAAAGATGGACCGCGCTGGCCGTCTTGGCGGTCTTTTGGGTGAACCTGTAAGCCGACTTATACGTTGCGGTCGAAAGGGAAAAAAGACCACCCCCGCCAGTGGCATAATAAAGATTCCCAATATAGCCTCCAAAGTTGGTCGGGGTATTGGTGATCGTTGGCGTAAAGGTTGGGGTGGCCGTCACGGTAGGCGTAAAGGTGTAGGTATAGGGGCAATTGCCGTTGTACTGGTATTTGATGGTCATGAAGTCGTTGTTGGCCCCGTTGGAGGACTGGCCTGTCACGATGACGTCGCTTCCCGTCGCCCCTCCCACCGCTACCGCGTTGGACTGATCCACCCCCAGGGCCCGGGTAAAGGTCTGGTCCCATAGGATCGTGCCGTTGGGAGCGTATTTGACCGTATGGTATTTGCCGATAGAATCCTGCAGGACGCTGTAGATAAAGCCCTGGGAGTCCACGGCCACGCTGTTGCCGACTGTCGTCATAGCGCCGTTGTAGGTGACGTTCAAGGAAACCGCGCCAGCCGATGTCTCATACTTCAAGAGGCGGCCCACATTATGGGTGCCGTTGTTGGAATAGCCGTTGGCCCAAACATAGGCGCCGGTTGGGTCCACCGCCAGGCTATAGATATCATCCGTATTCCCGCTGTTATAGGTCACGTTCCAGGCGATGGTCGTCGTACCCGCGCTGTATTTGATCATCCGGTCATGGTTGATACCCGATACGTCCGATTCCCCGCCCACATACACGTTTCCTGATGGGTCCACCGCGACGCCGAATCCCTGGTCGTGGTTCCCTCCCGAATCATATTTGGCTGGCCAGGTCGTTTGCAGATTCCCATTCAAATCGTATTTCATGGTCATGACATCCCAATTGGTCGTGGTATAGGACCGGCCCGTCACATAGACATAAGTGTTCGTGGGGTCCACCGCGACGGCCAAGGCGTCGTTGTCGTGGGCGCCTCCCGTTCCGTCATAATATTGAGCCCATTGGGAAACACCCGCCGAGTTGAGTTTCAAGGTCATGAAATAACGGCCCGTGGTGTATTGCTTGGAACCCACTGCGAAAACATCGCCGGAAGAGTCAAGCGCCAGCCCGGCCAAAGTGGCGGTCGTCGTGGGATAACAAGCGGTGTTCCAAACGACGTTACCGTTGATGTCGTACTTGATGACCTGGACCTGGGTGTGGGTCCCATTGGGTGTGGTGCCGCCCACATAAACGTTGCCGGAAGAATCCACCGCGACCGCGGAGGCCGTGTCAGCTCCGCCGCTGTCATAGATCATGGGCTGGGTACAGGGGGTGCCGTTAGGGATAGGGGTTTGGGTGGGGGTCGGGGTGGGTTGGTAATAGATCAAGGCCCGGTTGTTGCCGTCGTCCACTACGAATAAATTGTAATTGTTATAAAAGACACCCACAGGCAGGCTTTCCGTATTGGGCCCGGTACATCCGCCCTGATTATTGCTACCGGTGGTCATGATGGTTTGTCCCAGGACGATACTGGCAGGGGCGTTGTTGGTGACGGGTATGCCGTAATATTCCAGGACCCGTTCGTTGTCCAGGTCGGAGACATAAAGGTTGAATCCATCCGTACAAACCCTCTCCGGGTAAGAAAGGGTGTTGGCGGTGGGATTTGCGTTTCCCTGGTTCGAGCTGATAGCGGAAGTAGTGGATTGACCCACGACAACACTGGCTGAGGTGTTGCTAGTGGTGGGCATGCTGTTGTAGATCAAGACCCGGCTGTTATAGGTATCGGCGATATAGAACCTGGTCCCGTCACTATAAACGCCGTAGGGCTGGTTGAGCGTATTCAACCCCGCCGTGCCGCCCTGGTTGGCGGTATAGCCGGCCATGGTGATTTGGCCTTCTACGATATTGGCCCCTTGACCATAAGTGGCCGGGAAAGTTGTCCAAATAAGCACACGGTTGTTTCCCTCATCCGCCACGACGACCGTGGTGCCGTTGCTCCAGACACTCCGGGGAAGGTTCATGCCGCTGGCGCCGGTTGCCGTTACCGAGCTTCCAAAACCGGTCTGGCCCAACACCATGGTGGCGTTGGTCCCGCTTACGGTCGGTATCGTATTGTAGATCAGGACCCGGCTATTCGCCGAATCCGCCACCAACAAGTGGGTCCCGTCGCTGTAGACCCCGTTGGGCGAATTCATTTGGTTGGAGGCGTTTCCCGGCGCCGCCGTAGTCATGGAGGATTGGCCTAGGACCACGGCGGCAGGGGCATTGTTACTGGTCGGGATGCCGTTGTAGATCAGCACCCGGTTGTTGGCCGTGTCGGCGATATAAAGGTTGGTCCCGTCGAACATCATGTCCCCGGAGCCCGAAAGGGTGTTGGCGGTTATCCCGTTTCCCTCATTGGCGAAGCCAAAGGTATATACGGTCTGGCCAATGACCCCGTTATCAGCGGCAAAGCCGCTGGTGGAAGGGATCGGGCTGTAGTTGAGGATACGGCTGTTGCCCCCATCCGCGATCAGGAGGGTGGTGCCATTGCTGAAAACACCGTATGGCTCCGATTCGGAAGTGGAACTGGCCGAACCGCCTTGGTTGGCCGTTCCGGTCGTGAAGAGCGTTTGCCCCAAAACGACGTTGGCCGGGGCGTTACTGCTGACCGGCATACTGTTGTAAACGAGGGTGCGGTTATTGGCGGAATCGGCGATAAAAAGCCTGGTGCCGTCGCTGGAAACACCTGTTGGATTATTCAGAACGCTCGCCGTAGGTCCGGCCAACCCGCCATTGGCCGCTGTCAGGGCGGCGCTGAACCCGGTCTGGCCGACCACGTAATTGGCGGCCACCCGTTCCCGGCCGGCATGGGGCTGAATAGCAGGACCCGGTTGTTGCCTGAATCCGCCACTACCAACGTGGTACCCGCGAAACAAACCCCTTGGGGAACGTACATTTGTGTCACGGACCCATTACCAGCCACATGACCAGTCAAGCTGGTCTGACCCAGCGCCCAATTAGCCGCCGTTCCATTTCCAGCAGGGACATGATTGAACAGCAAGACCCGATTGTTGATCCCGTCCGCAACGACCATCGTGGTCCCAGCGTAACAAACGTCATAGGGAGTATTCATGCCGGTGGAAGTGGCAGCCGTCACCGCCGAGGTGAAAGTGGATTGGCCCGCCACCCAGATCGCCGAGGCGTCGTTCGTGGTGGGAATGGGGCTATAGATGAGGACCCGATTGTTGCCGGAGTCGGCGATCAACAAAGTGGTCCCGTTACTAGCCACGCCCAAGGGTTCGTACAGGGTATAAGCCTGGGGCGTGACCAATCCCTGGTTGGCGCAATCAGAGACAAAATCAGGCTGACCGACGACCACACTCGCCTGCTGGTTGAAACCGCTGGGGATGCCGTTATAGATGAGGACCCGATTATTTTCGTAGTCCGCCACGAATAAATAGGTGCCGTCGTAATAGATATGGCCCAGGTTGTTCAGGGTCGAACTGGTAGGCGCAGGTGCGTTCGGAAGATTCCAGTTAAAAGTCTGCTGGCCGATGACCACATTGGCGTTCTGGTCGGTCGTGAAAGCCATCAGGATCGCCGTCAAGGACACGAACAGGAGGATCCCGATAAGGTAGGATAATTTACGGGTCATTCCCCCGCCTTAGACACGGCCTCAGGAGCGGTCCGCTGATGGGGCTTCGCGTCTTTTTCGATCTTGCTTATCTTGGCCTGGACTTGCCTGGCCTTTTTGAATAATCGGATCTGGGCGTAGAACTGCTGGACCTGCTGAAGGACCATGAGACTGCCTTCAACAGCGTCCTTCGTATAGCGAGAGACGATAGAGGGTGCGGCCCACTGAACGGCCTTGTCCAATTCCATGAAACCCCCGCCGGGATTAGAAGCGCGGAAATAGGCGAAACCCAGCTTCATATGTAGATCGGCGTTATCCTCTTCTAGGGCAATGAGTTCCTTGAGGACCTGGATCCCTTTGGCGTTCCAATCCTTGTGGGATTGGGACAAGCCCGCGGCGCCGTCGCAATAGAGCATGGCTTGGTCCATATAGATCTGGCGTGTCAAACTTTCATTGGGCGATCGGGAAAGGGCTTGGGTGTATTCCGTCTCGGCCCCATCGTAGTCTTTCAATAAATAGAGGTCATAACCCAGGTTGTTGTGGAATACTGGATTCTTGCCCTCAAGAAATACGGCTCTTTTGAAATTCTCCTTGGCTCCCATTAGGTCCTGACGCCCGAAAGCCTCGGCTCCCTTTTGGTTGAAATGATTGGCCGCGGGGCCGCAACCAGTCAGTCCGAAAGCCGTAAGAAGGAAGATCAAAATAGATCGCATCTGGCTCCCTTGGAAAGAAGTAAAGGTGTTGGGAAACATCGGGGTTGGTTCGAAAGGGGTGAAGAATGGATGTTGGACTCGGATTCCAGCCGCCGAATAAGAGTTGGCTAAATCGACATGGATATCTTGTGATATGGATAATTTCAAAAACTCTCCCCTTGAAACGAAGCCAAAATCAATGCGGTCTTCAAACCGCGCTCCAAAAAGAACCAAAAGGTATAAGCGTGGAAAGATAATGATTTACGCAATTTTATCGGTAAAACAGTTAACCCGCAACTTTATCGGAGAAATATTTAAGCCGATTTTAAATGAAAAAACGAGGGTTTTAAGAATATTCGATCATTTGACGGGGGTCACACCTCTGGCCATAACGATTCAGTTCATATACGGCTCGCCTATGGAGCCAATGGATGGATCAATTTCTGTGATTTCATTTTTTACAGCAAAGCCGAAGAACCTCCAGACCTTCCCCCAAGGCTGGCCCAAGAACTACCCTGCCCAAGACAAGGATGTCGGCCGCTCGTTAACCACTGAGGCAGTGGCTATTGGGTTTAATTTAAATGTCGGTTGGTATTACTTTTGATCGACTATAGGTTTCCCATTGGACGGGTGAACTCAAAATATTTTTGAATGATCCAAGGCTAGGTTGAATTGAAAGTGGTGCCGAGGGGCGGAATCGAACCGCCGACACGCGGATTTTCAGTCCGCTGCTCTACCAGCTGAGCTACCTCGGCAAGAGGCGGAAAACAGTCCCTTTTTAAAGGGAAAAACGAAAAACAAGGCTTGAAGATTATCAGGACAAAAGGGGCTTGTCAATTGGTAGATTCAAGAAGGTCTCGAGTACCGGGAGTTTAAAAGATACGGAATTGGTTGAACTTGAAATCGAGCCCGAAAAAGAAAGTGTCCGAACTGGTCGACCCAAAACTGGCGGGGTCATAGGCGATATCGATGGAGTAATCGTCACCGTCCATATTGCGGGTCAAAGTGCAGCCAAGGGTGTAATCATCAAATACATTCCCGGTCGGTGTTCCCAGGCTCTCGAACTTATAACCGCCCCTCACCGCGAAAAGATGCGGGAAAAGCCAGAACTCCCCACCAATCCCCATCTTGATATCCTGATCGGACGGTTTGAATATCTCGATACCCACATTGAGGTCCCGGTCCCCTTCGATCACTTGATGGTCACCCAAGCCGACACGAATGAACATGGGAAGCGGATCGGACGTGGTACCGGTCGGGTTGAACTTCATGCCCGTTCCCAAGTTCTGGACGGCCAAGCCAGCCCGCAACCCATAAGGCAACTTGTCCAGTTGGCCTCCCAGGTCGAAGGCCACCGCGCTGGAGGAAAAGGAAGCCAGATCGGTATTCAGGTATTTCACGGTCAGGCCTATCCGGAACATGGATGAGCATTTCAAGGCATAGGAAAGGGAGCCTAAAAAATCATCCGAATTGACCGGCGCGTTCCCATTTCCGTTATCGATGGTCGGCATATGCCGATAGGTGATGTTGGCGGCCATGGCGCTGTCAGAACCGAAAGCTGTCGCGAAAGTCAAATACTCATAGGAGATATCGGCAAGACTGTCCAAATGCATCAGGACGATCTGGGTGGCCTTGATCTGGGCCAACCCGGCGGGGTTGTAGTTGACCGAATAGGCGTCGTCGCCCATGGCCGTATAGGCTCCGCCCATGGCGGCCGGCCTGGCGCCCTGGTTGATCTTCAGTATATCGGCGGTCGTGGTCCCAACCCCTTGCGCCAGGGAAATAGAGGCGGTCAGAACGAGGAACAGGAAAAACGTTATGAATCTTGAAAACTTGAAATTTTTTTTCATTTTCAGATCTCAGTCCTAACGTTCGTTAAAATTTCGTGGTCAAGGAAACCCGATGAGCGTCCCCGAAAATATCCTCGGGAGCGTAGGCGTAATCCAGGAACAATACCGTCCCCCCGAAATCAAGCCCCAAACCAGCCCCGACCGTAAAACCAACACCGTTCAAATAAGTATCCAGGAACTTATATCCAGCTCGCAAAGTAGCGCTGGTCCCGACCCATTTGTAATTATACTCCAGCCCGACCCTCACCCCAACAGGATCCTCGATGGGCTTGATCGGAAATGCCGTATCCAACGAGATAGAACCGTCATCCTGCTCGGAAAACAATTCATATCGGCGGTAGGAAAGTCCAGCGTCCAGGGACAAGGGCAGGTCATACCCATCGCTTTGGCCGCCTAAATTCTTCAAGACTATCCCGATCCTCATCCCATTAAAGGGAGGAATGATCACCACGCCCCCATCCACATCCACGAGGGAATTTTGGATGGTATCGATCTGTTGTTGGATGAGTTTGACCGATATCCCGACATGGACCGCCGGGCTAATATCCTTGGCCAAGGCCAGGGTAAAGACATTATCGCCGCTTGAGAATGTGCCGATGGTTTGACCTTGGTCGTTACTGCGCTGCATTTCCCCTGGCTGGATGAAGCTGGCGCTTAAGGCCACGACCCCGCCGACGGAAGGAAAGGATTGACCCAAGGGACTAGCGAAGGACATATATTCGTAATTCAAACCCTGATAGAGGGACATGTAGGTCAGGTCGAATTCGTTCGTAAGGATGCTGGCTAAACCCGCCGGGTTGTAATAGATCGAACCAACATCATCGCCCAAAGCGATATAAGCCTCCCCAACACCCATGGCTCGGGAGACGGGAGAAATACTTAAGAAGTCGAAAGCGCTCCGACCACCGTTGGCGGTCGTCTGGGCTGTGGCGGGCAGGGTCAAACCCCAAAAGGCTAAAAAAGCGCAAAAGAATACCCGTTTCAAATAATGATACTGATCCATTAACTACCATTCCTCGAACGTGAAATGGCGAACTTGCCAAAAGTCCGGCCGTTAGGCGCTTCCAATACATAATAATAAAGACCAGCGGCTACGGGATTCCCTTCCCCATTGTTCCCATCCCAATAAATGACCCCATTACCCAAATTCAACGGATACGGTTCAATGTCCGCTGGGCCGTAAGCCCGAACCAAAGCCAGTGTCATGGTGTAGATCTTCAGGGTGGACCCATAAGGCACACAGGCGATCTTGATACAAGGGCTCCCGCTTGGACAGAGGTTGTTCAAGGGAGGGCTATGCTGGAAATCCATCGGATTTGGGAAGATCGTGATGGGGCAAGGTGTCGCCGGAGTATTGGTGATGGTTGGAGTGTTCGTGATAGTGGGTGTGTTGGTAATGGTGAAAGTCCAAGTCGCGGTAGGAGTCCAAGTTTGAGTGGGCGTCCAGGTCGGTGTGAAAGTCCAAGTCCAGGTATAGGTGCTGGTCGCCGGGACTGGCGTCGAGGAATTGGTGGGAGATGGGGTGGAAGTGAAGGTTCCTGTGGCGGTTGCCGTTGATGTAGGGGGAGCTGGTGTGGAGGTATAAGTGGATGAAGGAGTGGACGTATAAGTTCCCGTATCCGTAGCCGTCGAGGTGGGAGGCGGGGTAGTGGTATCGGTGGGAGATAACGTTGGTGTATTGGTCGGGGTGTTGGTAGGGGTATCGGTGGAAGTATTGGTATCGGTTTTTGTGAAGGTATTAGTGGGGGTTCCTGTATCCGTATTGGTCGGGGTTAAGGTGGGTGTATAGGTTTGGGTCGCGGTATAGGTAAAGGTATTGGTGGGCGTGATGAGGCACGATAGCTGACTGGAATCCCGTAAATTATCCACATAGACATAGCTTGAATTCAAATCCCCGGCCTGACCAGCGGGGAGCACGATCTGCACAAGCGAAATCGGATTGGTCAACGAAGGATACTGACTAAGATCCAGGAATACAGTGGCCCACTTGTGAGGGGTGGAGGTGCCGGAAATGGTTGCCGGAGGGGACTCGCAGTTATTGAGCAGATCATTATTATTGGTCACAGCCTGATTCCCCGCCGTATCGGTCACGATAATGGTGAAATGTTTCCCGGCGGCGCTGGTTGTATCCACATCTAATTGGATATATTGGAAACTGGTGACTGCCATGGAAGAGTCCATATAGGTCAAGGTGACGGCACAAGCCGCGCAAGCGCCTACTGCCGTAATGGCCGCGTAATAAGTCGAGTCCGCGGGGAGGGTGAAAGGATCGTATGTGACCCCTCCGCTGGCATAACCATTTTCGATAACGGACAACCCATACTGGGCAACGTTTGTTGCCGGGCCTGCATTGATGGTCCAATTGGTGGTAATGGGAGTAGCTGTGGCCGCCCAAGATGCGAAATATTGTTGGGGGTCTCCGGAAAGAGCATTTGCGCGGTTAGGCAAAAAGGATGTCACTGTCAGGGAAAGACCGATCAAAGCGATCCCCCGCCAAGTTAAAAACCGACCTTTTAAACGCATTCAGGGCTCCTAAATCACTAGATCCAAAAGATTGATCGCCCCAACACCCGTCGACCCAGGCTGACTATTATTGGACAAATTTTGATTAGCCGTAATATTTAACGAAGGTGTTACATAACCTTGATCAATTAAACTTGCCCCCTGATCCCCCGCGCCGGGGTTTACGTTGATTAAACCCGATAAGACCTGGGAACTTTGCCCATTATCCTCATTTACCCTATTTGACGCAACCATTTCGGACTGGGTATCGGTCTTAATGGCCCCAGGCATATTCGATCTTGCATTTGGGGTTAATGGAAGAACCTGAAGGTTCTTGAGCGCCTCTTGAGCCTGACCGACAAAATTTTCCACTCCCGCCTCCCGGATCTTTCCGAGAATGTTAGCCGTCTGCGCTTGACGGGTTTCTGGGCCGCCTTGCGGCGCTCCCTGCGTGGAAACGATCAGCGGCTTGGTTCCCTGCGCCTTGTTTTGCTCGGTCTCCGCAAGAGAACCCTGATAGGGGGCGTTCACGTTGATGGCTGTCACAGGAGCCATTGAACCAGGGAGTACTTGGGTTGGCGGCGGTGTGGAAGGGATAACGGTCTTTGGTATTTTCACGGCCGGTTTGATAGTTTTAGCGGAAGTCCCATCGGGCACAGATACTGGCGGAGTTACTGAAAATGGTTTAGATTTAGCAGCGTTGGATAAATTTGCCGTGCCTTTGTTTTGCCCCATCGCCAATCCCCAACGCTGAAGGATTCCCTTAATAGTCTGCGATTGTTTCACAATGGCCGGGTCATTAACGGGAGGGCTAATCACAGTTTTAGTTGAACCAGCGTCCATCTTTGAGCTAATGGCTGGTTTATTTTGAACATTTTCTTTCGCGTTCCCTTTGACTGCGGAGACAGGACCAGGTGTTTTTAGAATCTGAGACAAATTGGCTCTTTGAGCTGGAAGGATTTGTCCCGTTCCTTTAGTACCCAACTCGTTATCAGCAGAAGACCTTGATGGCGGCAGTTCCCCGCCAGAGCTATTGACCGGGATCTTTTGCTCCACATCTGAATTAACTAAAGGTTTAGGGGTCGGTTTTCCCGCCGTACTTGAGGCAAGTTGTCCAATTTGGCGAAGACCTTGCTGGAGAACTTCCAGACCTTTAATGGCCGATTGAATGGCGGGTTTCAGCGGTTCGAATTTTCCAATGACATCTTGCACGGCCTTGGCCTGAAGTGAGCCTTGCGGGTTTTTCCCTTTGTTTTCCTCGTCGGTCAAGGTGTCTTTGGGTTTGAGATAACTAGGCTGTTGAAACTGAAGGGACGGATCGACCGGAATACGATTTTTGGCGGAAATGGAATCGTTCATCGGTGAAATCATTTCTCGCCTCCTAAAAAATCTACGATGGACTACTTTTTATCGGCCACGGTCGGAAAACATCGGGCCCTGAACTCGACGATCCGGTCAATGACTTGAGGAATGGTCTCTTTAACGGTCAATTTCTTGCCATTTTCAATGGTCAGGATGGTCTCGGGAGAACTCTCCGCGAAAAGGATAAGGTCGGCGTTCACGAACACTTCCTGGCCGTCCAACCTGGTCACCTTGATCATGGTTTCTCCTAAAATGGTTCTTTAAATATATTTTAGCACATTATTTGGTCCTAAAATGACCACTTACAACCTATAAAAAAGCGACTTCCCAAGTCATGGAAGTCCGCTTAAAGGGACTGATTTATTGGTTAAACCCATAACACAAAGAGATTGATAAGACCTTCAAGGCGAATGCCAGACATCGTTGTAATAAGTAACGGCGCAAGCAGCTGTGCCCCAACATTGGGTATCGAACCCGCCCATGACCCATAGTTGGTTATTGTAGGAAAGCGCCAAGTGACCATCCCTGGCCGGATAATACGAAGGATGATAACCCCAATTGATCCCGTCCGATGAAGTTAGATAACCAGTGATGGGGGGGTAGGTCGGAGTACTCCCGGGCGTCAACCAAAGGGTTCCGTTAACACCGGTAAGTTGAGCATAAACTAGGTTATAACCATTCGAGCTTAATCCAGTGTCATTTATCTGAACCAGATTCGTTCCGTCAAAAGTCCATTCGTCGTATAAACCTCCAAGATTGGTGGCCGTAGGTAGTCCGCTAGCTCCCCCATAGATCCAGATAAGGCTGTTGAATATGGTCCCCGCCGCTCCCCACCTGGCCACGAAACCCGAGGGGTTCGTCGCCAAAGGTGCGACAGCCGGAGCTATCTTGCTCCAATTAGCCCCATCCGCGGATGTCCAGATATCGTTATCGGCTGTTCCAGCGGACCAACCGCTGATGACATACATGGCGCCATTGAAGGACAAGGCGATAAAATCCTCGCGGGGAGTGAAAATGGGTGCGGCTGTCGTGACCTGATTCCAGGTGGTCCCATCCGATGAATTCCAAACATCGTTCATTAAAGTCCCGCCTTTATTCCCACCGATGACCCATAATTTACCGTTGAAGGAAAGGACTCCGGGAGAATACCTGGCCCCGAATGGCGCCGAGGAATTATTTTGTTTCCAGGTAATACCGTCGCTTGAGGAATAGACATCGCCATAATAATTCGTCACAGATCCCGAACCTGAGGCGCCTCCAATGACGTACATGGTACCGTTGAAGACCGTACCGCCAATGCCGTAGCGGGGAGCCCAAGGAGCGTCGGCCGTAGCCTCAAGCCAGACGCCTGAGGTCGGAGAAGTTGGACTTGATTTGGAACAACCCCAACCCTGCAAAAGCATTCCGCAAAAGAGCGAAAGGAGGATGACAAAGTAGAGTTTGCTTGAACGCATGAACGCCTCTTAAATCCTTGATGGTATTTCGAGGGTGTTTTGAAGTCAGTACGTCATTTTAAAACGCTTAGACCGACCCTATCACTTGAAGAAAAAAAGCGGCGCCCCCATTCGGAAGCGCCGCCCATGAATACGGCCACGGTTACCCGTTGCCGTGAAGTTCAACCTTTATCAACCACCCTGACCTAACTGGGTCAAGACCTGCAGGTTGGCGTTTTCCACTGAGATCACGCGGGAGTTCACATCGAATCCCCTCTGCGCGATGATCATGTTGGAAAGCTCGACGGTCAGGTCCACGTTGGACCCTTCTAACGAGCCGCCCTCGATGGCGCCCATGCCGTTCTTATTGGCGACACCCAGTGTCACAGCGCCCGTGTTGCTGGACGTGGTGTAGTAGTTCGTCCCCACCGAGTTCAAGCCGCCTTCGTTCTCGAAGCTGGCCATGAGCACCTGTCCCAGAGCGGTCGTTTGACCGTTCGAGAACTGGCCCTGGATGGTGCCGGTCGTGTCGAAGGAAATGCTTTGCAGGGTTCCATCGGCGTAACCGTTTTGGTTGGTAGTGGCGTGGCTATTAGCCACGTAGGTATTGACTCCGTTGATGACCTGATAGGTCCCCTCGGCGTCGCTATAGAGACCGTCCCTCTTGGCGCCCACGATGGTTCCAGGAGCGTTATCCCCGGGCCCTTCGGTGTAACCCGCGGTTCCGAAATTCATCGTGACATCGAGAATTTCAGCTCCTAAGGTCGGGATCGGTGAAACAGGTGTTGTCGAAGTTGCTGGATTCGGCCCCAGAGGAGCCGCCGCCACCTGACTGGCCGGAAGATAAACATGGGCCGCGACTTGGATCGAACCAGCTGCGGCACCAGCAGGATTCTCAACACCTCCCATGGAAGCCAAAGAACCATCCGAGTTGAAATAGATCAGATCGCCTTCGTAAGTATTGCCGGCGATCCCGCGATCATAACCAGTATTCACTCCAGCGACTGCTTGTCCAGAACCTTCATAAATACCAGTTCCACCCAGCAGGGTAGCGTTACTGACTGCCGCCCCATTGGTTGTATCGAATGAATACCAGGCGTAAGCCACCTGGTTCAAGGGCGAAGGATTCACCGGTGGTACCGATTGTCCTAGGTCCTCCACCTGATAGAACAAGGTGGTGATGGTATGAGGCGTACCCACGGAGTCGTAAACCGTCTGACTGGAGGTCAAAGCGGGCGTTACCGGAGGCTGTTGTTGCCAGGCGAAATTCTGGATGGTACCGGCCGGTGGATTTTGAATGGCGTTCAAAGAAACACCACCCTGAATGACCGGCTGGGTATGCCCAGCGTTATTTGGGTCTTGCAAGGCCGCTAAATCGTTGATCTGTTGCATGACAGTTTCAGTGCCAGCAGGAGGACCAACAGGGAAAGGATTTTCTTTTATCATTTTTGTATTAAGAAAATCCGCGGCAGGAAGTTGACCCAAAGGCAGGGTGTAAGGATTCGCGGCCGTTCCAGCTCCCAGATCCAAAACCTGAGCGGACTGGAACGAGTCCAAATTCCCCACAAAATTCAAGGAAGTGGTGGCTTTCGCCGGTTCCACAAAGCCGGGCTTGATCTGGATATTGGAAGCGGCCGACAGGTTTGAGTTGTCCACCACCAGATTGGCGGCGGTCACTTTCAATGGTTCAGGATTCAAAGCGTTACCGTTGGTCGAATTGATGGTCGTCTGGGTGTACTCAACCTGGGCCGAAAAGCCCTGGATCAAGCCGCCATTGGCGTCCACCAGATTACCGTTGCTATCAAAGGTCAGGTTTCCGGCGCGGGTATAAAGAGTGCTGTCACCGGTTTTGGAAACCAAGAACCCGTTGCCATTGATCGCCACATCGGTGGCGTTCCCTGTGTTTTGGATAGGCCCTTCCGTCCAGATGGTCTGGATGGACTCGACCCTCGTGCCCAACCCGATCTGTTCTGGATCTACGCCGCCCAAATTACTGCCGGAGTTATCCCCCGTGCCAGCGTTAAGGGTTTGGCTGAACTGCGTCGCGAACTCCACCCGTGTGCTCTTGTAAGCCACCGTGTTGGTGTTGGCGATGTTGTTGCCGATCACGTCCAACCAGGTGCTGTTGGCTTGGAGACCGGAAATTGCGCTGAACATATCTCGAAGACCCATTGTTTTCCTCCTTAGAGTTTAAGCGGATGATCTACCCGCTTTATTCCGGGCTCCCTCTATGAGGTCCAGCCCGTCCTTCACTGCAAAACCCTGCTGCTAGACGATCACCGCACTATCTATGTTGGTGAAGACATTCTCTTTCATACTGCCGCCGTCCAGCGCCGTGATCACGGTTCGGTTGGTCACGCTGACGATGAAAGCCTGGTTGTCCATGACGAGCAGGGACTGCCTGGCGCCCTTGGAAGCCGCTTTATTGACGGCGTCCGTGATACGGGAAAGATCATCGGGGGAAAGATCGATATTACGTAAAGCCAATCTTTCTTTGGCGTGAGCCGAGAACTTTAACGCTTGTCCCTTGTCCACCGTGCCTTGCAGTACGGATTCAAAGGGCTGAACGGCTTCCGCTGCCTTGCTCGCCTGCTGCTGCATCGCTTGCAGTTGAGCCTGGGTAGTTTCTACCGATTTGAAAAGCGCGTCGTTAAAGTTAACTTGCTGAACCACTTTGTCTTCACCTGCCTTTTTTAAGACCTAGGAAACTAGGCCCTTACTGTTACGAACCGCTAGCCGTGGATGAAACCGTGCCGATGTTCTGGATGGCCGACAATGGATAATTCGTCCCATTGACTTGAACAGCCGGACCATTGGCATAATAAACGATGCCGCTTACCTTGCCTGACACATAGCCACTTGCGGTGGTCGGATCAGCTATCGTCACAGTCTGACCAATCAAACCTGTCACCGAGTTATCCAAAACCTGATTCATGCTCGTGTTCAAGTTCGACATTTGCTCCAGCGAGGAGAACTGCGCCAACTGGGCGACGAACTGACTGCTGTCCTGCGGGTTCATCGGATCCTGATTTTTCAACTGAGTGATCAATAACGTTAAAAAAGTGTTTTGGGATACGAACTGACTAGAGGTCGAAGCCAAAGCGCTTGATATAGAGTTATTGCCCGAAGAGGATCCCGTACTTCCGACTCCTGAGATCATTAAAATCACCCCGCTTTCTTGAATAAACTAACGTCCAATTCCCATAAAACTTAACCTTTTTTCATCAAAAAAACCATTTAAACCAGCATATCAACAAGGCTATTCCTGCTCGACAAAACCCCTGAAACGCTGGCATTTTCAGGGTTTTGGGACTGATCAGCCAGGGCCGAGGAAAGATCCACCGGTAAACGGTAGCCAAAGCCTTCTTGTTGGTACTGGAAATACTGAGCTAAAAGGTTCGTAGACCCACCTTGTACCTGGACCTGCAACTGGTCTATTTGAAGCCCAGCCTGATTCAAAGCTGTTTTTAGATCGACCATGTGTTGTTGTAAGGCTTCCTTGACGTCTGGGTTGGTCACAATGATTCGGGCCGAAACCGACTGATCCACCAAGGAAACCTGGACATTCACCCTACCCAAACTTTCCGGGATCAACTGGAAACTGAGGGTGGAAACAGTCCTGGCTTCAGCTATATGGGAAGCTATTTGACTGGTCACATTCTGGAAGAGACTTACGTTATTGGTCGTATTATTCGCGACCGTATCGTTGGAAAGATTGGAAACATTCTGGTTTTCCGTGGCCTTGCTTTGGACTGAATTGATGACGTTCGCCGAGGCGTTCATGACAGCGAGATTGGAAACGGTGTTTGCGGATAATTTATCCTCAAGATTCAATGCGTTCGGCTGAGCGGATTTACCAAGATCCGTTACGGCTGTCACAGCCTCAGGAGTCGCTGTAGTCACGGCGTTTGCCTGCTGTACAGCCGCGGAACCCGAAATGGTGTTATTTGGGGCGGTTTCCTGGGTTTGGGCCGAGACCTGATTTTTCATGGCTTCCGCGGTAATGACCGACCCTGTCAAGCCTTGAGCCATAGGGACTTGGGGTGTTTGATTAACAACGTTCGAAGTTTGCCCAGCCGATTGATTGGCGGCCAACACAGTGGTCGCTTGGCCGTTATTGATCGATTGAACAGGAGCAACCGGAAGAACAGCCGTTGAGCCTGCAGGAACAACGCTAGCCGCTTGCGCGTTAGAGGTTGAAACCGGGGCAATAACCTGAACACCAGCAGGTTGATAAGCTGGAGTAACGATGTTATTAGTTGGTGTTCCTGCTTGGTAAATGGAAGGTTGGGTGATCGTTGAAACCGCCGTATTAGTAACGGTATTTTGAACGAGTGGATTGTTTAATACTTGGTAAACAGCATTATTAGCCTGTGTTTGGGAAGCTATGGTCGGCTCGTTGTTCACCTGATTAGTCACAAAGATTGAATTATCCCCCGCGACAGTCGTCACCGAGTTCGCGGAGATTGTCTGTGTCGGCGTTTGGGGAATGGCCTGCGTCGTTTTGATAGCATTGGGTTGGGTGGTTAAATTGGTCGGCGGCGCTTGATCGACTTGGATCTCTATTTGCTGATTTACCGCCTGAACCTGGCTCCCGCCAGGGACCACTTGTTGGTTCGAGGTCAAGATCTGTTGCGTTGTGGAAACGACTATTTCATTAACGGTAAGAACTTGAGGATCGATATTCGCTCCCGAAGGTTGGGTAACGGCCTGGGATGTAACAAGATTCGGCACAACTACCAAACGGTCTTGTGAGGCTTGAGTCGCCGGTTGAATGTTCAGGTCTGGCACTATCGGCGATAACGGCCTGTCATTGACCGGAATAACCTGTGTTGAGACATCCCGGTGATCTTGCGCGGTAGGAGTTCCAACCCCTTGACCGGCGAGAAGATTAAGCTGATCGATCAAGTTGTTTAATCGGTTAATGACTTGAAGGTCTATCGGAGCATTCGTCGTTGTCGTTGAGGTAACTTGACCCTGATTTTGTTCGAGGTTGGTCGCCAATAGCACGCCGGGTAACGGTTGGTTCCCTTGACCATTACTTCCCTGATCGACATTGGGTGTTATCGCCCCTTCAATTGATGGTACAGGCTGAACCGTTACCGGCACCGTGTTGGCCTGAATGACCGCCAATAGACTTTCCAACGATTGATTTTGGGAGAAGGATTGTTTCAATTGGGCCTGGGAAGCGTTCTTTTGATCAGTAAGATAACTCTGCAACACCACCTGCCCAGCCCCTGCCTGGGTAAGGGCCTGGACCAAAGCCATCATGTTTTGTTTCATTGCGTCCGCTTGGTCCGCTGTGTTGGCGATTTGAACATTGTTGGTCATGATATTGACCGGTTGGGACTGGTCGCCTTTTGCGCCCAGTTCTGAAAGTGTCTTTAACAACGCATCCACCCGATCAGGGGTCAGCGCCTTAGAATTTTGGGTGTTACCGGTTCCCTGACTTGTAACGGATATATTAAGGTTTTGTATATCAACATAAAGCAACGAGGCTTGGTTGGCGGATTGTTGGTATTGAGCCGCTTGAGTATCCGTAAAGGAAACCTGTAACGTCACGCTGGTTCCTGTCCCCGTACCTAAAACCGAAGACACCTGACCGTTCGACGCGGCTTGTTCATCCGTTTGGGTATTTTGATTCCCAGCCAAAAGAACCTGCTGATTTTGAAGCAATCCCTGCAACGCCTGACCCAAAAGATTATCCCTTTGGTCTTTCGAAAGATTCATGGGGTTTTCCCCTGCCGGCAAGGAGTTGGATAAGGATTTCAACGCCGAAAGCAGGGCCGTTGCGTCCGCCGGGCTGATCTGCCCCCCGCTCGCGGAAACCAAAAGGTTTTGGGCCTGCGCTGGGTCCATATTCAATAAGTTTGAGGACAATTGCAGAGCTCTGGAAAGACCCATTGCTAAGGCCGCGATTGTCTTTTCTAATTGAGCTAATTGATTTTGGTTACTTACGTTGACTGTCTCAGTGATCTGAACCTCGGTTTGAGCCGCTACATCGATTTGCGATACAACGTTTGTCGCTATTTGGCTTCCTTGAACCGTATTTCCCTGCGCCGATGTCCCTTGCGAAGTTGGTTGGGTTTGAACGGAAGGCGAACCATGATTAGGGTTGTTACCTTGTTGACCACCATTGGTCTGGGTAGAGAGTTTTGCCAAGATATCGTCGAAAGAACTTCCGTTTTGGTTATTCCCTTTGGGCGTAACAGTCCCAGTCCCCTTGAGGAGGCCAGTGCCGTCCGAAGGGCCGGAAGAAAGTAAGTTCAAAAGATCGATCATGCTTTTCAAGTCATTATCCTTCTGTCACTCAACTGGTCTTTGATGTAAATGTCGTGCTAGAGGTATTTCCGCCAACAACTTCAATTAAATCTGACAACATTTGATTCATGATATTCAGGACTTGTAAAGACGCGTTGTATACGTTCAGCGATTGCATAGCCTGCTCCTGAAGAGCAGCTAAAGAAACGCCGTAAGAACCCGTACCAGATGAAGTAGTGGCTACCCCCGCCACCTCTGCCTGCGCATTATTCAATTGGGTTAAGGCATCCTGCGCGGTGGTAGTGACAGACTGTTGATTCGAGACATCGTTGGTAATATTGGCCAAGATCGAATTTGTCAGGTCGTTGACCGGCATGTTGGCGTTCAACCCGGTGAAAACAGAGAAATTACCGGTTGTATCGACAACTTCCATTGGCGAGGAGGACGTCATGGTAAAGGCGTTGATGTTGGTATTACCGCCGAAGAACGTTGGCAACGTTTGGGATACATCGGTCCACAATTCAGCCGTTACCGCCGGGACAGCATTGAATATCTGATTGGACATGGCGTTGATGGTCGTTTTGCTGGTCCATGGTTGAACAGCCGCGGACACATAAACCGGCGAGTAAACCACCGTTCCATTGATAGTAAAGCTTCCCGAAGTGGAAGGAGTGATTCTGAAAGCGGTCGTGTTATTATAAGAATTCAAGGCCTGGTTCTGGTTGATCTGCGGGTTAGTATAGGCAAAAGAATTGTTCAATTTAAGAGAACTCACCAGGATATTTTGAATGTTCGTGAACCCAGTGAAACTCGGAAGTCCCGCCCCATTCTGTATCTGTACCGGATCATTGGAAAAAATAAAAAATTGTTGGTTGGTATAATCGAACACAGCGTCGACATTTGGGACATTATTATTTATTTTTTGAAGCAGTTGCGCGATCGAATCCGTATTCGCGTTGTAGTTGATAACAACCCCGTCGATGGTCACCGATCCCGCCCCTGCAGGCGTATTAGCGAAATTCTCGGTTGCCATTGGTCCATTAGGATTCACCAAGGCTCCCACCCCACTCCAAACCGTGCTAGGACTCCCAGCGAAGTTGTTAGCTAACAAGGTAGGAAGATTTCCTAGAAACTGTGCTATCTGTTTGTTAGCAGGCAGAGGCGAAGCAACCCCATTCACCGTTCCAGTACTAGATTGGGCCAAAAGATTGGAATTATTGATCAAGGCCGCATTGACACTGATGTCTTCACCGCCAGTACCAACGAAAAAGAAAAGTCCACTAGTCGTTCCATCAGCCGCAAAACCCGAAACATGCATCGTATTAGTAAGATTCATAACCGAAGTGGCGATTTGATCCACCTGGTCCTTGTAGGATTCCAGAACCACATCCCGCGCTTTCAACTCACCGGCTAGATTTCCGCCCGTGATCATGTTCGTGACGTCAACAACTTGCGTAATAGGAGAAATACCAGGTCCTGTACTTGGTGTGTAATACATAAGAGAATTGGGGTTGGCAGGTCCCTGATATGAAACACTCACTAAATTCGGGTTATGGGAATTATTAGCGTTGGTCGTAAGACTACCCGCCCCATAGGAATTAACTAAGTCCAATCCACCCAAATAAACATTAGCGACACCGTTATTGCCATAGGTTGTTTGGATATTGATCAACCTCGAAAGCTGATCCAATGCGTAATCCCTGGCATCCAATAAATCGTTCGGATTGGAACCTTGGGAATTGTTAAGTTGATAATTGATGGAGGCCAATTGCTGGAGTAGTTGGTTGATGTTCCCAACTGTTTGAGTGACCTGCCCGTCCATGTTCACTTCAAGGGTCTGTAATTGGCTGTATTGTGACCTTGCCATATCGGCAAAAGCCGTCCCAGCAGCAACTACAGCCTGACGATTGGTAGCGTCGGTAGCCGGCGCGCTAGGAGCGGCTCCTAGCGCTTGCCAAGCGGTCGCGAAATTATTCAAGGCGCTGCTTAAAGTTGAAGTTGTGGATGAATTAATGATCGAATTAACCTGGGTCAATACCGAATTAAGTATGTCGGCATTGCCCACAACCGAGCTTTGCTGCTGAATCTGTCCATCCAGATACAAACTGCGATACCGGGTGATCTGGGATGCTTGAGGACCAGTGCCAACCGCGAAGTTCTGAACTCCATTGTTGAAAACAATAGGTGTTCCATCAGCCGTATTGAATTCCTGAAGGCTGTGAACCAAATAGCCATTGGCATCAACGCTTGTCCCGGCATTGGCCAAGTTTTCAGCGATGACATCTTGATTCAATTGTTGAACTTGTAGGCTTCGTGTGATGGTATCGATGCCCATGAAACTGCTCAGCATTCCAGCCTCCTTAAACGACCCGATTGACGTAAGAGGATCTTGTTTCTTCCTCTTTCGCCATCGGGGTAAAAGCCTTCTTCTGGTTCCCGCCGTTCAAAACTTTCAAAGTGAAATTCACATAAGAAAGGGCGTTGTTCAATAATTTCTCGTTACTTCCGTTGACCGATTCCAAATGTTTTGCCGCCTGAACCAGCTCAATAACGGCTTTCTTGTATTCTTCGACGATCTCTATGGGAGCTACATCAATGGCTTCAACCAAGTTCAAAGAGGCTACCTTCATCGTCTTCCCTAAACTTGTCAGTAGATCATTTCTCTTTCCGATCAAAGGCGTTAAAGCGAAAACTTCTTTTTCCTCGAGACGCAAGTTTTCAGGGAGGGTTTCAACTTTGCCCGAGACGAGAATGTCCTTTTGTTTTTCCGCAATTTCCGCGAGACGGCAATAATGCTCCGCCTCCTGGGTCAAACACTCGATAAGTTTTTTGAACAATTCGATCACGATTTAACCTTTGGTATTGATCACTCGAGATTCAACCAAACTAGCGGCGAGTTTATCGACATCCACCGAGTATTTTCCCGCTTGAACTTTCTGGGCTAGGTCTTCTACCTTCGAGCTTCGCTCTGCCAAAGCTTGAGCTGATTGACGTTGAACCGTTTGAAGGATTTCAGCAAAAGAACTAAATGAAACAGAGGAAGAATTATTGGTTTCCGACCCTGAATTCTGTGAAGCCGCTTTTGATGTCTTGAAAGTTTGGAGGATGGCCGGGATATTTTGAAAGCCGTCGATCTTCATGGGAAACTCCTTTAGTTTTCTGGAGTTCCTAACGTCGTAAAGTCATAAAACTTTAGCGGTTTTTTTGTGGGTGGGTGTCCTGAATACCGCAATATTTAGGGTTTTTAAGAAAAGGGCCATTTTATTGGGTTATTGGGGCTACCTCTTCCCATTTTCACCACGATAATTTTTAAGGTATTTAGGGTCCCTTTTATCTTCTTTGGCGGGGTCTTTTTTCTTTTCTTCTTTTATTTTGTCGACATCGTTTTTTATTTCTTCAGAAAGGACTCGACGGCATTTATCGCATATTTTGCCCTGTGCAATAGGAATTCCGCAGCTTTCACAAACAATCCCCGTATCCGCTTTTACAAGCCGCAACCGGTTTTCCCGTACATACCTGTATATTTCCTTGATATCTATACCGGTTTCTTGTGCTATTTCTTGGGCTGTAGCGCTTGGGCGGGTTGAAAGAAAATGGAAAATCTTCGTGTAATTATCGTCTTCTTCTTTTGCGCAATTAGGGCAAATATCCCTGCTACCTGCGATTCTGGTATAAGCCTTACCGCATCTTGAACAATTCTCCCAACTCATGAGAATGTTTTCTGATGCGTTTCTGTGGCTTGTTTTAGTTTTTGATAAATGACATTTCCGATGCCAATACCATTGGAGGAAGCCAGGGATTTTGATAATTCTTCATCATGCATACTTTCAAAAAACTCCATTGTCTGGCTATTTCCCAAAAGATCAGACTTTTGTACAGTATTTCTCATTTCCTTGAAAAGCATCTGCATAAATACCGACTCGAAATCCTTTGATACTTGCTTGATTTCCGCGTCGGTGTGATTAACCGGCCCGGTTAATGGATTCAAAGCTTGTTGTTGAAGGGATAAAAAAGGTGATGTGGATCCTGTCACCACGCCAGGAAACATTTGATCAGCGGCTTGAGCGACCAAACTTGGCTGTGAGGAAAGCATCTTTTGAAGGGCAGGACCACTAAAAGAATTCAACCCATTTGTCCCAGACAAGGGCATTACGGACGAAACAGGTTGAGATGAAAAATTCATACTATCCTTCTCTAGATGATATCCAATTCAGCGTGAAGAGCGCCTGATTCCTTGACGGCCTGAAGGATGGAGATCAAATCACGAGGAGTTGCCCCAACCGCGTTAACCGCTTCTACCACATCCATTAGCGTAGCGCCTTCCGGGAGAGCAACTAAATTGCCTAGCTTTCCAGTATCTTCGGCGGATACAGTCGTGGTATGGGTCAATTCGTCATGGCCGAATACAGCGTCGTGGGAAACTTGTGTAGTTTTCTTGACCACTAAACGAAGATTACCATGAGCAATCGCGACTGCGTCAATACGAACATCTTGACCCAAGACAACAGTACCAGTCCTTTCATTGACCACCACTCGATTTGAGATGGAGTCGGTCGTTACCTGAGCGTCTTCCACTGCCGCCACAAAATCAACCACATTGTCTTGATAGTTGTAAGGGATCTTGATATCAATCTGGCCGCCATCTGTTGCCTTGGCGACCTGTTCCCCGAATTGTTGATTCAACGCCTGAGCGGCGAGAGAAGCTTGCCCGAAGTCCGGATGATCAAGAAGGATAGTGATCGTGTTGTTATCAACGAAAGTGGACGGCACTTCCCTTTCCACCAAAGCCCCATTTGGAACGCGACCAGTGGTTGTGCTATCCACCTGAATGAGGGGGAATTCGCCCGTATTGTCAGAAAAACCGCCTACCGCTAATGGCCCTTGGGCCACGGCATAAACCTGGCCATCCGGACCTTGAAGGGGCGTCATCAACAATAAACCGCCTTGGAGGCTTCTTGCGTCCCCAATCGATGAAACAGTAACATCCAATTTATCCCCGGACTTCAAAAGCGGAGGCAATTGAGCAGTGACCATCACAGCTGCCACATTCTGCGTTCGGATCTGTGAAGGGCTTATTACTATTCCGAATTGAGAAAGCATGTTAGTAATACTTTGAAGAGTCGAAACAACACGTTGTGTATCGCCAGTTCTTTGAAGACCAGAAACAAGACCGTACCCTATCAATTGATTCTCTCGAACACCTTTTACTTTAGCGATGGTCTTTAATCTTACCTGTGCCGCCTCCGACACGCTGTAAGATAAAAAACAACCTAACAGTAATAAGGCCACTACCGCACGAGAAATTTTCGTCATTTTAAACTCCGTTTCAATTCTCAAAAAAGACCTAACCAACCCAGGACTCGCGTAATCAAACCCGGCTTGGCCGTTTCTGAAGCAGGCCCAGTCCCTGTGAATTTAATTTTTGCGTTGGCTACCCTAGATGACAAAACGCTATTATCGCTAGCGATATCATCGGGCCGAATTTCTCCAGTAACTTCAATGGTTTGTTTTTCTTCATTTATTTCCACATACCTGTTGCCATCGATCATATAGTTCCCACTGGGCAAAATCGAAACTATCTTAGCTGTCATTTCACCCGTAATCGTCGTTCCTCGGCTTGAGGTCCCCTGTCCTTGATGAGAAGAACCCGCGCCAATGCCTATGTTATTAGTCCCATTCGTCAATACATTGCTTCCATAGAGTCCGGATCCAATAAATCCAGAACCAGCCCCTATTACCAGACCAGCAGATTTTTGACTTTGGCTACTGGCCGCTTGAGTGGCCTGCGTATTTTCTTGAATCATTACAGTAATAACATCCCCAACTCTCCGTGCCCTTTTTTCATTGTAAATGGCGCTAGAACCTTCTACCGGATAGATCGAATCCGCAAGCAGGTTTTGAGTAATTAAAATCAACAGCAAATTTGCGAACAACATTGACCAATTTCTTTTAGTCATCTTTTAACCTCCATCCCAGGCTACTTCTTATCCTGGTCTACAAGCACTGTATTTTCATCCAAGACCCTTGCACTTAATACTTTATGAGTGTCTGTATTTTCCACTCTGATCTTGTCGCCAGCTTTCCCATCCTCAATCGCTCTTGTTTGTACCGTCAATTCCACGTTACCCCGTTGTACTATTGCTTGAACAACCTGACCATGTAAAATAACCGGCGGATCAAAAATATCACTAACCCGAAGTACTGTCCCGCTGGTCATCGCCATCGCCGCTTTACGCCCTAAAACTTGTTTCAATTGTTTAAAACAGCCCGTCAAAATCTTCGAAGTCGGTTCTTTAACTACAGCTACGTTTTCTTCCGTAAACTTATCGTCCTTTTCAATCCGCTGGGTGGTCACCACCGCAGGATGTTTAACTTCCACGGTCAGTCTCAAAGGAAGAACATGGGCCAAGTGCCCATCTACTTCCAACTCAGTTGTCAAAATAATCGATCCTTCATATCGCCCGCCGAATGCGGGTCTAAAGTTAGCCTGAACATTACCAGCCGGAAGAAGAACCGATTTATCCTCACCAGAAAGTTTCACATCTAAATTTTCAACAGATTCCTTGGTCTGTTCCAAAATAAATTGTTTTATCTCAGGTAATAAATTCCCTGGATGGAATTCCTGGCTTTCTGTGAAAACCATTACCGCAGCCGAACCTTCAAAAGCAAACTGCTTTACTGTATACCCTTCCCTTAGCAGAGCTACTTTTATATACCCCTGATCAATTTTGATCTTATTTCCGGCCGGGGCCGCTTTCCCAATGGTAATACGTCTAAGTCTCTCAACGAGCGCTTTATTTTCCCCGATAACATCAACAACATCCCCCAAACTTACTGCAGGGCCAACCACAGTTGCTTTCTCCGGCAAACGAAGAATAACATCATTACCAGTGGCAAAACTAAACCGGCCCCAAACCAGGATAAAAAAAGCCAATAACCATTTAAGTCTAGTCATGCCGCTAACTTCTCATCAAGGGAACTGCTTCATGTTCGCTATATCAGACAACATAGTGTCTGAAGTAGAAACAGCTTTAGAATTCAATTCATAGGCTCTTTGCGCCACAATCAAATTGACCATTTCCGTTACAACATCAACGTTAGATGATTCCAAAGATCCCTGTTGGACCGTAGCAAAACCCGTTGAACCTGGGGTGCCTTGAATGGGGTCCCCCGATGCGGCAGTTTGTTGGAATAAATTATGGCCAGTCGCTAAAAGGCCCCCAGGATTCACAAAATTTGTTATCTCTAGTTGGCCCACTTGAACAGCTTGAGTGTTGCCTGCCGTTTGAACCATAACTTGACCAGTAGAGGTAATTTGGATTGAAGATGTATCTGCCGGTAATTGAATGGGCGGATTCAGGAAGTAGCCGTCCGCCGTAACGATGTTCCCATTTGCATCCTGAGTAAAAGAACCATCCCGGGTATAAGCCGTTTCCCCATTGGGAAGAGTTACTTGGAAAAATCCATTGTCACCCTCAATCAAAACATCCAAAGGATTATTGGTATTCTGAACGCTACCGACCGTAAATATACGTTGGGTAGATACTGGTTTTACGCCTTCCCCAATTTGTAATCCAGCCGGCGTATTGGTCTGTGGTGAAGTTGGTGTCCCTGCCGGTTTTAAGTTGAGGTACAAAAGGTCTTGGAAATCAACCCTCTGTTTCTTGAACCCTGTAGTGCTAACGTTCGCAAGATTATTGGAAATGGTATCAATGTTCAACTGTTGAGCGGCCATGCCAGTTGCCGCTGTGTAAAGTGACTGCATCATAAAAGCCTCCTGAAATTCAGGTTTTCGAACATCTTTTTAGAACGAAACCCTGATTGTTTTCATCGCCTCTATCGTTCGGCGATGAGAACGGCCTCCGCATTGCAGTCCGGCCGTTTACAGCGTCAAATCAAAACTAAACTCTTAACGTACCAATCTCTGTCGCCGCTTCATTCATGACATGGTCATAAGTGGAGATAATCCTAGAATTCAACTCATATGATCTATAGTTATTGATCATATTGACCATTTCCATCATTGAATTAACGTTCGATTGCTCCAAAAAGCCCTGTTGTACCTGAATATCATCGGGAGCCATATCCAGCTTATTGTTAGGTGTGGCCTCAAATAACGAATGGCCCACCTTCGTAAGCTTATTTTCATCTTGTACTTTAACAATCAGAAGTTGATCCAATGCTTTTCCATCAACCGTAATGTTACCCTCGGAATCAGCGGTAACATTTGCTCCATCAATATACACTTCGCCATTATGGCCAAGAACCGTTAGACCGTCCTTCGTTACAAGTTTACCATTAGCATCTAAACTAAAATTACCGTCCCTCGTTAATAGCGTTTTACCATTCGGGCTTAACACAGTGAAAAAACCTGGACCCGTAAGTGCAAAATCAAGTGGGCTTTTAGTTTCCAACCGAGAACCTTGTGAATAATCAGTAGTGACCGCTTGAGGTATAACACCCCCACCCATCACCCCAATATTAGGACGATATTCTGCCGTCCCATCCCCGATCTTGATGTGTTGATCATGCAATCTGGCAATAAGATAAGTCGGGAAAGCCACATCCACTGATCTATTTTGTTTGAACCCCACTGTACTTGCATTCGCCAAATTATTAGCGATTACATTTTCCTGAGTGAGTGTGGAATTCATTCCAGAAGCCGCTATGTAGAGTCCACTAGGCATTCAGAATTCCTTATCTCGCAGGTTGTGGGGCCTGGGCATTAGCCCCAGCCGATTGAACAACAGTGCTATAGGGTAAAGCAATCGCCGATACTTCTTTTGAACGATTACTTTCCGAACCATCATTACCGACTGAAGTGAACGAGAAATAATAACGTTGCCCCACCTTCAATTTTCTAACCAAATAAGTCGGGACGTTGGAAATAGGTTGACTGTTCACTTTATCAAACCGTCCACCCGAAACCTCGGAAACGTAAATATTATATCCCTTCAATCCGATCTTAGTCGGATCCGCAAAACCAGCCATTCCCACTTGTTTAGCAATATCAATTACGCCTTCATTTTGCAGTTCACTTTGAACTACAACTGGCGCTCCAGGAGCCGAAGTCGTACCCGCCAATACCTCTCGAGAATATTGGCTTTCTACTGGTGGAATAGTGTTCGTTACTGAAGTTACTACAAAGTAATATCGAGTATTTTTTTCCAATCCGCGCAAAGAATAATAGTTAGCTTTAATAGGCCTTTGATTTATTTTTACGTAACCACTTCCGGTTGTCTTGCTAAAATAAACATTATATCCAGTCAAAGAAAGTGACGGCGAGTTTAACCAGCGAAGTGTAATAATATCCCCATCAACGTAAGCGGTAACACCTTCAGGAATAAAACTCTTCACCTTACCCAAGAAAGAATCTCCAAAACGCCAACTAGCTGAAATCCGATGGGATGACCCCAAAAATTGAGCATGACCAATATAAGCATAATCAATGCCCCATGTGTGTGAACGGTAACTAATACCCGCCGTAAATTGTCCGTCCAGTGTTTGGAATCCTGCATAACCCGTTCTCAAACCCAGTTGGTCTTCAAAAAACCATCCTTCAACACCAGCCAAAAGGAGTGTGTGATGGGTGCCCAAATTAGGGTCATTAAAATCAGAAAATTCAAATGCCGCAACTAAATCATCTGTAAAGTCATAACTAAAACCACCTCTTACCCTCAAGGGAATCTCATCTTCATTCCCTGCCTGCCAACGTATTTTAGTATCCAAGTCCTCAGCAGAAAGACCGATATTCAACTGCTTCCCATAACGAGGATTGAGTATCGGAATATGGTAAAGAAACCCCATATCGATTCCAAGTCCGCTGGCTTGTTGTCCTGGTTGTGTGGAAGAATCAACTGAAAATAATTTTACATTAAGCCCAAATGAAATCGATTTATCAATAGCTAGTGGCGCTGCAAAAGTACCGTAATAAATTCTTTCGTTTTCCGAACCATCCGTAAAAAATAGTTGTTGCGTAGCCAACGCCCATGCCATTTGATCACCGAAAGGTTGGACATAGGCCAAATCAAATAAATCTTCCTTACCATTCAAAAGCACTGCGCCCATTCCTGAAATTTCTGGGCGGAGAACCTGAACCAATCCCGCGGGATTGTAAAAAATCGCATCGCCCGAATCAGCAATGGTAGAAAAGGCGCCGCCCATCCCAAGAGGTCTTGCCCCATCTCCCGAAACCCCGCCTTTATCAAATGCGGCATTAGCCTCGGTTATAATGAAAGCAAAAACTAAAAAGGTTGCGGCAAAAACCCTAATAACCATTAGGCCCCACCTTTTCGCCATTAATGTGTATATCTGATAACTGAAGTAACTGTAACTGCTGAATTTTCCCAGAGGCATAGTTTGCTGCGGCCTCTGTTGGAGTCAATAAAGACAACTCATTTTTACCATAATATACACGAGTTGATATCTCTTTTAAACCAGTTCCAACTGAATTCACAGTAGTTTTAATGACTTCTGCTGCCTCCTGATAGAGGTAAGGAACAATCGTTAATTTAGACCTATAATTAACAACAATTATAGGTTTTCCTTCATTGTTTTTCTCAAAATGAGTATTCAACACTTGATCCGCGGAAAGATTATTAAATCCCAAAGCTGGAACGCCACCAGCTTCAGGATAAAGGGTATTTCCGCTAGCTTCCACCTGAGTTGGTGTGGATGCAGTTCCAGGTAATGTATTTGGTTCACCTTCCGTTGTTCCCAAGAGCACTTTTAGATTATCTTGAGCCAGTTTTGTCAATTGAGCTCTTTCTTGGGTTAATAAAGCTTGTTGTTGTTGACGAATAGAAAATAATTTTGCCGTATCTTTTATGGCATTCGTTGGCGGGGCCAATATTTCAACCGTTTGAACTGGTGTAGAGCCAATGTGCCCTAAATTATCTTCAACTTGGAACGCCCAAGTATAAACACCTGGTAATAATGGTTGATATGTATCATCCTCACCCCCCCATATCACTTTTGTGGGCGGGGTACCATGACCTCTTAACCCTCGTGCCAAATGATTGTCTTTATCGTAAATCAACACCGTCCAATGATCTACTGTAACATCTTCAGAAGTGTCCAAATAAAAAGTCGCTTTTTCACCATTCGAAGGCGTGAATGAATTTGGTCGGACATAGGCGTTAACTTTAGGAGGCGGAATTTCATCCCCACCTCCAAAACGATATGCTACGCCAATCCAAAAGGGTTCAAAATTAATCCCACTTGTATCATACGTACCAATCGCAGATCCCTGTGAAACACTTGCAGAAGGCGAAACTGGCAACAAATATGCCGCATCAGTTTCGAAATCCCCGTTTAAAGCTCGAATACTCATTCCCAAGGTAACCATACCAGGTCGACTAAGGGGTGTGGAATAACCCGCTCGAATTCCAAGAACATCCCGGAAGAACCAGAACTCCGTACCAAACCTAACCGTTTTATTATCAGCATCATCAATTCTCGGATCTGAAATTTGATCAAAATCTATATCCGTAATATTGCGGATTTTAAAGAAAAAATCATTCTTGTAGGCAAAACCAAGAGTAATTTCTGGTGGAATAGGTGTTTCAAAACCCGGGCCAACCAGAATTGTAATGGGAGGAGTCGATAAAGAAGAACCAAGATTAAATCCATTCGAGTATTGGGCTGATCCAACTAAATCATTCAATGCCAGCCCGATGCGAAACTCTTCCGAATATTTCGTAATAGGAATTCTATACAAAATTCCGACATCTACTCCAAAACCAATAACTCGAATAGGATTCTCTAATTGTGTCGCAATACTTGGGTCACTACCAAAATATCGTATGTAATAAGGATCATTTGTAATTCTTTTAACATTTATTCCAACTGAAAAATTCTTTACGGCAGAAAACCTGGCGGCATAAGAAAGCAATATTTCGCTTTGTTGGAAACTAGGATTTTGAAGATAACTATTTTCTTCCCTTTGAGTTGTTGACATAACAGTATTTCCAGAATAAAAATCCTGCTGTGTATGAAAAGGCCTAAAAAGCGAAAGACCCAATGTATTTTCTTTCGCAATTGGCATCATAAACTGAATTGAAGAGTACCAAGGGAATCCGAAGGCGGGAATGGGGGTAGTCCCATTAGGAGGAGGTATCGGCGAAGTACCATCCATATGATCTTTAAAGTAAACAGGCGCGCTAGAAATCGATAACTCATAAGAAGAAAGTTGAGCCAAACCAGCCACATTCCAATAAGCCGCCGAAGCATCATCAGCTACGGCAGTAAAAGCACCGCCCATACCAATTGCCCTTGGCCCAATCCCAACAGTGTTTTTCTGCCCAAATATTGGGCTTAAATTCTGAGCATTAACAACGTTATTTGACGTAAAAATCAATCCAAGAAACAAAAATCCAAGAAAACATCCAGACCCTTGATTTATTAAACAACTTCTCAAATTTTCTTTTATTGATTTATACACCTGTTCCATCGCCCTTCTCGTCCTCCCATTGGGGATGACGGCTTATTATTCAATTCCTCTTTTTAAGCTTTGATTCGGTTTTGTAAACCGCCACCAGAATCTCAGCAACCACTTGGTACATCTCTCCAGGAATATTCTGCTCCAGCCCAACCTTTTCCAGCATTTCCACTAAAAGCCGATCCTCAACAATCGGAATATTATTCTCATAAGCTAAGGCAATCAGTCGTTCTGCTATAATCCCCCGTCCTTTGGCTACAACCTTCGGCGCCGGCATGGAATCTCGGTCGTAACGAATAGCAACGGCCGATTTCCTTGCACTTCTTTTTTTCGGCGATGGGTTCACAGGGCTCATCTATCATCCTCGAACATTCAGCCGATAATCAGAAGAAATATTCAGCGGTTTACTTAAGAATAATGTTGGGCCATTCAAGTTAAAGCCAGCATTCTTAAGCGATGTTTCAATCTCAGTTGCTAATATCTTTTGGTCTCCTTTGTTTTTGCCAAAACTATCAAAATAAGCCTGTAGGGTAATTTGTTTCCCTAAAAGATGCACACACCATTGTGAGTCGCCTTGATTCTCAGTTTTAATCGTAAAAACAAAATATATAGCTGGTTTACTTTTCTTAAATAAACCTTGTTCATTCTTTTCAACAAAAATGTTCAACTTTGCTAAGCCATGCTTCCCGCCAAACGCCAGTGGGATTATCGCCGAAAATCGAACAACCGCATCCACATCTAGCGAAGAGTTTTTTATGATCTCACCTAAAGTAATTGGTTTTTCAGTAACCTCATTTTTAGAAATAATTTTTACTAAACTTCCAGGGCTCAGCGACTCATCAGACCGCACTTTAACTTTTGTCCCGTTATCCATCTCCACTAAAAAAATCCTATTCTCTAGTACTTTCACAACCGTCCCGAGTTTTACACCCCCCGAAGAGGAAAACAACGGATTATAGTTCCCTTTTCCAACACCAGCTTCAATCGGTATAACCGTGTCCATCATTGCCTTTACTCTTGGCCTTCCGACTTGCTTATACAGATCATCCAGCAATTACAAAAATTACTAATTCGGCGTGGAATATCTATTTCCCCTCAAATTTAGGATCAGTTGAACTTCTGCTCTATTCAATTTCGTTTGACGAACAATCTCGTTTAATTCAAGTTCTTCATCAGCTAAACGGTAGACCTCCCGAACCACCTGGGAAGAAAAGCCTACTATTTTGTCTTGTTCTGTTTCTGGTCTCTTGTTTTTTTCACGTAGATCTAAAGAATGTAATTTCTCTATTTGAGGGCGTTCAACCTTTACAGATGATTTTCTCCCCATCCGAATCACACTCATCTTGTTTTCCAACTGGTTCTTTTCATCATTTACCTCTTCCGCCAACTCAAGGGTTTTCTTCAAATCTTTTTGAAGCTTTCCCAAAACCTTTTTAAACAGCTCCGTCTTCGTTTCTGCTTCCCTGACTTGTTCTTGTATATTATCGGATACTTCTTTCCCTAATTGTCTTAACGTCAACAACAGCTCTTGTAAATTTTCCTTAATTTCCTGAACTTGCATATTTTTTAAAATGTCCAAATCCTCTTTTTTCTTATGCGTCTGTGTAATTGAATAATTGAATAAAAATATTATCGCAAACAGTAAAACACCATCAAAAAAGAATTGAAGAACCATAAAAACATCCATGTCACACCCTTATATCCATCTTATATTTCGAGGTCCTAATCTCTTCCGAAATTATTTGGCCTGGTTTTTCTTTTTTTCCAAACCCCGTGCCCTCGTCCTGCCCACTTGTGCTTTTCCCTTCATTTTCTTTTGTTCAAACCGACTTTAAGTCTATTGTATTATTTTCCGTTTCATTAACTTGCTTTTTTAATTTTCGAAGACTTTCTTCTAAGCTATTTTAGTTTGAACTTGCTGGCGGTTCTGTTCTATCTGAAATGCTAATTGCGCTCGCGCCGTCGCATCCCCCTGAGTATTGATATAATTCCCGTCGAACCCTCGCATGGGCTAACATCGTATTAATTGCCTCGGAACGGGCCTACTTTCACTTCACCGTCGGACTCCGTCAAGGTGCAATACTTTAATTCCTCGGTTATTTGGCGGGATGCTTTATTGATTGTGATTTTAACTCCAGTATGAATTATACCCATACATGTAACTTTAGCATGTCTTCTACGATCTTCAGCGCCTTCCTGATCTTTCTTTTCTAGTTCTTGTTTTTTCTCTGACATGGATTTTGTGTCGGCCATTAATTTAAATTGAGCACGCGTCAATTTTGTCAGAAGTTCTTTTTTATCCGGTGGAAGATTCCCTCCCATTTTTCCCTGTAAATCTTTAAGAAACTGAATTCCTTTTTTTGTTTTATCTAAGTTCTCAACCGTACTTTTAAGTTCAAGTTCAAGTTTTTGAAGTTCATCCCTCAAGCCAACAGCCGCACCAACGATAACTTCCGTAGGAGTGGCAAAATTAGACCCCATTGAAGCTGCGTTCACTTCTAAACCCGCAATAACCTGACCACCAACAATAACTCCTTTTTTGCCAGCCACCGTAACTTTCCCACCAACAGTGACTTTGCTGTGCATGACCGCTTGAGAACTTGTTAAATTCCCTCCAACATCAACGGTTGCATTTCTTACATATTTTATATTTGCATCCCCTTGGCAAGTAATTCTTGCTTTATCATTCCCGCTAACCCCACCTGCAATCGTTAGCTTCCCGCCACTTTTGATTTCCGCACCTTCAACTACCCCGTTTATAATGATGTCCTCACCAGCATAAACTTTAAAACCATCTTTCACATCTCCACGAACAATAACAGTACCAATGAAATCAATATTTCCAGTTGATAATTCAACATCTCCAGGCACTTCAAAAAGCGCCATAACTGAAATTTTATTATCCTTAACAATTACCTGACCGTCCGAATCGGCAATCCACTCGTCATTATTATCTGGGGAAACAACCACACCTTTTCCCGCACTGACTTCAATATCTTTTCCATCTTTAGCATCAATCGGTTTTCCGGTAACAGTCATCCCAGGCATACCCTTTGTTGGAGGGATTTTACGAGCTAGTAAAGTTCCTTTGGCGATATTATCAATTTTATGGACCGCCCTATAATCAATACGCCCGTCTTCTGTTTCTTCCAGAACAGGATTTTGAGTTTGTTCCTCTTCTTTTTTGTAAAGATATTCGACCCGAGCATCCTCACCATTAGTTACAGGAGTACCAAAAGCAACTTCATACTCGACAGGCTCGCTGATATTCTTTGTAGATATAATTTGAGAAAGCTTAGCGGATAATTCCATCATCCGCGTTTCATCAACTCCATACACAACGTTACGTTTTTTTAATGTTTCTCGCACATCGTCCAATGTTGAAAAATGACCCGTCTCACTTTGCGGAGGAACAACCGTTACTTTTGCTAACATTTCGTCATCACTAATTTCGACGAAAATTTGATCTTGGGTTCCTCCGGCGGAGTTCCCCGAAAGATTCTTAGCCCCCGAAATTTTCTGAGGTTTTCCAGAGGATTGGTTGACAACTTGCGCTAAAAAAGAAGGGCTATCAGCGGTTACCTTGTTTTTTGCCAATTCTTTTTTTACATCCTCTAAGCTCGCTCTCGCACCTTTTCCCGATGGAGGAAATACGGTTAAATAAATCCCATCACTTTCGGTTGTGATGGTTGTGTATCCGTTCATGTCCTTGGACCCTACCATACGTCCTCCTTTCATCGACTAGTTCCTGTAACCGAAAAACAGCCAAATGATGAATTTGGCAAATCCTCGACTCACTCACCTTGAGGATTTTTCCAATTTCCTTAAAAGTCAGACTTTCTACATAATAAAAATGGAGAACCTGTTGCTCCGCTTCAGCTAATTTTTTCAATGCACTCTTTACAATCTCAATTCTCTCTTGTTTCTCAACTTTATCAAGTGGATTTTCCGCTTTTGAATCTGCTAAAACGTCAACCCAAGATCCTCCATCTTCATGATCCTCCGATATCTCCGCATCAAGAGACAAAAGATTCAGCATATTAATCTCAGCGATCCAGTCATATAGCTCTTCTAACTGGATTCCCAAAGCTTTTGCAGTCTCTTCTTCCCTAGGCTGTCTTCCCAAACGGGCAATTAGCTTTTTCTCAGCTTCCTGAATTGCCCTAGCCTGTTTTCTAAGATTTCTTCTTGCAAAGTCAAGATTTCGTAGTTCATCCACCATTTGGCCACGAATTCGATAACGCGCGTAAGCTTCAAATGCTCTTCCAGGTGTTTCTTTCTTATCAAGAGGCGGCGTGAAATGGTCTAGTGCCTGTAAAAGGCCGATAACACCAGCCGACCCTAAATCCTCTTTCTTTTCCCAATAAACTCTAACCGGCAAACGAGCAAGCAATCTCCTGCATTCCCCATCCACAAGATAATAATAAGAACCCGCTAATTCATCCCTAACATCTAGTTTCTTTTTATCTTTTAAAAACTTTTTCCAAGTCCCATCCAACTTCTCTCCTAAATACATAATCTCCAACTATTTCTTATCTGGTGAAAGCTCAGGAAAAACAAAATCAACTGATTGCCCTTTATTTTCATCCGTATCAGGACTAAGTTCCGTCTGAATATTTTCTTCAACTATTGGTTCCGGTTCTACCATTGTCTTTTCATCAGATTCTTTTTCATATTCTTTTGAAATTTTTCCGAAATAAGAAAATGATAACCAAGTCAACAATCCGCCCAAGAAAAAACCAAGAAAACTGGCCGCCAAAAAGCTAAGCACTAAGCTATCAAGGGCCATTCCGGTATAAGCACCAACGAGAGAAATAACCAAAAAAGCTAAAACCGATCCAGCCGATCCTCCCACCATGAGAATTTGGTATCGTCCCGATGGTTTTTCTTTTGTTATTTCATAAAACTGTTTATCTCTTGCTCGGTCCGCCATTTTTCTCTCCTAACTATTTTTTACTTTTCGGACATTCTTTCTTTGGTAGTCAAAGATAAATTTCATAATCATTTCTTGTGCCTCAGGATCCAATTCTATGAAATTAATCTTTTCTATTCGTCTGGAAATTCCATCCACTACTAGATCTTCACCCCCAAGAACTTGTCCCACGATAAACGGGTGGGTTTCTTTGCCCAATTCAATTTCAATATCTAATTTAAGCCCGGTTTTTAATGGCTTGCCAACGGTTAATTTCATCCCTCCGCTCGAAAGATCGTATGTCCTTCCAACATTGAAAACATTGTCAAATACAGGATTTCCAGTGAAAGGTCTGTACTTCACCGGAAGCACAACATCCAATCGAACAAAATTTCGCTTTTGGTTTTTTTTTGATTCGGCCATTATTTTTCTCCCCCAAATATCCGAGTCACTTTTTTGAAGAAATTAATGATATTCGTTTCTCCTTGAAAACCTTTCCCTGATAAAAAAACATCAACTAAACGTGTGATATTAACCGCCGCAGGACTCAAGGGAGATGATAAAAGAATGGGCTTTTGTTCTTTAACCGCTCTAACCATTCCCATATCTCTCGGTATAAAACCCATGTATTCGATATCCAAATCTAAAAATCGCTTGGAAAGGATTACTAGTTTTTTGCCCGCTTCATCCGCTTCCAATTGATTAGAAGCCATATTTACAAGGATATTGATAACCGGGTTTGTTTTTTCTCTAAAAATGGTTTTTATCATCCCATAGGCGTCCATGAGTGCCGTAGGTTCCGGAGTGGTCACAATTAATACTTCCTCAGCCGCCAATACAAAAGCCAAAACATTTCGATGAAGACCTGCACCAGTGTCGATTAAAATCATATCTGAATCATATTGAAGTTCTAGGAGTGCATTTAAAAATCTATTCCGTTGCGTTTCATTTAAATCAGCCAATTCTTGAATCCCACCAGATCCTGACGCTACAAGGCGAATACCCAATGGGCCTTCCAAAACAATTTCCTGAAGATTTTTTTGGCCATTTAGAACATTTAATAGGGTGAATTGAGGAATCATTCCTAACATCACATCGACATTAGCCAATCCCATATCAGCATCCATTAAAAGTACTTTTTTTCCTTTGACTGCCATAGCCAAAGCGAAATTCACAGCAATATTTGTTTTTCCAACTCCGCCTTTCCCACTGGTTACCGCTACTAAACGACAACGATCCATCCGATGATTATAATTAGTCGGTGTTTTAGGGGCATTTTGATGGCCCATTAATTGACGTAATTTTTCAGCTTGATCCTGCATCCTGATCCTTCCGTTAACTCATTAAAACTTTTGTAATCCGTTCAGATAAGGAAACGTCCTCTGGAACTTCTAAATCATCCGGAACGTTTTGACCGGTCGAATAATAAGAGAGCGGGATCTGAAAATTGCTCATTAAATTCAAGAATGACCCGTAATAACGAGTCTCATCAAGTTTTGTAAATATCATCCTGTTGATTGGAACCGCTTGCCCAAACTTTTCAATGATACGAATCATATCGTGGTATTTTGTGGTTGCTGAAATAACTAAATGAATCTCGTCAGGCTGACTTAAGGCAATAAACTTTTTCAACTCAACTAGTTGCTCTTCATTGGAAGGACTACGGCCAGCGGTATCCAACAAAACCAAATCAGCATTTTTATGCCTGTTCAGAATCCCTGTAATATCGACATCTGAATTAGCCACTTCCACCGGGATCCCCATAATTCTTCCATAAGTTTTCAATTGTTCTGTCGCAGCGATTCGATAGGTGTCGGCAGTGACCATGACGACTTTTTTCCCCTCCATTAAGCTGAACCTTGCGGCAAGCTTAGCTAGGGTCGTTGTTTTCCCAACCCCAGTAGGGCCAACAAACGCGAGTACCTTTTGAAAACCGCTAAATGGTGTAGCTGTGGAAATCTTCAAAGCCGATTTAACGAAAGCGCATAACCATTCATATACTTCTGTGGAATTTTCCGGGTCGATTTTGACATCAATCATCCCTCGTAACACTTTTTGAATTAAATAGTCCTCAACCTCTTGTTTGGTCAATTTTTTCCTTAGCTTAATGAAGCCTTCTGATAAAAGGGTTGAACCATCAGAATGGCTAAACTCTTTAATAACATTTGCCACACTTGTCGTTCTTCATCTCATTCAATTCCCGCTGTAAAGCCTTCACCTTGGTCCTGGCAGGATCCAAAGAACCTAATTGTCTAATCGATGCCATTGAACTGGCATTTATCGAGTTTCGAACTAGTGGGACCTCGTTTTTCTCAAGTACAGGAGCTGTAGATGTAGCGACAACATCTTTTCTTTTGGCAACATCATCCAGCAGGTTCAAGTCAACGCCCGCCGTTATCTCGGCAACAGGTTTACCGAACAAACCCAAAACTCCACCTTTTCGAAAAGTTTTTGTATATAAAATAACCGCTTCAGGGCCTAAATCTTTTTTCACTTTCATTAAGGCTTCTTGGATGGTTGGAGCTTCATATCGTTTTATCCTCATGCTCCCGCCTCGATCAAACCGACTGATTGGATCTCAGTCCTAGGTAAAAGTTCGCTAAATGAAAGAACTGTAAGATGAGGAATGAATCTTTCTATCAACTTCTTAAAATATGGTCGAACATTCGGGGAACACAAAACTAACGGTTGATGATTAGCGCCAGCCATTTTTTCTATACCCGACGAAAGACTTTTGAACATCTGTTGCAATAATCGGGGATCTAAAGCAGAAGCATTTCCACCTTCGGCGGCTTGAACTGAATCCATGATGATCTTTTCGAATTTTGGTTCTAATGTTAAAGCATATATTTTCCCATCGCTAGCCTGATGCAATTTGGTTATCGATCGAGCTAACGATCTCCTAGCGTATTCCGTTAAAATCTGTATATCTTTCGTTTCTCGGACATGATCCGCCACAGCTTCAAGGATAGTTTCCAAATCCCTGATCGGGATATGTTCTTTTAACAAGTTCTGCAATATTTTTTGCAAGTCACCAATGGAAATATGCGCAGGTACTAATTCATCGACAACAGCCGAAGACTCCTTACGAACAGAATCCAACAGTTTAGACACGCTTTGGCGCGTCAAAAATTCATGCGCTTGGTTCCGGATTACCTCGGTTAAATGAGTCGCTATAACAGTCGACGCATCTACCACGGAATAACCGGCTTGTTCAGCCATAACTTTTTCCTCATCCGTGATCCAATATGAGGTCAAATTGAATGTTGGTTCTTTCGTCTCAATGCCTTGTATTTTGGGCATCCCAGGACCTGTCGACATAGCCAAAAGATGTCCAGGCATTATTTTCCAACGAGAAACTTCAACACCTTTGATCTTAATAATGTATTCCGCAGGTTGTAACTGCATATTATCCCGAATTCGTATGGGTGGAACCACTAGACCTAGGTCGCTGGCCATCTGTCGTCTAATACCAGTAATTCTTTCTAGTAAATCACCTCCTTGTGCTTCATCCACCAAAGGGATCAAGCTATAACCAATCTCCACTTCCAAATGATCGACTTGTAGAAGAGAGGTTACATTTTCCGGCTCTTTCTTTTTTTCTGGGATTAGCAGCTTGGCTTTCTCGGCCTCTTCTTTTTCCCGATTAACAACCGACCTTAAATAAAAAGCTAACCCACCAGAAATCAACGAAATGAAAATGAATGCAACGTGAGGCATTCCTGGAAAAATTCCGAAAAAAAACATGACCCCGGATGTAATCCATAGCGCACGAGGTTGGGCAATGATTTGTTTGATTAGATCGGTTCCCAAGTCGCTTTCCGAAGCGGCCCGCGTAACAACAATACCCGTTGCCGTCGATAGCATAAGAGCAGGAATTTGGGTAGCAAGACCACCGCCAATGGTTAAAAGAGTATACCTAGTAAGTACCTCAGCCCACCCTAACCCGCCCACATAAAACCCCATCGCAAATCCGCCCAAAATATTAATGATTGCGATTATGATTGCCGCAATTGCATCTCCCCTTACGAATTTACTGGCACCATCCATAGCACCATAAAAGTCCGCTTCCCTTTCGACTTCTTTTCTTCTTTTCCTGGCTTGGTCATCTGTGATGAGCCCTGAATTCAAATCAGCATCAATCGCCATTTGTTTCCCTGGCATTGCATCCAAAGTGAACCTAGCCGCTACCTCGGCAACACGTTGAGCACCGTTAGTTATAACGACAAATTGAATGATGATCAAAATCAGGAAAACAACGAAACCTACGATTGGGCTACCTCCGATAACAAATTGACCTATTGATTCGATGACTTTACCGGCAGCATCCGAACCCTCGTTTCCGTGTAATAGAATCAAACGGGTTGCGGAAACTTCTAAAGCAAGCCGAAAAAGAGTCGTGATTAATAGCAAAGTAGGAAAAATAGAAAATTGAAGAGGTTCGAGGGTATACATAGTCACCAAAACAACAACAAGTGCCAAAGTGATATTGAAGGAAATCAGAACATCCAGAACGATACTTGGCAATGGTATGAACAACATCAAAATGACCATGACTAAGGCAAAGGCAATAACCAGCCCACTATTTTCTTGAATTGATTTAATCGTGATTGCTTCAGGCATTTTTCCCTCGTAACTATTGGCCCGTACCAAACGGACTTGTATTGTAGCCTTAAATCAGCTTTTGTTCATTCTTCCTTTTTCAATAATCATTACATTTCCATCGTTAAACCACACCATCCTTAACCCCTTGTTGACTTTTATTCATCCTATAAACAAAGGCTAAAACCTCAGCAACTGCCTCAAACAAATCAGGGGAAATGGGGGCCCCAACTGGACAGGATTTAAAAAGTGAGCGGGCCAAAGGTGGATTTTCAACAATAGGGATATGATGTTTTCGGCCCATTTCCCTAATCCTTTCGGCAATAACCCTTTCCCCTTTTGCCAAAACCATAGGCGCCTGCATCCCGTCTTTATATTGCAGAGCAACTGCGATATGAGTAGGATTCGTGATAATAACATCAGCTTTAGGAATTGCTTCGAACATTCTACGACGCGCCATTTCCCTTTGGATCTGTCTTATCCTCGCCTTGATCATGGGATCGCCTTCCGATTGACGGAACTCATCCCTAATTTCTTGTTTGGTCATTTTTAACCCGTCTTCGTATTCCCATTTCTGATAAAAATGATCCAATATTGCCAAAACTATCAAAGCCAGAATGATCCTATTTAATATTTTCAACGTAAGTAAGCCAACAAACTGCAGGGCCTCTGTACCAGCCATATCCATAGCCGGAACAAGTTGTGGCAATGCGTTCTTCACTCCGTCGTATCCGATCCAGCCGATAATAATTAACTTCAATAAAGCTTTAAAAAATTCCACCATCGATCGTCTGGAGAATAATCTTTGCAAACCAGTCATAGGGTTAACATTGCTGATTTTGGGAGTGAGGGGTTTAAGGCTAAATAGAACTCCTACCTGAAAATAATTAGCCGCCAAACCTACCAAAAGAATAATTCCGAGCAACGGGGCTATAATTTTAAAAACCTGCCACATATAAAAAATCCCGTAAGAATAAACATTTTCCATTCCAAAGCTAATCCCCATGTTTTGATACGCAAACACAGTGAGGTTTCCCAAAGAATCCATCATATAGGGTCCAACATAACGAAATGTTAAGAGTGCCGCTAGAAGGATAACCGCTGAATTTACTTCCACAGAACGCGAAACCTGGCCACGTTCTCGGGCCTCTTGTTTACGTTTAGGGGTTGCCTTTTCTGTTTTTGCCGGATCCGCCATGATCACCTATAACCTTTTTATTTATCTCATCGCATAGATTAATACGGCTAAATCCTTATATAAGCCTTTAAAAAGGTCTTGCAAAATAAAAACAAAAAAACTCATTGAAAAAGCAACGATGATGAGTCCCACCGCCATGTTCAAAGGAAGCCCAACAATAAATACATTCATTTGAGGTACCGTTCGCGCAACGACTCCTAATGCTAGGTTAGTGATAAAAAGAGCTCCAATCACGGGGGCTCCGACCCTAAATGCTATGAAAAAAACCCGAGAAACTAAATGCATCATTTCTTGTCCTAATGCTGGATTGAAATGCCCATTCCCTAAAGCCACAACAGAAAAACTATCCACTACAGCTTTTAGAAGCAAATGATGGCCATCCACCGCTAAAAACACTAGGGTAGCGACCAAATAATAATATTGTCCCATTACCGAAATTTGAGTGCTGGTAACGGGATCGATAATATTGACCATTCCTAACCCCATTTGAATATCCACAATCTGACCGGCCAATTGAATTCCGGTGAAAAGAAGGGTCGCACCTAAACCAATGCAAAAACCTATTAAAACTTCCCTGATAACCGCGATGCCGAGGGATAACCCTACAGTCGGAAGGATTTGTGGGTTGAATGTTACTACTGGATAAATGAGAAAAGTAACTAATAGTATCCATGCTGCTTTAACAGTTACCGGGATATTCCTACTCGCGAAAATCGGGGCGGTTAAGAATATTCCCGCGACTCTAACCAATATCAATACAAAAGCAATAACATCCTTGGGATTAAATTCAAAAGGATTTGTCGGCAAAGTGTCCTCACTTCACGTAACTTGGAATATTGATCCAAAGATTAGAAGTGAAATTTAAAAGAATTAGCATCATCCATTTACCAAAAATTAAAATCGCAAAAAATATAGCTATGATCTTAGGAATGAATGTCAAAGTCATTTCTTGTATCTGAGTAACTGCTTGAAAAATGGAAATGGCAACACCAACCGCTAGTCCCAATCCAAGGATCGGCGCGGATATCAGCAAAGTAATCCATAGCGCTCTATTCGCCAAATCAGCGATAAATTCAACGCTCATTTTAAACCTCAATTTCTAAAAACTTAAAACAATAGAACGAACGATAAGATTCCACCCATCAACCATGATGAATAATAATATTTTGAAAGGGAGAGAAATCAATACAGGCGGTAGCATCAACATCCCCATGGACATAAGCACTGAAGCCGTCACCATATCTATGATTAAAAAAGGAATGAATATAAGAAAACCCATCTCAAACCCTTTCTTTAGTTCACTGATTACAAATGAAGGGATAAGCACCCAGGTGGAAATATCGGCGGGTGTTTTTGGACGGCTCGACTTTGAAAGAGCCACAAAAAGCGCTAAATCTTTTTCCCTGGTTTGTTTGAACATGAATTGCCTGATAGGGTCTTCGGCTTTTTTAAAAGCTTCGGTCGTCGTTAGCTTCCCACTCAAATAAGGCGTTAATGCCTCTTGATCAATTTTGCTGAATGTCGGTTGCATGGTAAAAAAAGTCATAAACAAGGCTAGCCCAACCAAGACTTGGTTTGGGGGAACTTGTTGGGTTCCCAAAGCCTGGCGAAGAAACGCCAGTACAATGATAATTCGAGTAAATGAAGTCATTAATATTAATATCGCCGGCGCCAAAGAAAGAACGGTTAAAACCAGGATGATTTGAAGGCTCATGGCTACATCTTGGGGATTTTTAGCTTGTTCAACCCCCAAACGAATGGCCGGGAAGGGTATATCGGCAGCGAGTGCCCCAAAAGATGGAAGCAAGGCAAAAAACAATGTTAAAGTCAGTATGAGAGAAGTCTTTTTATTCACTTGAGATCGCCCTTGTTTTCCGTTTCATTTTTTTTTCGAGTTGATATTTTCTTCAGCTTGTCCAAATAACCTCCTACAACTAAATTGCTCTCCTCAATGATCTTCTTTGCATCCACCTCAGTTTGTGCCGTATCCTGTTTTTGCATAATATGATTAAATATTTTAGGGAACCCTTGCTGGGTGCCCTGTTTCAATAAATCCACCTCGTCTTGTTCTGTAATTATGTCCAAACAAGATATTTCTTCTTGCCCAACGCCCAAAACAAGAATCCGCTTGCCCACTTCCACAAGATATATGGATTTTCTAGGAGCCAAAAACGTTGATGTTAGTACTTTTATCGGTTTCCCATCATCGATGTTACTATTCCATCCTCTTTTCTCCATGATCAACTTCAAGCCCCAGATAGTGATGTAGATCAGCGAGC
>CAWHOE010000040.1:0-37124 GCA_963830915.1 candidate division FCPU426 bacterium
TGATTTTCTTGACCATGCCTCTAATCTTGAATCGTTGGTGTTGGACCCAGTCATTGATTTCAATTAATTCGGCCATAATTAAGACCTGTTTAATGCCGTTCAATTTAGTTATTTTATCCAACCCGGTGGGTTGTTATGCGGAAGAAAGCCTACCGGCTTGGAAGGAATTTTGCGACATCCCGAAATAAAAAAGGGATAGCCCTCGGAGCCATCCCCTGAAGTACCAATTTATCAGTTTAAAATCTATTTCCAAAGCGTCGCCACCTTTGGTCACGAAGCCACACCGGCAAAGGTGGCGGTTGGCCTCCTTTTTAGATTTCCAGTTCCCTAGACTTCCAATCTCCAAAACGGGTTGGCTCGTAGTCCATGTCCCACATGATCGGTACTCCCTGCACTTCAACGAATGCCATTTCAAGCAAACTGAAATAACCCCATTCCTGGAAATCCCCATCGGTCCAACCGAAGAAAACCCGCTCCTGTGGGTCGTATTCCACGGCAAACCAGCTTGACCGGGACAAAGGATGATAAAATCGCATGAGTAGAAGATGGTTCTCTAAGTCTTGCCTTTCGGTTGAGTAAAGGGACGGCATTTTAGATAAGACCTCGGGCCTGTCCAAAAGTTCTTCGATGGGCCTAAACATAAATTCCTCCTTTGCGCCACCACCGGGGTCACGAAGGCAACACCGGCCCGGTGGCGGTTGGTTCCCATATTTTCCCTATCGAACCTGGGCCTTTGAGTCCGCGAAAACCTCCGCTTCCTCCGGTGTCATTCCAGCTTCCATCGCCTTCTGGATGACGGCCTGTCGGCGGGCCTCCTTCTTGGGTAAAGACCCGCTAAAAGTTATAGCGCTCTTATTCCCGAAATAAACCTTGGTTACAATCCGCTGTTGGTATCCACGAATAAAAACGGATTCATAAAGAACTTTTTTGATTCCTGGAATTTCGATGTTTAACTCCATGGCCTAATCTCCTTTCCGAATTTCATCCCCTTGATCCGGATCGCAATCCGGGCAAATCTTCCCCAAATCCTGAACCCGGACGTACATCCGCGCCCCACAAACCCGGCAAAAGGAGTAAAAGTAATAGGGCGTCTCAAAACCCATCTTCTCCGGCCTTTTGCTTTGCTTGGTTCCCTGCCTCATGCTGTCCCCCTTCCTGTTTCCCCTGGTTTGGTTTTCCATGGCTCCCTCCTTGGTCCGTTAAGGACCATCCGTAAATTCCTTTACGACTCTCAGGTAATTGCCCATCACGGCCTGGAAGTAAGGGGAGCATGAAATTTTCCCGCAAGCGGCCAAGGGCTCCTCCCCCGGATTCTCCTTTTTGAATTCCCGGATTTTCTCTTCGGTGACCTCCAATTCCGTCCCACAAACCCAACAATTCATTTTCATTTCTAAATCTCCTTTCAAAGAAGTCCCGCATGGCGGAAAGAAAAATGTCCCTCATGGGCGACGATCAAATGGTCATGAACGGTCACCCCCAAAGCCTTGGCGGCGGTCGAAACCTGCCGGGTTAGGGCCCGGTCCCCCTCGGAGGGTTCCAGGCTCCCCCCTGGATGGTTATGCGCCAAAATCACGCCCGAGGCTTTTAGCTCCAGGGCGCGGCGGCATATCTCGCGGGGATAAACGGCGGTATGGTCCACGGTTCCCTCCCCTTCCAGCACCACGTCCAAAATGTGGTTGCGGTGGTCCAGGTACATGCAAAGGAAAGCCTCGTTGGATTTCCCCCCGATGAACCTTTTGAAGTAACCTGCCGCATCCTCCGGGTCGCCCACGACCGGCCCCCGCTTGTAAGTTTCACGCGCCTCCGCCCACGATGTGGGCGGAACGGTCGGCGCGGGGAAAGCATCTAGGTTGAATCTCATGACAAGTTGCCTTTTCATGGCGGCCCCCTTTCAGGCTACCGACTTGTCGGGCGTAGCCTCGACTAAGCCGGATTCAACGAATTCCGTTTTCAAGATGAAGTCCATCGCGGCCTGGGCCTTGGCGGCGGCTGTGAAGATGGCCCGCTTGTGGTCCTTCAAAACCTGAATCCAGTCCCCGATGTAGTTGGAATGCCGGGTGGCGTAGGGGATTCCCACGGAGGCGCAAAGGAAGGCGGCTCCCATTTCGGCCACCAGTTCCTCGAAGGCGTAGGCTTGGTCCCCGTAGCGCTTCCCGAATTCCCGGTTCAAGCGGCTCGGGTGGCCCGAATGGTGGACGACCTCATGTAGGGCGGTCCCGTAATAGGCCTCCGGGCTCTCGAAGCTCTCCTTCAAGGGCAAGGTTATGAAATCCTTCAGGCGGTCATAAAAGGCCGGTCAACGGCGGCGTGGATGATCTCCGCTCCCGAATCCACCAAAATCCCCTCGGCTTCCTCGATGGCCTGGAAGGGCTCGATGGTTTCGGGGTGGGGTTTCAGGTGGTCCAACCCCTCCACTTGGTCCAGGTTGAAAACCGTATAGGTCCGAAGAACCCAAAAGGATTGTTCCTCAAGCAAGACCTCATCTTCCAGGTTGAGGCTCTTGGTCTTGGAAAGCTTCTTGTAGAAAACCACGTCGGTCCCCTTCTCGCCCTTCCTGACGTTTCCCTTCAAGGCCTTGGCCTGGTTGAAAGTGATCCAGGCCGGGGATGAAAACCCCCGCTTATCCTGTTCGGCATAAAGGACAAATACGTTGATTCCCCTGTAGCGCTTCTGGGTGCTGGCGTTCACCGGCAGGGGTAAGCCCTTCCCGTGTTTCCAGGGTTTCTCCCAGGGTGTGACGCCCTTTTCCAGGTCTTCCAAAATCCGGTTTGTGATTTCCTCGGCGATATTCCTCTTCATGGTTCTGCCTCCTTAGTTTTTAAATGAGTGAGATTAATTTTTGTAGGTCCCAAAGCTGGGAAGGTTCCAAGGCGCATCCAATCGCCCCTAAAAATTCGCCCTCGGTTAGGCCGTCTTTCACGTCCACCATGGAAAGGGTTTCCTGGTCCTGGATTTCGTAGAACCAGAACCCCTGGGAGTCCCTTCCCAAAGTGGATTTCGTACCTTCCCAAGACCTTGAACTTCATGACCTCAAAAGCTGGATGCGCCATAACCCCTCCTCAAAAGCCCCAACCTTCCTCAAGCTTCCGGATGACCCGGTCGATCTCCTCATCCGGCACGGGCCAGCTTTGGGCCTTCGGCTCCTCGGCCTGGCTCCCCTCCGGTTTTCTTTCCTGTTTCGTGTCCTGTTCCATTTCCATCACTCCCTTTCTTTTCTTAGTTTTTTTTGATGGCTATTCGCCTTTCAAAAAACCGCCTTCCACCTCCCCCCCTCAAAAACAGAGGGGGGGAGGGGAAGGCCATAGCGGGAGTTTTGGGAGTTCGTGCGGGAAAGCGTCCTGAAACTTCGGGAGGGAAAAACAAAGCAAGGCCACCCTTTACTTTTGTGACAGCCGCGCCTTTCGGCTGGCGCAAAAGTTGCCGTGCAAGGGTGGCCGTGTGCGAAGGAAAACCGTCATTGGGCCTCGGGACGAACTCCCGAAACTATCCATCGCCCAATCACCTAGAGCGTCGAACGTCTATGTCTGCTTTATGGGTTTACTGCTGAACTTCAGGAAGGAATGACCACTCAAGATCCACCAGGAGACCAAAAACCGCTTCACCACCCACCACCACCGAATCCAGGTAACGGTTCTTTTGGGAATCCCCGATACCCGAAGTGCCGGGAGCCTTCGGGTTTTTCGAAGGCGGGGACGAAGTCCTTTCAAAAATGGGAAACCGAGGGGGTATCACTTTTCTTACCCCGAAATTTTCCATTTTTGAAACGGCCCTGAGGACTCGAACCTCCCATCCATTTATCGGCGGCGTGCCAGGGCGGCATTTTTAGTTCGCCCAGGCGTGCCGCCGCCTTTGTGGGAGTGCCAATCCGAAAGCCCCCTCCCCGGCATGTAGCCTCCAAAATTCCATTCCCCGAAGGGCTCCAATACTTTGGCTGGATAGCATGACGGGGAGGGGGCTTTTGGCTTGGTGGGGTCCCCAAAGGAAAATGGATGGGAAATGACAGCTATCACTCCAATCGCCACCTCCGGTTTTAAGGGGCAATCCAAAAGGGGGGTCCTTCCCCGTTTTGGTTAGGGGCTTGGGGGCGAAAGCCACCGGGGATAGGGGTGGGCCGGGATGGCCGCGTACTTTGCGGGCATCTTGGCCCAGGGGGAAGGCCCACGAAAAAGGGACGCCGTTCCCCTTTTTCGTTCCCCCTTTAAACAATCTTCTAAGTCTTGAGTGATGTTCTTCCGGCTGTCTTTTGTGAAGTCTTGCTGACTGTCTTTATACGCTATGTTCCCTACTCCGCCATTGGTAACCCCGGCCTTTAAGCGGCTCCCAACCCTGTTGTCCACCAGGTCATAAAGGATGGGGCTTCCTGGTGGTTTTCCAGGAAGCCCCATGTCTTTGATCCTTTGCTTTGCCTTCACCCCGCCCAATAAATAACCACCACCACATCCACCTGCACCGGTCTGCTTTACCTAGTCCCCCCCTACCCCTGATTCAGTCACAGGCTTTTACAGCACCACCTTAATTCCCCATAACCACTTCAATCACGTCCTCCCACTTATATTCTCACTGTTGTCTTTCTCTTGTCGTTATCTCTTCATCTACACATCAAGTTAAGTTTCTATGGTTCATAAAGGTTTTCTCATGCGGAGAGGGCGAACCCCCCTATCGTTTCTAGCATCATCACTTGATGCGTAGATAGGGGGGTTCGCCATCGGAGCATGAGGAAACCCGCCTCAAACAATGCTCAAACGCACTTTTTCATGTCCTACTGTAGGACATTTTTTAACCACCCCGACAAGGCCCAAAGCCTAAAGCCCACAGCCTCCTAGCCGGTCTTCTTGGCGCTGTCCGCTGATTCTTTTTTGTAGTGTTTAAGCCAATTTTTTTAATCTTCTATCTCTTGCTCTCCTGGATTTTCATGATGGCCAAAGAGGTATCGCTGACCCGCCAAATAGATACCGTTATTGCATTCCAAAATTTTAAAAAAACCGCCTCAAATAATCCTCAAACTCATTTTTTTATGTCCGCCGTAGGACATCCCCGAGGACATCCCGAAAGCCACCCGATTCAAGGCACGCGGGCGATGGGCAAGTCCCTCAGCCTTGTCGTGTAGTGCGGGGACTGCCTCCCGAATCTCGTCAGCCACCTTTGATTGATCCCCACCGAGGCCATACGGATGGTCCCCGCCCCTTTGACTTCGTTCAATTGGTCGATGGCCAGGATCAAAAACCACCCGAAGAGCGTCTTTTCCGCCTTCACCCATTGCATTTCCCCCTCTCATGTTCCCCAACACGAAGAAAAACCTTTGTTTATATGGCCAAACGTTGTCTTATTATACTCGAAAGGAAATTCCATCTGGGAAATCCGGGGTAAAAGGAGGTGGAACGGCCAGGGAAAAAAGGCAGGCAGAGCGACAAGCTGTCTACGCAACGCTGGAGAAATTCCAACTTGTCGAGAGAACCCGAGGCGGAAAACCTCTCAAGCTGGTACCGAAAATTCGGGAAGATATTTTGTGAACACTACAGTGTAGGGTGTCTGTAAAGAGGGTTTTGGGGGTCATATATTTGGTCCAGAAAATTCGTAAGTGCTTGGGTGTTTCTTAGCGGCAAAGAGATGGCTACAAACATACGTTCGGTCCGCGAATGTGGTCCCACCAAAAGCGCTTGAGCCATGGTTTTTGAACGGTGACCCTGGAGTTTTTGACTGTCCGCAGCAAATGCACTAAAGGGTGGAAAAATCAGTGAATAAAGGAATGAAGCAAAGAAAATAAAGAAAATACTTTTCCTAAAATGTTTTTTTGGGGCAAGGGGAGGACAAATTAAAAGGAAAAGTGGCCTACTAACCATTACCAACACTCCTAGCGGTAGGGCGACAGGTTATATGATTAATGAAACAAGGTGCTCTAGTTTAACAAAAGAAATCGAGGTTAATTTATTTGTCTGAACCAAACGTTAAATTGGTAACAACTTTATCTTTTCTTTCAAGGAGATTTTGATTTGAGAATTCCAATTGTTAATAAAAATGCATTTCAAAACTAGGGGTTTAGTATTTATCCAAGCAAACTTCATCTATTTTCAACACGATAATTCCTTGAAGGTAAAGATCATTTACGTTGATTAAATTGCCCTAGACCGCCTCCGCCTTCAGCTTTTTCATCCGCTCGGCGTACTCCTTGCGGAGGGTGTCCATCTGGCCCGCGTTCAACTTCTTCTCCTCGTCCCCAAACAGGCCGGATTGGTTCTGGAATTGGGCCAGCTCCTCTCCCACGGATTTGAGGATGAGGGGGGTCCTAGCGTTGTAGATCGCGCTTCTCCAAAAGGGTAAATCCTTCACGATTGCGCCTTCACTTCCTTGATACAGTTTTCGGTGTCGTCAACCCCGACCTTGTTGACCGTCCGGTCTACCGGCCAGCATTGCATCTTTTCAGCCGGGTAGGGCTTCAAGAGGGGCTTGAGGATTTCCGCATCCTGGACTTTGGGGTCCAGCCAGGTGTCATAGTCCTTGGGGTCCAGAATGACCGGCAAACGGTCGTGAATCTTTGCCATAAGTTCGTTGGGGTCCGTGGTGATGATCGTACAGGAATCCAGGGCATTACCTTCCTTGAATTCCTTCCCCCCCAGTTTGATAGGCCAAGTCACGGGATTTGGCTTCTTGCCCGCCTTCTCGAACTTGAGCAGGTCGCGTGGATCTTCCTCCCACCGGACTTTCCACGATTCGAACAGACCGGCGCAGACGAAAGGATCATCGTCCTTCATACTGAAATAGTAGGGTTGGGGTGGTTCGACGGAGCGGTTCCATTCGTAAAAGCCGTCCATGACGACGAGACAGCGCCGCTTGATGAAGGCGTACTTGTAGGAAGCCTTCTCGGTGATGGTATCGGCTCTCGCGTTGGAAGTCATGTATTGGATCTTGGGGTTCTTGGCCCAATAGGGGATTAGGCCCCAGATATCCCTCTTGATGATCCTTTCCTTTTTCTCGGTGTCGTACTGGAGGACGGGTATCCGGGCAGAGGGGGCGATATTGTAATGTTCGTTAAAGGTTTCGAGGATGGCGGCGTTGAACTTCTTGGCGATTTTGGCTGGTTTGGTTTTTAAGGCGAATCTTCCACACATGGAACACCTGTTTTCTTTTCCGACTTTTCAAGATTTTAGATTGATCTGGAAAACAATATCACCCTTGTTTGTTGATTTATCAAAGACCTTGAGACCCCCGTCATCCACTAAATCCGGCCCGATGCTGTAGATAAGCAGATCACCGCCATTTCTCTTTATTTTTAATTCTTGCCCATTAAAGGGGTCCGTCGCATCTTCCTTGGATAAGCCATTCCTTTCCAGTTCACCGATATTTTCAGGCCAATGACCGAATTTCACATAATACCGTCTTGCTTCCAAAGCCATCACCGCTGTTTTCAATTGGGCTTCGTCCACCAGCGCCTTATCATAATATTCATTCCAACGGGGGAGGCCGATTTGAGCGAGAATCCATCCTTCCTTTTTGTATTCCGCCTTCGCCTTCTCATAGGCCGGTTTGATTAAAGGATAGGGCATATTGAAGCAATCCATGAATCTGATGTTTCCCCGGATAGCGGAAGCCGAATCAAATTGGGCAAATGGTTTAAAAAAGAAATATTCAAGAGGGTTATAAATCCTTTCACCAAAAATATTCGGTTCATTTTCACCCATTCGTTCCCAATGCAAAAAGAATTCAATGGATAAACCTGCTTTCATTTCGTGCGTCAAGTCCACGGGTTTCAAGTAAGAATTCCAGGTGGATTCGATTTTTTTAAGCGGGATATGTTGAAAACGGTATTGGGAAGAATTAAGAACAATTTTGTATTCGGCTATCCCGAGCATGTCACTAATCACTAAATGAATGGGCAAGATACTATGGGCCAGCCAAAGGTTTTCCTCAATTTCCCGGGCCGCTTGTTCATACCTTCCCGCTTTCGCATTCAGGATTTCCCGGCAACAGGCAAGACGCGACAGATGCAGTTGATAAGCCATCTTTGGGGGGCGATCATTTATACAATATCCGTAGGGCTGCCAATTGATCCGAGGACATTGAAAAGCCCTGTCCAGAAAGGTTAAGGCTTTTGAATAGGTCCTCAATGCCTTTTGGATTTGGATTTGGTTTTTAGAATCGATCTTTCCGCTTGCCGCTTCGCGGATAAAATCGCCAGTTAGGTCCGTTTCTTTATCTTTTTCATGAGAATTTATTTCGCTCCTGGCCCGGTTAAGCCAAACCACGGCATTGTCCTCACTAGAATCAATGGGTACAGCATGAGGGACCTCAATAACATACCCCCGCTTTTTTGCTAGGTCCCAAACGTGGTCCAGGTAAAGGCTACTGAAGATACCCCACAAGATGGCGGCCAAGATCACACCAGCGCCTAAAGCGAGAAAACCCCAGTTCAAATCTCGAAATTTTAGTTGGGGCGAATCGGAAGGATGGGGCTTGATTTGTCGGCAGCCCCACAGGGTCACACCGATTAGAATTATAGGAACCAAAAATAGCGGAGATATTATCCATTCCTTCAAGCGGGGGTAGTTATAAACAAAAAGACCCAAGGCGCTGTAAATACCAGCCCCCAAACCGCTGAACAGAATTACGATTCTCCTACGCCAAGCCATATAAAACCACCTACCGAATCTATCAGATTAATTTAATCGGTCGTTATCTTTGTCCATTTCGGGTCCCTATCGCGGAAAACACACTGAAATTATATTTGTTTAACTTCCTCTAATCGAATGATGTTTGTGGCTTCTGTCGTATTGCGTTCATCAACGAAGATTCGAATTTTTAAATAAGGCACAAAGAATTGTGTTAATTGCCGATAGCGAAGACCTTCCACGTGAAAAGAAATATTCGCTTCCTCCAACTGGCTAAACCAAAGTTGAACCATCTCAACGTTATCCATTTCCGCAAGACAAACGTATTGATTCACTTTGTGGTCAAATTTCCATTTTTCGTAAATTTCTATGCCTAGAATTATCGTCGTCAGGATGAAAATAGGCTCAAGAAGGATATGGCTCAATTTTTCAATAGTTAATGAAAAATGGAAAAACAAAGTTGAATCATTTATTAAAACCGCGAAAGCGGACATCACAAGCCAAAAAATGAAATAAGGCTTCAATTTATCCCGATTAGGAAGCCAAGACGCCCGTCCTTCCAGGTGATAATTGACCCAGTACGTGTTGGTAAATAATAGCCAAAGCAAATATGATGTCGCTCCTAAATCAACCATATCCGCCCCGACCCAAAGCATATTTCGTAAGGTTCCGTCATCCGAAGAAACTCCGTTGTGGAACCAAACCATTTGGAGAATCAAAACTAAAACGCCCAAACCACCCGTAATCGTCTGAGGGACGAGCGAAGTTTTCACTTGGAACATTTTTTCCTGCGTCTGGTAAGTCACCACAGGGTTGCGAAGAAACCATTGATAAATAAAATCTAAAATTTTCCTTCTTTTTTGAAACATGACAAACCCCACGCCGATAATTGCGAAAAGAAAGTATATAAAATTCATTTTTTCATTAAAGTTAGAAAAGTGAATGTCAGTGGGTAAGCCAAAAAAAGACCCGCCCATTTTTAACACTCGCAGGTCTGATTGGATTCCATAAATTAAACCGAGCGTTTTAGATACCAGGGGTTGGACGAAGAGGAAAAGAATAAAACCATTTACCAAACCATACTGGGTCACATTTGTAGCGATCAAGTAGAAAATCAAGACACCGTTAACTAAGCAGGAACATAGAATTATTTGAGCAGCTAATCCGTTTATGCCAAATATTTCTACCGCGTAATCGGGGCCAAAAGACTTAATAAGTTCACCAGAACCCCATCCTTGAAATATGGCCATAAGAAACATTAAAACAAGCTGAACCCGATGTATTTTCCCCCTACCTGCAATCCCTTGTGTTCTCCATCGTTTCAAGGGATTTATTAAAAAGGAAATAATTTCTATAAACGCAAAACCACCATATATCGATGTTGAACCAAGCGCAAACAATCCGATTGAGGGATTGCTTACGTGGGATGAAGTAAAATCAGGGTAATGGTAGAGTGGAAAAAGTGAAAGAAGGTAATAGAGCAGTACAGCCCCTAACGTCACCACATAACGCATTTGATTCTTCATAAAAAATCCATTCCGAACGACCTTACAGAACTTTTATTTTAATTCCTATGCGTAAGGTTGTTTGTACACGAAAGGTTTTCGTCCTAGATATTCCAAAAGAGCCGGTTAATGTAAAATTCTGTTTTTTTTCTTATTTCGTTAAAATCCAACCAAAGTTAAAAGGGTAATAATTGTTTTTTAGGTCGATTGGCATCCCCTGGTTGTCTTGGCCTTGTGGCCCGAGACTATAAATCAGGATACCATTCCCATATCGCATGATCCTTAAGTTGTAATGATCCGTAAAAGGGTCTAAATAATCGTCCCAGTTCTTTTTATCTAATTCCCATACCGCATCAGGCCAACGTTTAAATTTTAAGTGAAAGATTCTTGCTTCAACCGCCGCATGTGCCAGACGGCAATAGGTTATTGTTTGTTGCAAGCGGTAGAAATCCGGGAAATTCGTATCGTCCCACATCAAGCCGAACATCCAACCTTGTTTTTGGTAATCCTGATCAGCCTTATCCCATGCTTTCTTGATTTCCGCATAGGGAAGCTTAAAGGCATTTAGTTTCTGTATTTGAGCCTCGTAGTAAGAAGCCGCATCCAACATATAGGAAGCTTTATAATCTTTATGAGCGAATGTTTCATACCAACCTTCTTTTGTCGCAAAATAATTCATTTGAACACTTTTCATAAACTCATCGTTGAGCTCTTGTGGGTTCAATAATGGCAGAAGATCTTTTTCTTCTACTCGTGGATCAATAAAAGGTTCGATAGCGTGCATGGCATCAATCATGATTTTGCAAACTGCACCATGAATCAGAATATCGATAGAGAAACTCTTTTCACCTTCAGCATCACCAATGAAAAGACCAGTTTTTATGCTACTTAATGCCTCTTGGGGCAGTCCATCCCGTGCCTGGACGACGGCTTGACACAAAAGAAGACGAGAGAAATTCATATTCGGGCCACTTGTTGGAATTTTTATGTCGTATGAAGGCTTAATGGTAAAATCCATCCCCCAATCCACCTTGTGTTTTTCATAAGCCATTTCAAGCAATTGAAGGATATCCGCATGCGACTTGAGAAGTTTTTGGGCGTAAAGCATTTCTTCCGAGGAGAGGGTACCTTCCCTGGCATGGATTTGAAAATCCACCAAAAAGTCGTATTCAGTTTTTTTGCCGTAAAAAGCTTTTTTCCAAAGGGGATTTGTCATGCTTTGCAAAGGCCCGATTGATTTGGCTTCAGCAGCCTTTTTCAGATAGGTAACCGAGTTTTCTTTTTCTGGTATAGGAACCGCGTTCTTCGGCATATCGAAACTGTAACCTGCGGCGGTTACATCCTTCTTGGATTTATCTAAAGCGGCTTGGCCGAAATGATCCCATAAAGTCCAAGTTAATATTGCACCGACTGTCATGGATAAAAGACCCGTTGAAAACAATATCGAAAATTGACGAACAGGTTTTTGAGTAGAAACCTGCGGCCAAAGTCTTTCCCATCCAGCCAATTTTATAATTATTAGAAAAAACAAGATTAATGAGAAAATCCAAACCCATAACCAAATGTTCCTTAAACCCAACGGTATGAATTTGAACATAGAAAAATGAAGGTTTATCCATAAAATCCCCCAAAGAGCTCCGGAAAGGATTACCCTTCCCAATGGTTCTTTTTGTTCAGGTAAAGGTGCCGGATTGTAGGACTTATGCTTTTGCAAAATTTTTCTCAGAGTAAGGTAATTGCTCAGTACTTGTCGACTTTCAACAGAGTAAACTTTGCCGTCTTTGGCGGTTATTTTCAAAAAAGGTAGTCGTCTAAAAATAGAAATCTTTGTTCCCATATCAAGCCGGTCGATTTCAAGCCAAGCTATGGTTTCAATTATTTGTGAGCCCCTTATTTGAATACCCTTGCGGTTGATTACGAAGGAACTGTTTGGAACCCATTTGAAAGTTTGTGGTAATGAAGGTACCGGCATTCGTTTAACAAATTCAGAAAAAACACGTTCTCTGATTAAAGGATATTCCCTTAACCCCCCGATAAGTATTTTCCGTTTACCCGATTGATCAAAAAGGAAAGGAGACAAACCGAATTTGCAATTTTTAGTGGAAAAATCCCCTATCTCATCCCACCCGATAAAAGTCTGGATGCCTCGTTTATCGGTTTTGGCGATGCCCGAATGACTGACTTCAAGGGATCTTTTTCCTAAACTTTTGATATAGAAAGCTGTAATTAAACATCCCAAACCCAAGAGGCTGCAAAAGAAGATTCCAATGAAGTCCCCCAAGCTTGGACAATCGGAACATTTCAAAACATACCAAACGGACCAAAAAAGGAGCCCTGCCAAAAGGATGAATAACCAAAAAACAAGGGAATCCCATCTGCCCAATGGATAAGTTTGCGTTGAGGATTTAGAGGCGGGTTTTCGGATCACGGACTTATACCCTTTTAAAAAAGACATACTGAACTACCAATTAGTTTAACTCTTCTTCCTAATCACCGGTTCATTTTTGGATTTGGTCTGAAAATATGGCTTAAATCCCGCAATAATCTAAGAATTGGTTCTTTTAAAACAATATTCGGAATTGTTTTCTTATTTAGAGTTTTTCAATTCAACTATTTTGAAACATGCCGCAAAAGAAGATCCGTGGGTGTAAAAAGTTCTTCGAATTCAACACCATAAGCCCCAGCTAGGCCCTCAAGGACTTTAAGCGTTGGGTTGGCGGTCGGTTTCGCATCTTCCAAATTCTGGTAGGTAGCCATCCCTATTTCGGCGCGAATAGCGGCTTGTTTCTGTGTCCACCCTCTTTGAGAACGTAGCATTCCAAGCTTTACGGCTAACCTAGCGGAAAGGGATGGATTTTTAAGCCGTTCGTATAAGTCCGGACGGTTCTTTTTGAGTCTTGAAAGGTACTCGGGGCCGCTTCCATGCAGGTAATTCTCTTTCAAGAATTTATCCAAGGCCACTTTTTTCTCTGGCGATACTTTTTTAGTCTTTTGAATCGTCCGCATAGTAGGCCTCCATTTCCTTAATCTTAGCGATATGTTGTTTTAGGGTCTTAACATCCTTTTCCCTCGGCTCACCTCTTCGCTCTATATGCCCTGCCAAGAAAAAGATCACCTCTAAAACATGGGAAACATAAATTGTGTACCTCAGGTACCTCTTTTCAGTCTCAATAGCCATTTCATGCTCGCCCTGGGAAGGGGGCGTATTCATCAATTCGTCCCTCTGGACGGAATAAATCTCGAACTCTTCCCCTGTTAAAACAGCCATAAGGAACCGATCAAAATCCTTTTGAATCTGTATTTGCATTTATCCTCCCTAAAATGATACATAATATATTATGTATCGTCAATACGCCCAATTTCCTCTAATCCAACGGTTTATCTAGCTGGTGCCAAATCCCCTTGAAACGATTGAGTAGTTGCCTTTTCTAAATCCGTTACAAACCACTTTTCTTGGTCCTCGGCCTTAACCTTCAATTTGAGCGCCCGGATCATTCGCAATGCGTACTTATATCCCGACGAAACCACAAGCTTGAAAGCGTGGGGATAGCCATCCTTCAAGTTATCGACCATATCGCTTATTTTCTTATCCCCATAAGGTTGGTTTTCATATTCAAGAGTGAATGCCATCCTCACCCCGTCAAGATCAGCTTCAAAGTAACCATCCGGGGTTCTTCTTCCTTTGGGGTTAGGGTTAAAACCAATAGAACGCCACTTTCCTTTATTCAATTTGCCCTCAAGGAATTCGGCCTTTACGGATGGACTAATTCCTGAACGCAATTCAAAATCAGAAACCCAAAATAACATTTTTCAGGTCTTCATTAGTCTCGAAGGAAATTCTCAAGGTCTGCACTAAAAGGTCATGATCCTTTTCTTTCGTGTTAATTTTGACGGGGTACTTTGTGCTTCTAACTAAAATCTTGTTTGTCACATCCAAAGTTCGGATGGCGTGTGCGGTTAAGAAATAATTCGCCCTTTGAAAAATATTATCTTGTTGCACATGAAGGAACCCAACTTCCGGGGTGGCATATTCATTCAATACGCGGCAGGCATGGCGGTAGGATTGGGAAGGAATGAACTTTTTATTAAACAATTCCGGGACAATAAACTTGTTTGAGTGAATCCAAACCAATCGTTCCTCTTCAACTACGGTCATAGGGAGTAGGTCTCTCGGCTTTCCTCCCATCAACTGGTTTTACCAAAATCGGGCTTATGTAATGCGTTCGGAGCTTTCACTTCCTTGGTCGGTGTTTCTGGTTTCGGAGGTTCTACCTTCACAGTTTTATTTGGTGTTTCCGGTTTCTTAGTTTCGGCCTTTACGGGTTTTGGTGGTACGGTTGGTTTCGAGGCAGAAATAATCTTAGGTACTTCAATCTTGTTGAACTCGTTTTGCTTCAAATGGTTGTTTCGTATTGGGACACACCCCACATAATCAAATTCCCTAGGCGGCGGTTTGACTTCCTTGAGCTTCATCTTGAAAACCTTCGGTCCCCCGACATATACAATCCTGCATACAGCTTCCCCGCGTTTCATTCCCCTCAAGTAATTAGGATGGATGATGAACTCCTCATCCTGTTTTTCGGTCCTTCCCCTGGGCTGGGATACACGGGTGTCATAGGAATAAACGTCTTTCTTGGTGACCTTGGTCCCGAATATCGAAGCGAAGAAATCAACCGTGTCTTTCTCGGTTATGTTCATCACAATTTTGTGGTTGGTGTTGGTCAGAATGTCGTCCTTGAATTCCTGGCTGACAGCCCCCAACTGGCCCAAGCTGTGGTGTGCCAAAAAGAAGCAAACATTGGCTTCCCTTCCCAAGGAAATAAGGTCATTAAGCCCTGGATAAGCGGCGGTATAGAACTCGTCCAAAAAGACAAAAAAGGGCCTTTCCGGCTTCTCAATAAGCCTCCGCCCAATAACCCCAGCCAAGTCAGTTAGGGCCGAAATAATGACCGGTTTGGAGTCCTCCTGGTTCACCAGGGAAGAGGTTCCAAATAGGAATATCTGTTGTTTCTCAACAACATCCCTCATCTTGATATCCGGGTTTAGGGTATTGATAAGGGGTGACCATTCGCGGGTGGTGAAACGAGCCAATTTGCTGGTTAAGCCTGAAAGATTAAGCTCCCTGTCCTTCTCCGACATATTGACCCACTTTTCCAGGAAGTATTTCCCCGAGACGGTGTCCTCGTGTTTCCGGGCCAAGACCTTGATCGAATCGAACGACCTGATCTCGTTTGAGATAAGGTTCTGGTAATCCATCCGGGTAACGTGCTTGAACTCCAAGAAAAGAAGGTTGGTAAGGTTGCTCAAAACGTCGCTGGCTTGGTCCCGGTAATATTCCTGCGTCACAGGCCCGTAAAAGATCGACTTCATGAGGCCATTGAAGACCTCATCCGGTTTGTCCTTGAAATCCGGGTTGTAAGTCTGGCTCCTTTTAACATCTGCCAAATCAAAATACTTAAGGTCATGGAGCCGCCCGTATTTCTGGGCGTAATAGGGAATGTGTTTGTTGTAGTTGGATTTGGCGTCAAAAACAAACATCCCCAAACCGTTCCTGATCCCCTGTTCAATCATGTGGTTGAAGATGTTGGTTTTTCCCATGCCGGAAGATCCGATGACTTCCGTGTGGTACTTGAGCAGTTCAGCAGGAATGAAAAACTTGTTTTCCGCATCTAGGTATAAAGAGAATTTTCCGCCTTCATGGCGGGGCGACTCGCCCGGATGTTCCGGGATATGCCTCATGAAAAAGTGAATGAAATAAATGCAAAAGCCGATCAGGATGGAAAGCCCCATCACCACATCCCCCGTGAACCCCTCGGTTCCCAGGAACACCCCGAAAAAGTCATGGCAAAAGGCTAGGGCTATAACGGCAGGGGCTAAGGCTAATACGTGGTTCATTCGGACATGCTTCTCAAACAGGTAGAGAAAACCAACGGAAAGGGCCGAAACCGTGTCAAATGGGGTGACGGATGGGGAAATGATCCCTAAGACCTCTAGGGTGAATTTAAGGCCCGAATAGACCCCAAATCCGGCTAAGACAGGAGGGGTGTGCACCTCAACTGCTTTAAAAAAATTCTTAAACATTATTTGGCCTTCCCCGCTGATTAAGTGTTTCAATACCTCTTTAGATTTATTCAGTTGGGGGAATGTTGCAAGCCGAATCAGGGGGAGAGCTCAATAGACTTTTTATCTAGTGGACGCAACCCAAAGCTCAATAGAGTTCTGCTCTATCGAGCCTAAAGCTCAATAGACTTTTGACTATTTTTTGCTGTCATATACGTGTCATTCAAAGTCGTTTTTTACCGTTTTTGACCATCCCCGACTATCCTTGACCATCCCAAACAAAAAAGGCCCGCGCCGGAAAATTTTAAAAATTTTCCCGGACGCGAGCCTCGGAAATTCAGCAAGGGACAATGATTTTAGGGTCTTTTTAAGAAAATTCGATCACACATCGCGAGATCAAAAAATGGTGCCCGAGGTCGGACTTGAACCGACATGACCGTGAGGTCGATAGATTTTGAGTCTATTGCGTCTGCCAATTTCGCCACTCGGGCGGAGCGGGAAAAACCTGAGACTTCTGGACAGGAAGGGTATTCTAGGAAAACCTCATTTAAAGTCAAGATTCATCTGGCCTCAAGCCCTCCCAAAACCGTGACAATGTTTCAGGAAATGGGTTTTCCAGCAAAAGCGGTTGTCCCGTCGCGGGATGTTTCAATTCCAAACGAAAGGCGTGCAAGGCCATACGGGACAGGATGACCCGGTCTTGAAGCCAGTCGGTCCAGCCTTCCTCCACGAACCTTAAAAAGGTCTCGTCATTCCCCGAATATAACTTGTCCCCCACGATGGGATACCCCAGGGTTTCCAGATGGACCCGGATCTGGTGGGTCCTCCCGGTCAAGGGCCTGGCTTCCACCAGAGAGAAGCTTCCCTTCATCCCCAATCGTTCGAACTCGGTCACCGAGTCTTTCCCATCGATCATGTTAACGCCCAACTTCATGCGGATTTTGCTGTCCCTCAAGGACCCGATGGGCGCGTCGACCCGGCGATGGGGGGGATCGAACTTACCGAAAACGATGGCCCGGTAGGATTTTCGGACTTCCCCTTTGCCCCACATTTCCTGGAGGGCCTTGAGATGGCGGCTTCCCTTCGTCATGAGGACAATACCGCTGGTCTCACCGTCCAGGCGGTTGACCAGATGGAAATCCCTCGCCTCGGGCCGGTCCTTACGCAAAATGTTCATGAGCGTATTGCGGAAATAGGCCCCGTTGCTATGGACCGGCAGGGGGGAGGGCTTGGAAATAGCCAGAAGATGGTCATCCTCGTAGAACACCCGGTAGTTGGGGTCCACTTCCGGTTCGACCCAAGAGGGCGTCAAATACCGGATCTCGTCCCCGGCCCTCAAGGGCTGGCCTTCCGAGGCGGGTCGGTCGTTGACCAGCACCCTTTCCCCTTGGATGCGTTCCACCCATTCCCCTTCGGTGTGATAAGGGAACCTCTGGAGTAGGAAAGGCAGGAGGGGCAAGGAACTTTTCTGGGATAAACGGATGGTCAGGGCCAACGGTTCGGCGCCTGGTTCAGGTATTTTTTTCATTAAAGTCCTAAAAACAAACAAGATTAACCACAGAGTCACTCATGCCGACCTTCTACAAAGATATAAAGAGATCGGTATAGTACCGATTTCCCTTTGACGCATTTGGAAAATCGGCACAGAGTTACACAGAGTAAGGCACCAAGAACGGCAAAAACATTGATGGTTGAAAAACAAAATCTCGAAGCACCCAAAGTTATTCAATGTTAACCAGAAACAGCTTTAAAAAGTTATTCTCAAAACCACATGCCCTTTTTAACAAGTTACGCAACATTGGCAAATTCTAAAAGGTACGTCGCCCGAGACTATTTCCCCCCTTTGAAAAAGGGGGGAAAGGGGGGTATTAGTCTTTGCAAATTACCTATAAAAGGCTAACTCCCCCTCCTTCCCCCTCTTTCAGAGGGGGAGGCGTGCATGAAAATAAGTTGTATTACTTGTCACGAGGGGATACTTGCCTATTTAAATTATTATCCGTGTTCATCTGTGTCCATCTGTGGCGAATGATTATTTTCGATTCTTTCAAAGCATCGACTGGGGGTCGATATCCACCGACCGGGCCACGCCGGGATGGACCAACCCTTGGTCGTCCAGCCATTGGATGAGCTGTCGGATGGCCTGGGGTTTTTGCGCCTTCATCAATATCTGGTACCGGTATTGGCCCCTAAGTTTGGCGATGCCAGCCGGGGCGGGGCCGTAGACCTCCACCGCCAGTTTTTCCGAACCCCTTCTCAGTATCTTCGCCGCGGCCTCGGCGGCCGCCTGGGCTTTCTTTTCTTCCAGACTGCGATAGACCATCAAGGCCAGCTTGGAAAAGGGCGGATAGCTGAGGGCCTTGCGCAGTTCCAGTTCCCTCTTCCAGAAGGTCTCGGTGTCATGCCCAGCCGCCGCCTGGATGGCCGGATGGTCCGTATGGAAGGTTTGAAGATAGATGACCCCTTCCTTCTCGGCCCGCCCGGCCCGGCCCGCCACCTGTACCATCAACTGGAAGACCCGTTCGGACGCCCGGAAATCGGGGAGGGAAAGCCCCACATCCGCGCCGATCACCCCCACCAATGTCACTCCCGGGAAATCATGGCCCTTGGCGATCATCTGGGTGCCGATCAAAAGGTCGATCTGGTGTTTCCGGAACTTATCCAGGATGGACTCGTGGCTTCCCTGTCGCCTGGTCGTATCCAGGTCCATCCGGCCCACCTTGGCCCCCGGGAATCTGGCCGATACTTCCTCCTCCACCTTCTCGGTGCCTAGCCCGACCGGTTGGATGACCCCGTCCTTGCACTTGACGCAGGTCTTGGGCAGGGGGCCCTGCCAGTTGCAATAGTGGCATAGCAGGGGATCTTTGCCCGCGTTGCGGTGATAGGTGACCGGGATCGAGCAATGGGGGCAATGGACCTGCTCCCCGCACTTCATGCAAAGCACCAGGGTGTTGAAACCCCTGCGGTTGAGGAACAGGATCGCCTGTTCCCCTTTGGCGAGGGTCTCACGGATGGCTTCTTCCAGCGCCAGGGAAAGGACCGGGCGTTCGTCCCCCCGGATGGACCACTCTTCTTTCAGGTCCACCAGTTTGATCTTGGGGAGCGGCTTTTGATTGACCCGGTCGGGCATGAACAGCAGGGTGTATTTGCCCGCGTTGGCGTTCTGGACCGATTCCAAAGAAGGCGTGGCGCTTCCCAGCAAGGCGACCGCCCCGCAGAGCTGGGCCCTTTTGACCGCCGCGTCCCTGGCGTGGTACCGGGGAACATCTTCCTGCTTATAGGATGACTCGTGTTCCTCATCCACCACAATAAGCCCCAAGTTTTGGGCCGGGGCGAAAAGGGCCGACCGAGCCCCGACCGCCACCTTGGCTTCCCCCTGGGCCATCCTGCGCCATTCACTGGTGCGGTCGCCAGTGGAAAGACGGCTGTGGAAAACCGCCACCTGATCGCCGAAACGGCCGGTGAACCTTTCGACCGTCTGGGGGGTCAGGGCTATTTCCGGGATGAGGACGATGGCTTGCTGGCCTTTTTGGATGACCTTCTCGATGGCCCTCAAGTAAACCTCGGTCTTGCCCGAGCCTGTCACGCCATGGAGAAGGAAGGTGCGGAAGACCCCTTCCTGGAGCGCCTTTTCAATGGGGGTAAGGGCTTGCTGTTGTTGGGCGTGGAGCTGGGGAGGAGCCGCTCCCTTTTCCTTGACCGGCCGGGGCTTGGGAGAGTCGAAGGACCCATCCAGTTGGATGGCCCCCCAACCCGCTTTCTTCAGCTTGTCGGCCAGGGGCCTGGTGCGGGAGGTGAAGGGGACCTTGCCTTCGACCAGGCTGTCCCAATTGACTCCCCGCATCTTGCCGAATTTGCCCAACAGGGCCTCGACCCCTTCCCTGTCGCGGAGCGCCGAGGGCAAAAGTTTCAACGACGCCTTGGAGGTCTTGCGGTAACCGGCCGGGAGGACGGTAAAAAGCGCCTCACCCAGGGAGCAGTAATAATATTCGGAGATCCACTTCCCCAGGTCCATCAGGTCCTTCGTCAGGGATGGCTGGGTATCCAGCAACGCGTCCAGGGCTTTCAGGTTCTTGACGGTGGTGGGGTTCTGTTTTTCGAGGGAGGTGATGAGCCCCACGGTCTGGCGCCTGCCGAAGGAGACCGAACAGCGCATGCCGGGTTTGGCCAGTCCTTCCAAGGCTTCGGGCACGATGTAGGTAAAGACCTGCCGCAAGGGCACGGGAAAGACCACCTGGGCATATTGTTCAGCCATGAATAGAACCTTTCAAAAACAAACGGCATTGAACCACCAAGTGCACCAAGGGCACCAAGAAAGGCAAAAACCTGATGGTTTAAAAACAAATTCCCAATAAGGCCAAATTGGAACCATTGTTACCACCAAGGGCACCAAGAAAACAATTATCAATGGTTAAACATAAGGGAACATCTAATAATTCACCACATGTCGACCCTCTAAAAGGCGAGTATAAAGAGGTCGGTATAGTACCGATTTCCATAATGGTTCAAATGGAAAATCGGCACAAGGGCACCAAGGTACCTATCTTTGACCCGAGCCTTGCTGACGGGGATCCCAAAAATCGCGCAAACCCTCGCCCAGAAGGTTGAAACCCAACACCGTCAGGAAGATGGCGCAACCCGGGAATGTGACCAGCCACCAGGCGTCGGTCAAGTGTTCCTTCCCTTCCAGAAGCATATTGCCCCAGCTGGCCGTGGGCGGTTGGACCCCCAGCCCTAAGAAGCTCAAGGAGGATTCCACCAGGATGGCCCCGCCGATGCCCAGGGTACTGACGATCAAAACCGGCCCCATGGCGTTGGGCAAAAGATGCCTCAGGATGATGCGGGAGTCTTTCATACCGATCACCCTAGCCGCCAGGATGAATTCCCTCTCCTTCAACGAAAGGATCTCTCCCCGGACCAGCCTGGCCACGTCCGTCCAGGAGGTCAGGCCGATCACGATCATGACGTTCATGATGTTGGGTCCCACGAAAGCGATCACCATCAGGATCAGGAAAAAGGTCGGGACGGATAACATGATGTCCACGAAACGCATCAAGACGCCGTCCACCAGACCGCCGTAATAGCCAGCGATGGACCCGATGGTGGTGCCGATCAGGACATAAATGGAAACAGCCACCACCCCTACCGCCAGGGAGATACGGGAACCGTAAAGCAGGCGGGAAAAGACATCCCGGCCGAACTGGTCCGTGCCCATCCAATGGCTCCAGGAAGGCGCCAAAAGCTGGCCTGTCAGGTTCTGCTGGATGGGGTCGAAGGGCGCCAGCCATTGGGCGGTCAAGGCCGTAATGAGCATCAGCGAGATGAGGGCGCAACCCCAAAAGATAAGGGGATGTTGTTGGAATATCCGTTCAATCATATTTGATCCTCGGATCCAACAAGGAATAGCTGATATCGGCCAAGAGGTTGCCGAGGATGGTCAAGAGGGCGACGATGATGACCGTCCCCATGATCAAGGGATAGTTATGGGAAAGGATGGCCTCGTAGCTTAACCGGCCCATGCCGGGCCAACTGAAGATGCTCTCGATGATGACGCTGCCGCCGATGAACCCCGGGAGGGACAAGCCCATGAGGGTCACGATGGGGATGAGGGCGTTGGGCAGGGCGTGATGGAAAATGACGTTGAACTCGGAAAGGCCCTTGGCACGGGCGGTGCGGATATAGTCCTGCCGGATGACCTCCAGCATGCTGGTCCTGGCGTACCGGGAAATGGAGGCCAACCCGCCGTAGGTCGTGACGCACAAGGGCAGGATGAGGTGCTGGGCGAAATCCCAAAGCTTGCCGTACCAGGGCAGGAAATCGGCGTCATTGCCGAACATCCCGGAAACGGGCAGGACGCCCCACTGGACCCCGAAGAGGAGCATCAAGAGCAAGGAGATCCAAAAAGCGGGGGTGGAGTATCCGATGAACGAAAAGACCGTGACGAACCGGTCGTAGAGACTGTTCTGATAATAGGCGGCCATGATCCCCAGCGGTACGGCGATGAGGAACAAAAGTATCTCGGACAGGCCCGAAAGGACCAGGGTCGCGGGCAATCTCTCCAGGATGACCCGCAGGACGGGCCGGTTGTCCTTGAAGGAAAGACCGAAATCCAGCGTGGCCAGCCTTTTGAGCCAATGCCAGTATTGGATATGGAGCGGTTTGTCGATCTCATAGAAAGCCTGGAGTTTTTGGATATAGCTGGGGTCGACCTTGGTGTTCATCGCCACGTCCAGCGCGGCGGGTTCGCCCGGGGCCAAGTGCATGATGAGGAAACTGAGGATGGAGATCCCCAGCAGAAGCGGGATCATCATGAGTAAGCGGCGGATCAAAAATTTGCGCATGAGCTCAAAACCTCGGTCATTCGCCGTTACCCGGCAGGAAAGAATTAAAGCCAATCACCAAAAAGCTGTCGACCGCGGACAGTCGACCGCTTATCAAGGGATATATTTTTGTTGGGCCTTGGGCGCGTACCACTGTTCGGGATGGGTCAGGAGGTCGAAATCGTTCATGGTGTAACCCTTGAACCTCTTGTGGATGGCCGTCAGCTGATTGGGGATATAGAGGAAGGTATAGGGCTGTTCCTCGTTCAGGATGGTATGGATACGCCAATAGATCTTTTGGCGGGTCTTTTGGTCCAGGACCCGGCGACCCTCCGATAGTAGGGTATCCACCGTCTTGTTCTTGTAGCTGACCATGTTGAACTGGTGTTCCTTGACCTGGTCCGAATGGAAGATGGGGTAGCAATCCGGGTCAGGAGTGAGCGACCAGCCCATGATATAGGCGTCGAATTTCTTCTTTTCGATGTACTGGGACAGGAATGTCGTCCACTCCAGGACCTGGATATCCACCTGGATGCCGACCTGCTTGAGCTGTTGCTGGATGATGGTGGCGGACCTTTCCCGGTCGACCTTCCCCTGGGGAATGACGAGGGTGAAATGGAAAGGGGTGTCCTTGTGGTTGATGTTCTTGTGGAGGATGCCGTCCGCCCCCAGCTTCCAGCCGGCTTTGGCGAATACCTTCTTGGCCTTGTCCGGGTCATAGGGCCAGGCTTTGACCTTGGGGTTATTGGCCCAGGAGCCGTAAGGGTAAGGCCCGGTGCAGACACTCCCTAATCCGTTGATGGCGTTCAGGATGACCGCGTCCCGATCGATGGCCATGGTCAGGGCCTGGCGGATCTTCTTGTCCTTGAAGAGGGGATTCAACTCGTTCCAACCCAGGTAGGTGTATTCGAGTGAATGGGTCTTATAAACGTTGTAATAGTCCTTCAACTTCGGCGTGTTGGATTGACGGGTGTATTGCTCGGCGCTGAGGGTGCCGTGGAACCAGGCCCCCACGCTGTCGATGCCGCCGTTCAATAATTCCAGGAACTGGGTGGTCTGGTCGGGGATGATGCGCATGACGACTTTCTTGATGTGGGGCGCCCCTTCCCAATAATCAGGGTTGGCCGCCAGCACGATTTTTTGGTCCGTTTTCCATTCCACGAATTTATAGGGGCCCGTGCCCACCGGATGTCTGGCGAAATCGCTGGTATTGATGTCTTTATCTTCCAGCAGATGCTTGGGAAGGATGGTATCGAATAGGGCCAAGGCGAGAGCGAAGGGCCTCTTATAGGTCACTTTGACCTCATAGGGTCCCATGATCTCGACATTCTTGATGTCCTGGTATTGCGCCCCTTCAGGGGTGTTCACGGTGGGGTCGGTGTAGACCTGATAAGTGAATAGGACGTCGCTGGCCGTGAACTCCACCCCATCGTGGAACTTCACGCCCCGGCGAAGGTAATAGGTGACGGTCTTGTTGTCCTTGGAGACCTTCCATTTTTCGGCGAGACAGGGTTCGATCACCAGTTTGTCGTTGTAGCGGGTTAGCCCGTTGAAGATCAAACCGTCGATATCCGCTCCCGCGATCTCGCTGACCAGCACTGGGTTCAAGGTCTTGGCGTCGGACAACTCGGACTCGATCATGACGTCGCCATCCGCTACTGGGCCGGGCTGGTCGTAGATCTTGGGGTCTTTCTTGGCGCAGCCAGTCGCGAAGACCAACACAACTAAGATTAGGGCTAGATTGCGGAGCATAAATCTTTTTCCTTTACATCGTTTTATTTGTCATTGCGAGGAGCAAATGAAGCGACGAAGCAACCCCAGTTCATGGGTTGTTTTCAATTAAAGCTTTTCAGCCAAATCCTCCCACATCCGGTTCATTCCACGGATCAAATCGATCTTTTTCTGCCGAGAGCCACCTTTGATCTGCTTTTCGCGGGCGATAGCGGCCTCAATGTTCTCAAATGTTTCATAGAAAACCAATTTATCAACATGATATTTCTTCGTAAAACCCGCTTTTAATTTGAGCTTATGTTCGGCAATTCGCTTTTTAAGATCGTTGGTGACTCCAGTATATAAAACCGTATTGTTGGAAGTAGTGGTTATATAGACGAAATAGGGCATTTCACTTCACCCATAAACTGGGGTTGCCTCGTCACAAAAACCGTTCCTCGCAATGACAAATAAACCTACGCTCCGTGGCATTTCTTGAACTTCTTCCCTGAACCACACCAACAGGGATCGTTACGGCCGACTTTGGGCTCGTCACGGCGGATGGGGGCGACCTTGGCCGGGGCCTGTTGCTGTCCACCCGCTTGGGTCTGCCAATTTTCCATGCCGGGGGGAGGAGCCATACCCGGAGGCATGTTCTGACCCATCATTCCGGCTCCGGCTGGAACGGGAGCGGGCGCTTTGGCGACCGCCGCCCTGGGATCGAAATCCGGGTGTTCTTCCTTGGCGCTCACCGGCTTGGCGTTGGCGAAGAACTGTTCGGGGGCGTTCACGGTCTGGACCAGGAAGATGAGCCTCAGGGTCTCTTCCTCGATACGGCCTAGCATGTCCATGAACATGGACAAACCTTCCCTCTTGTACTCGATGAGGGGGTCTTTTTGTCCATAAGCCTGGAGGCCGATGCCTTCCTTCAAATGGTCCATGCTCAACAGATGGTCCTTCCACTGGTTGTCTATGACTTCCAGCAGAATGGCCCTTTCCAGGGTCCTCATGACCTCCGGTTTTAAGGAAGCCTCTTTTTTCTCATAGGCCTTGATGATGTCTTCCCGAAGGGATTGGAAGATGGCGTCCCGGTCCAGGTTGCGAAGGTTCTGCAGGTTCCAGTCCAGTTCATGCTGGAAGATACCCGCGTACCATTTCTTCAAACCGTCGATATCCCAATCGTCCGCCGCGGATTTCTCGGGGAAATAGACCTCGACCCCGTCCGCCGCCACATCCTCCAGGATCTGGAGCATATGGGCCCGGATGTCCCCTTCCCGCAGGACGCGGTTGCGTTCCTTATAGATGCGCTCACGCTGTTTGTTCATGACGTCGTCATATTCCAGCAGGTGTTTGCGGATATCGAAGTTATGGCCTTCCACGGCCTTCTGGGACCTTTCGATGGCTTTGGAGACCCAGGGGTGGGAGATGACCTCCCCTTCCTGCATGCCCAGCTTGCCCATCCAGTCCTTGAGCTTGTCCGAGCCGAAGATGCGCATCAGGTCGTCTTCCAGGGAAACATAAAAACGGGAAAGACCCGGGTCGCCTTGACGGCCGGAACGGCCGCGTAATTGGTTGTCGATACGGCGGCTCTCGTGACGCTCCGTGCCCAGGACCGCCAGCCCGCCCACTTCCTTGACCCCCTCCCCCAGCACGATGTCCGTGCCGCGGCCCGCCATGTTGGTGGCGATGGTGACGGCGGCCGACTGGCCCGCCATGGAGATGATCTCGGCCTCACGGGCGTGGAATTTCGCGTTCAGGACCTCGTGCTTCACGCCCCTTTTCTTCAAGAGGCCGGAGAGCAATTCGTTCTTCTCGATGGAAACCGTCCCGACCAGGACCGGCTGTTTCTTCTCGTTGAGACGGACGATCTCCTCGACGATGGCGTCGAACTTTTCCTTGTGGGTGCGGTAGACCGCGTCCGAATCGTCGGCGCGGACCATCGGGTTGTGGGTCGGTACCCCGACCACGTCCAGTTTGTATATCTCCTTGAACTCGGCGGCCTCGGTCTCGGCCGTTCCGGTCATGCCCGCCAGTTTCTTGTACATGCGGAAGAAGTTCTGGAAGGTGATGGTGGCCAGGGTCTGGTTCTCGGCCTCGATCTTGACCTTTTCCTTGGCTTCCAGGGCCTGGTGCAGACCGTCGCTGTAGCGGCGTCCCGGCATGATGCGTCCGGTGAACTCATCGACGATGATGACCTCGCCCTCCTGGACGATATAGTCCACGTCCCTCTTGAAGATGACGTGGGCTTTCAGGGCCTGGTTGACATGGTGGACCAGCTGGACGTTCTTGTGGTCGTAGAGGTTGTCGACCTTCAACAACTGCTCCACATGGCGCACACCCGCCTCGGTCAAGAAGGCCGACCGTGTCTTTTCCTCGATCTCGTAATCCAGTTCCTTGCCTTTTTTCAAGGCGGGGATGATGCGGTCGATGCGGTAATAGAGGTCGGTGGATTCCTCACTGGGGCCGGAAATGATCAGGGGGGTCCTGGCCTCGTCGATGAGGATGCTGTCCACCTCGTCCACGATGGCGTAATGGAGGTTCCGCTGGACCACATAGTCCATGGAAGTGGCCATATTATCCCGGAGGTAGTCGAAACCCATCTCATTATTGGTCCCGTAGGTGATATCGCAGTTATAAGCGTCCTTGCGTTGGATGTGGGAGATGCCGTGCTTGATGACCCCGCAGGACATGCCGAGGAAGTTGTAGATATTGGCCATACCCTTGAAACGGCCCAACCCCAAGCTGTCGCGTTCGGCCAGGTAGTCGTTCACGGTGACGACGTGCACGCCCTTGCCTTCCAGGGCGTTCAGATAGACAGGGAGGGTGGCCACCAGGGTCTTACCCTCGCCGGTTTTCATCTCTGAGATCCGGCCGGAATGGAGCACCATCCCGCCGAGCATCTGGACGTCGAAATGGCGGAGGCCCATGGTCCTTTTGGAGGTTTCCCGGACCACCGCGAAAGCCTCGGCCAGGATATCGTCCAGGGTCTCTCCGTGGGTCAGCCTATCCTTGAACTCGTCCGTTTTTTGCCTGAGTTGGGTATCGGAAAGGGCCTGTATCTTGGGTTCGAAGGCGTTGATCTCCAGGACCTTGGGTTGGAGCTTTTTGATCTCCCGTTCGTTCTTACTGCCGAAAATCTTGGTCAATATCGTATCGAGCATGTTTCCTCATTATTGGGGGTAATTGTTGGCGAAAGAGGGATAAGTATAGGGTTTTTGCATAGGGGGTTCAAGGCAATACCCCCCGGCAGACTCATGGAAACAAAGGATTTCAGGATGGAGGGACTAGGGTGTGCCCGTCGGCTTGGCGCTTTCAGGACCGGACAATTTCGCCTCGATCTCCCGGATCTTTTTCTCGATGTCAGCCTTGTCTTTTTTTTGGTCGACGGCTTTCAAGGAGGATTCGGCCGCCATCTGGTTGTACTGGGCTTCCTGCCATCGGGCCCAGGCCAGTTTTCTTTTCTCGATGGCCAGTTGAAGTTCCAACTCGGCTTTCTCTTTTTGGCCTTTCGCTTGTTCCTTGAGGGACTTCCCGGCTTTGAGCCAGCGCTTGTAGGCTCTTTTCGCCCTTTGATCGTATAGGGTCGTTTCCAACCTGGTCCTATCCCAGGCGTCCTTCAACTTTTGGGTTTCTTCCTTGGCCTTTTCCAATTCCTTGGCCGCTTTATCCAAGGCCGTGTCAACGACCGGGGTCGTTTGTTCGGCAAAAACCGAATTTATTGGCCACAGATGAACACAGATAAACACGGATGAAACAAGGATGGATCTTTGAATGATGGACGATCCAAACCATTTTCGGGCAAGCGAGGACTTTTTGTTAATCGACCTTTGAACTTGCCCCATTTTTATTGATCGGAGTTCATCGGTGTTCATCGGTGGCTCGCTTTACGTATTTTCCAACCAACTTCTCGAATGCTTCCTCGGACAATATCTCGACCCCTAGTTCCTTCGCCTTCTTCAATTTGGATCCTGCCGCCTCCCCTGCCACCACAAAGGAAGTCAGTTTCGATACCGAACCGGCCGCCTTGGCGCCCAATTTCTTGACCAGATCCTCTCCTTCTTTGCGGCTGTAACCCTTCAACTCCCCCGTGAAAACGAAGGTCTTGCCCTGGAAAGGCTGTTCGCCAGAGGGCTCCTCTTCCTTGAGGCGTTTGAGGTTGACGCCGGATTTTTCCAGCTTCTGGACGATCTTGAGGTTCTGCTGGTTGGCGAAAAAAGCGGTGATGGAACGGGAAACGACCGGTCCAATACCGTCGATAGCCGAAAGCTCATCCTCCGAAGCCTCCGCCGCCTGCCAGAAGATCCTTGTAGCGCGAGGCCAATATCTCCGCCACATGAACCCCCACATGACGGATGCCCAGGGCGAACAGGAGGCGACCCAGGGTCCTCTTGCGGCTTTCCTCGATCTGGCCGATGAGATTTTGGGCGGACTTTTCGGCCTTGCGTTCCAATTCGGCCACCTCCAGCTCGGTCAGGGTGTAAAGATCGGCGTAATCATGGATGAGCTTCTCGGAAAGCAGTTGTTTGACCACTGCCGGGCCGGCGCCCCGGATATCCATGGCGTCCCTACCGCAAAAATGCTCGATGCGCCTCTCCACCTGGGCCTCGCAAGCCGCGTTCTCGCACCGCCAGGCGGCCTCTCCCTCTTCCCTTTCCAGTTTCGAGGAACAAACCGGACAGGACGAAGGCATCTTGAATTCCTTTTCCCCGCCTTTTCTTTTTTCCGGAATGGATCGGAGCACCTTGGGGATGACCAAACCGCCTTTTTCCACGATGACCCGGTCGCCGACCCTGAGGTCCTTGCGTTTGATCTCGTCCTCATTGTGCAAAGTAGCCCTGCTGACGGTTGTACCCTCGAGCAAGACCGGTTCCAATTCGGCGACCGGCGTGATGGCCCCAGTCCGGCCGACCTGAAGGGTGATGGCTTTGAGCGTCGTTTCGGCCTTCTGGGCGGAGAATTTGAAAGCGATGGCCCAACGGGGGATCTTGGAGGTCGTCCCAAGTTTTTCCTGCTGGTCGAATCGGTCCACCTTCAGGACCACTCCATCCACGTCGAAGGGGATCGTTCCCCGTTTGGCCTGGAACTCCTCGCAATAGGCGTGGACCGCCTCGATATCAGGACAGACCCGGTAATGGGCATTGACCGGGAAACCCGTTTTCGAAAGCCACTTCAAACTTTCCGAATGGGTCTTGAAAGGCAGGGGCTGGGGCGAAAGAACGAAATAAAGGAAGATATTCAACGGCCTCTTGGCCACCTCCGCCGGGTCGATGGTCTTCAGGGTGCCGGCCGCGGCGTTCCGGGGATTGGCGAACAATGTCTCCTCCGCCGATTCCCTTTCCTCATTGATCCGCTCGAAATCTGCGCGGTTGAAGAACACTTCCCCTCGGACCTCCAACCGGTCGGGCGCGTTGGACGGCTTGATCCGGGAAGGAACCCCCGGGATGGTCCGAACGTTGGCCAGCACGTCATCGCCCTTCTCCCCATCACCCCGGGTCAGGGCTTGGGTCAACTCGCCTTTTTCGTAGACCAGTTCCATGCTCACGCCGTCGATCTTCAGTTCGCACACATACCCGTACTTTTCATCTCCCAAGCCCTTTTTTACCCGGCCGTCGAATTCCTGAAGTTCCTCCAGGGAATAGGTGTTATCCAGGGAAAGCATGGGCACCCGATGGGGTTCGGTCTTGAAGTGTTTGGCGGTCGTACCGCCCACCCGTTGGGTAGGAGAGTCAGCGGTTCTTCAGGGAGGGGTGTTTTTCTTCCAGGTCCTTCAGTTCTCGATAAAGGCTGTCGTACTCGAGATCCGGTATCTCGGGTTGGGCCTCGTCATAATACTTTTGGTCGTGGTAGCGGATCTGTCGGCGCAGTTCCTCGACGCGTTTCTTGATCTCAGAAGTGGGTTTCATGGTCGGTCAGCTCTTCCTCGGAGATATGGATCGGGATCTCAGGATCGATTTGGGATATTCGGAATCCACTACGGAAATTCACGGAAAGCTTACGAACGGGTCATTTGCCGGACTTGAGGCGCTGGGCAAGGTAGTCGGAGAGGCCGGCTTCCAGGGTTTTCCGGGCGGTCGTCTCAAAATCATAGTCGATGCGCTTGATCGCGAGTTTCCGGGAATGGGAATCGTACATCACGTAACAGGTCTTGGGGTTCCCATCCCTGGGCTGTCCCACGCTCCCCACATTCACCAGGTACCGGCAATCCTTTTGAAGCTCATATTCCTGTTCTTGAAGGACGCGGACCGTCCCGTCCTTTTTCTGTTCGGCGATGAAGGGTTTGTGCACATGGCCGAAGAAACAGACGAACCCCTGGAAATAGCGGAAGTTGCGTTCTAATTCCTCCTGGCTCGTCAAATAATGCCAGTCCTCACTCTGGAACGGCGAGGAATGCACCAATTGGATGTCCCCGATTTCCTCCTTCATACGAAGGGACTCAAGGAACTTGAAATGCTCGGGTTTGAGCTGGGTCTTGGTCCAATGGATGGCGTCGGCGGCCGGTTGGTTGAAACTGGAGAGGGAGGTCTTGCCCAGGCATCCCGCGTCGTGATTGCCCAGGACCATTTTCCAGCACTTCAGGGATTGAATGAGCTCGATGACTTCCGCCGGGTTGGCGTAATAACCCACGAAATCGCCCAGGCAGAGATAGTCCTCCGCACCGTCGGCCTTCATGGCCTTGGCCACTTCGGTCATCGCCTCGATATTGCTATGTATGTCCGAAAAGATCCCGTAACGCATGCGCCCTCGATGAATGGGTCTGGTGCGGATATTTTAACACGCCACCTAGGATGACAAAGCTTAAAAGCAATCGCAAGGGGAGCAAGAGGACTTATTTAGGAAGGGAATACGGAATTTTTATCTGGCTTTTTTCTGCAGAAGGTAGCTCAAGATCCGTAGGCGATTCTCCTGGGTCTCGTTGTATTTGCAGAAGGCCTGCAAAGCGGGCAAATAAGCGGTCTTTTCGTTCAAACGACAGTTGAGTTCGCCATCCAGCCTTTTATCCAGGAAAACCATCCCCAGCTTCTCTAGTTTTTGGAGGGGTTTGAGTACGTCCTCGGCCGTCCGTCCCAACAGCTGGGCCATCCGGGCCGGCGTGTCCAGTTCGGTCTCTTTTTTTACTGCGTAGATAAGCAGGTCCCACATGACGAAGGAATCCACCACCTCGTCAACAAAGCCCCTGATATTATCCGGAATATCGATCTCCACGACCGCTCCTCAAAAAAGTTTCATCCTTGAGATGTCCTAGAACTAAACAGCCCTTTTATCCAGCTTGTCCAGGATGCCGTTCACGAACTTACTGGACTCATCCGTACTATAGCGTTTCACGATCTCAATGGCCTCGTTGATAGCCACCGATTTCGGGATATCCGTATCGTAGACGATCTCATAAGCCGCCAATCTCAGGATGTTCCTATCCACCGCCGCCATACGCGTCAGGTCCCAGTTCTCGGCCAGGTCCCTGAGCTGTTTGTCGATATCCGAGATCTTGTCCCAGGTGTTGCGGACCATCCGAAGGGACATGATCTTGGCCGCCATGGGCGCGCTGGCTTGGGGCAAGAAGTTCTCTTCCAGGTCCTTGATCTGGACCGTCCCCATATCCATCTGGAACAACATTTGGAGGGCCAATTCCCTAGCCCTGCGTTTCAATCCCACTTTCATCGTGTTCTCACTTAATCCGCCGGAGGACCGAAAGGGTCTCCAGCAGGTGCAGGGCGGCTTCCACGCCCTTGTTGTCGTTTTTTTCACCGGCTCGGGCCAGGGCCTGATCCAAATTCTCTGTCGTCAAGATGCCCAGCGAGACAGGAACCCCTGTTTCATCGGTCAGTCTCATCAAGGAACCCGCGATCTCCCGGCCAATGACCTCGTGGTGCGTCGTCTCGCCCCGGATGATGGCCCCCAGGACGATCAGACCCTCAAACCTGCCTGTCTTGACCATCCGGCGTGCGGTCACCGGTATTTCCCAGGCGCCAGGCACCCAGGCCACCTCCACGTCCTTATCCGACGTTCCCTTGAACGCCAGGGTCTCGAGAGCCCCTTTCAGGAGCCTCTGGCCGATCAGGTCATTGAAACGGCTTACCACGATGCCGACCCGCGTGTTGGCTCCCTCGGGTTGGCCTTCAAAAACAATGGGCGTCATTCTAGTACCTCGGACCTGTTTTATTCCATTTTTTTGTCTAAAAAATGTCCCATCTTCGAGCGCTTTGTCTCTAGATACCGCTTATTTTGAGGGGTCGAGGGTATCTGAATGGGCACCCGTTCCACCACCTTCAAGCCATAACCTTCCAACCCCACGATCTTCTTGGGATTGTTGGTCAAAAGCCTGATCTCCTCGATGCCCAGGTCCACCAGGATCTGGGCCCCGATGCCGTAATCCCTCAGGTCGGCTGGGAACCCCAGTTTTTCGTTGGCTTCCACCGTATCCAAACCTTGGTCCTGCAGCTGGTAGGCCTTGAGTTTGTTCAATAACCCGATGCCCCTGCCCTCCTGCCTCATGTAAAGCACCACGCCGCTGCCTTCTTCATCGATCTGCCTCATGGCCGCGTGGAGCTGGGCCCCGCAATCGCAGCGCAGGGAATGGAAAACATCCCCCGTCAAACATTCCGAATGGACCCGGACCAGGACGGGCCCCTTGGAAATATCCCCCTTCACCAGCGCCAGACTGTCGTCATCCTCCGTCGAGGCTTTATAAACGTTGACCGTCCAATCGCCCGATTCGGTGGGCAATGGGACTTCCAGGACACGGCGGACAAGTTTTTCTTTTTCCTGCCGATAGTGGATGAGTTCAGCGATGGTGATGAGGGTCAATTGGTGCTTTTCCGAGAAAGCCCTGAGATCATCCATCCTGGCCATATTGCCGTCATCCTTCATGATCTCGCAGATGACGCCCATCGGACGCAAACCCCCGAGTTTGAGCAGGTCGACGACCGCTTCGGTGTGCCCCGCGCGGCGCAGAACCCCGCCCTTTCGGTACATCAGGGGAAAAACATGGCCCGGCTTGACCAATTGGCTGGGTTTGGAGAGAGGGTTCGCGATGGTCTGGATGGTCCTGGCCCGGTCGTGGGCCGAGATACCCGTAGTGGTCCCTTCCTTCGCGTCCACCGAGACGGTGAAAGCGGTGCGGAAGTTATCCTCTTGCTGGGCGACCATCATGGAAAGACCCAGACGTTCCAGGTCCTCTGAAAGCATGGGGACACAGATCAACCCCCGGCCTTCCTTGGCCATGAAGTTGACGGCCTCCGGGGTGACCATTTCGGCGGCCATCACCAGGTCCCCCTCGTTCTCGCGGTTCTCGTCATCGGCCACGATGACCATCTTGCCGGCCCGGAGGTCCTCGATCGCTTGCTCGATTCGCTTCAATTCCATCCTGAAAATCCCTTCCAATGGGGAGTTAGAGATAAAGATCCAATAACATGCCGCGGATCTCGTTCAGAGCCGCCACCAGCCTCATGGAGTCCTGCTGGCCGGCCAACAGCATCTGCGCCAGGTTTTCCAACGCCTCGTCCACTCTTTGCGTCGTCAGGTATACCACGAACTTCCCATCCTTCTTTTTACCGTGCTTTTCCTCCAACCGGAAGGAGCCGCTCACCACTTTCTTCATGAACTTCTTGACCGCGTCCTTGTATTCCTCGAATTCCTTCAGGCCCTTGGCGGCGAAAAGTCTTTTCCCCTTTTCCTCCACATCGGTGATCAACAAGGCCAGGTCTGCCCGTAAGCCTGAATCCATCACTTTTTTGATGCGCTCATTGACCGCCGGCGCGAACAAGGGAGCGATCGGTTGGGGTTTGTCGCCGTCTTCCCCTACTTTATCGATCTTCATTTCGCTCCTTTCGCCTGAAAATATCCCAGGGCCAGTTTTTCCAGGTGCTTGGCCAGCATGTCCACTTCCACGTGCAGGAAGTCACCCGTTTTCTTGGTCTTGAGGTTGGTATTCTCCATGGTGTGGGGTATGAGCGCCAACTCAACCTCGTCACCCCGGATCGAAGCCACCGTCAAGCTGATACCGTCCAGGGCCAGGCTTCCTTTTTCGACCACATAGAGGGTCAATTCCTTGGGCAAACGGGCCTTCATGCGATACCCCTCGCCTTCCGGGACCACCTCGATGACCGTCGCCTTTCCATCCACATGCCCCTGGACAAAATGGCCTCCCAGACTTTCGGACAGGGTCAGGGGTAATTCCACATTGACCAACGAGCCTTCCTTCAAGGACCCCAGCGCCGTGCGGTCGAGCGTCTCAGGAACGGCCTGGAACGAAAAAACGGGCGGGGCCAGATCGACCACCGTCAGACAACAGCCATTCACCGCCACGCTATCGCCGATCCTCAGCTTCCCGGCGGTGCGAGGAGCTTCCAAGGAAAGCCTCAGGTCCCGGCCTTTCAAAAGCGCGGAACGAACCTTGGCGACTTCCTGGATCAAACCCGTGAACATTTCATTCCTCCATGCGGCCGGTCAAAAGGATATCCTCGCCCACTTTTTCCATCCGCACATGCTTAAGATTGGACGCCAGATTGGGATTTTCAACACCCTTCCCTCCCACCCAGGAAGGAGCGTCACCCCCGAATATCTTGGGCGAAAGGAATAAGTAGACCTTGTCCGCCAGGCCTTCCGCCAAAAAGGAAGCGTGTACCTGTCCCCCGCCTTCGACCATCAGGGTACGAACATCCAAAGAATGGAGGACCCTTAAAACGGCCTTCAAAGATAACATCTTTCCGCGTTTTGGCACCCTGAAAACGAGGATTCCCTTTTTCTCCAGGATTCTTTGAGCGGCTTGGGGGGCCTCCATGGAAGTGAAAACGACCGTTCGGGGTTTCCCCTGAAAAATCTTGGCTTTCGGGCTGATCCGGAAACGGCCGTCCAAAAGCACCCTCATGGGCCATCCATCCTCCCGGTCATAACCGGGGCTCCGAACGGTCAAGGAAGGATCGTCCATCCTCGCGGTTCCACTGCCTACCAGGATGGCGTCAGCCTTGGATCGCATCTCGTGGACCCATCGTCTGGCTTTATCACCCGTGATCCATTTGGATTTGCCGGATACGGTCGCGATCTTACCATCCAGACTGACCGCCGCCTTCAACCACACCCTGGGCCGCCGGTTCTTGATACTGAAGAGGAACGGTTCATTGAGTGACCTGGCTTCTTCCTCCAAGACCCCGTATTTGACCTGGATCCCAGCCTTTCGGAGTTTCTTGAATCCTTCCCCTTTGACAAGGGGAAAAGGGTCCCGCATGGCCGCGACGACCTTTTTAACTCCCGATCGGATCAGGGCGTCCGTACAGGGAGGCGTCTTGCCAAAATGGCTGCAAGGCTCCAGGGTGACATAAAGGGTGGAACCCATGGCCCGAGCGCCCGCCTTTTTGAGGGCAATGATCTCGGCGTGCGGACCCCCGAATTTTTGGTGTCCACCCTCTCCGACCATTCGGCCGGACTTCACCAAGACCGCTCCCACCCGGGGATTGGGAGAGACATAACGCCCTTTTTTCTTGGCCAATTCCAGGGCCCGTCCCATCCATTTTCGATCCAAATCAGGCACGTCATCCCCCGTTTCATGGGAAATTCAATGTAATAAGAACAACAGTATGTTACAGGGGTCCAAGGCATTCAAGGTTTCCCGATTACATAAAGAACTTATTAAATCCACAAGGCGCTTCCCGAACATAGGCCATCCTAATTATCAGCCGCCGAACCAAGCCTTTCCGCTTTTCAAAAAAGGAGGCTAGGGTTAAAATCATCCGACTTTTCCTTATATATAACCCGCTTAAAGGAGTTCCTTATGCCGACACTAGTCCTGGTCCGTCATGGTCAATCCCAATGGAATTTGGAGAATCGATTCACCGGATGGGTAGATGTTCCCCTTTCCCCTCTTGGCGAACAGGAAGCCCGCCAGGCGGGCGAGAAGCTCAAGGGTTACAAATTCGATGTGGCCTTTACCTCGGCCCTCCAAAGGGCCCAGCGGACCTTAGCGATCATCATGCAGGTCGCCGGCATCAAGGATCTTCCCTGCTATATGGACCAGGCCTTGAACGAACGCCATTACGGTGGACTTCAAGGTTTGAACAAGGCTGAAACCGCCCAGAAGTACGGCGAGGAGCAGGTCAAGATCTGGCGCCGCAGTTACGATGTCCCGCCACCGAAGGATGATACCGGTTACTCCGAATCCCTCAAGGACACCGCCGCCCGCACCCTGCCTTACTACGAAAGCCATATCACGCCTTATCTGAAACAAGGCAAGAACGTCCTGGTCGCGGCCCACGGAAATTCGCTGCGGTCCATCGTCATGTTCCTGGACAACCTGACCAAGGAACAAGTCATCGCCCTGAACCTGGACACCGGCATCCCCCGGGTCTATGAGATGGACACCAACTTGAAGGTCCTATCCGCCAAGGACCTGAGATAGGCCTTTTCTTCTCGGCCAATTGGGAACGATCTTGATACGAAACCCTCAACGGATCATCGCCGCTGGGTTTTGTCTTGTCTTGTTATTGTCCCTTCCTCAACCAGGCTGCGCCCCATCACGAACGCTTATATCGAAAGCGGGCCCCAACGACCCTCCCGAATTGACGACAGCGCAGTTGATCGGCCTCCAAAAACCTCCAGGAATGGTGACCGACCCCGTGACGGGAAAAAGGGCCCTGAAAGCCGTGATGGAAGCCTTCTGGAAATTAAGGGACCGGGCCACCCACGACGGATGGAGCTTGGTCTTGGTCTCGGGGTTCCGATCCTTCGAAGGCCAGCGGTTACTTTGGAATAGGTATTACGACCAGGCCGCCAAGGATAACCATTGGGATGAGAGAAAGGGCGTCCGTACGGTCATGAAATACACTTCCGTCCCAGGTTTATCCCGTCATCACTGGGGAACGGAACTGGATATCTCGGAAAAATCCCTGAGAGGACAACTTCTCACGCCCGAGGAAGAGATCTCCCCTAAAGTTCTGGAG
>CAWHOE010000041.1:0-10842 GCA_963830915.1 candidate division FCPU426 bacterium
ATGATCCAGAGGAACCGGTCATTGGCTTCCTTATAGACGATGACATCGTCGATGACCCCGCCCTTTTGGTTCAGGAGGAAACCATATAGAGCGCTCCCGATGGCGACCCGGGAAAGGTCGTTGGTGAAGGCGTAATTGGAGAAACGGTAGGCCTGAGGACCCGATATCCTTAATCGCCCCATATGGGAGATATTGAATAGGCCGGCGCCCGTACGGGTCGCCTCGTGCTCGAAGAGGATGCCCTTGTCGTAGGAAACGGGCATGCGCCAACCGTGGAAATCCACCAATTTGGCTCCGTGTTTTTCATCCCATTCCAGACAGAAGGTGTCCCTCATGATCGATCCTTTGAAATTATTTTTTGCGGCTCGTTAAATGTCCAACGTGTATTTCAGCAGGTACTGTTCCAGCTTGTCCACATTGAGATAGCACTGGTGATAAGCGTCGGCTAAAAAGGCGAAATCCTTGTAAGGCATGGGCTTGTGCTCGATGAAATCCAGGATCTCGAAGAAAGTGGAGTTGTAGATGTGCTCGATGATCAGGATGACATCCGTGTCCATGTAATGCTCGTAGGTAAGTATCTTGTCCATCGTCCGGCGGATCCGGCCCTTTTGATGCTCCAGATACTCGAACCAGTTGCCGAAACCCAGATAATCCAATCGGGTGGAGCGGTCGCCCGGGTTGATCTTCTTGAAAACGTTCAGGAAATCCTCTTCTTTCAGGTTCTTGATGTCGCATTCGATCTTGGAGGCGAACATCAGGGAATAAAAGACGCCCCTGGTATCACTGACGATGGATTGGATATAGGGAACCACGACCCGGTGGATGTTCTTGCGGTTCTTACGCTCGGGGAGATAAAGGGTCAAGGTATAAAAAACGAAGGAGGAGATATAGGACAGGGTGCACCATAGGACGACCTCATTGCGGTTTTGGTTCCAGACATAAAGGCCAAAAGCCGCGCCAACAACACCACCAGGAACCAGCGCATTTTCCAGAAAATATAGAGCTCTCGAAAGACCTTTTGGATGAAGGACAATCCATACCTCGCTTGGTTCCTGAAAAGACCGACTCAGTTTAATGGCCCTTTTCCACTCCATCAATAGTCATCCATGTTGAGGTGACATGGAAATTTGCTATCATGCGCGCCCTATGAACGACCTAGCCTTGAGCAACGAGATCAAGAACGCCATCGCCAAACGGCGTACTTTCGCCATCATCAGCCATCCGGACGCCGGCAAGACCACCCTGACGGAGAAGCTCCTTCTTTATTCAGGGATGATCCAGACCGCCGGCATGGTGCGGGGCCGCAAGGGAGGCAAGGTCGCGGTTTCCGATTGGATGGGCATGGAGCAGGAGCGGGGTATCTCCATCACGGCCTCCGCCATGCAATTCCCTTATAAAAAAGCCATCATCAACGTGCTGGATACCCCGGGCCATCAGGACTTCTCCGAGGACACCTACCGGACCCTCACCGCCGCCGATTGCGCCATCATGGTCATCGACGCGGCCAAGGGCGTGGAGACCCAGACCCGGAAACTTTTCGATGTTTGCCGACTTCGGGGCATCCCGGTCATGACCTTCATCAACAAGATGGACCTGCCGGGCCGGGAACCCCTGGACCTGATGCAGGAAGTGGAGGAGGTCCTGAGAATCCATTCCTCCGCCATCAACTGGCCGGTGGGATCGGGGCGGGAGTTCGCCGGGGTGGTGGACCGCCGAACCCAGGAGCTGCTCTCTATTCGCCAAGAAATCCGTGGGAGGCGCCGCCAAGGCTTCCGTGGAACGCGTTACCCTTTCCGATCCCAACTTCAAGGACCATCTTATCCCGGAGCTTTTGGAAAAAATGCGCCACGACCTGGAACTTCTGGAAGTGGCGGGCAACCCCTTCGACCGGGACAAGTTCCTCAATGGCGAGGTGACGCCGGTCTTTTTCGCGTCCGCCCTGACGAATTTCGGCGTGGAGCCCTTCTTCGACGCGTTCGTGGAAATGGCGCCCGCCCCCGGCGCCAGGCCCGCCGACACCCCCAAGGACGGGGAAATCACGGTGGACCCGGTGGAAACACCCTTCTCGGCCTATGTGTTCAAACTACAGGCCAACATGAATCCCAAACACCGGGACAGCACCGCTTTCATGAGGGTCTGTTCCGGACGTTTCGAGCGCGACCTGGTGGTGAAACATCACCGGCTTGATCGGGAACTGCGCCTCTCCCGGCCCCATTCCATGCTGGCCCAGGACCGCAACACGGTGGACGTGGCCTACCCGGGGGATATCGTGGGCGTGATCAACCCTGGATTATTTTCCATTGGGGACACCCTTTCCATGACAGGCGGTTTCAACTACAAACCCCTGCCCCAGTTCCAACCCGAGATCTTCTCCCACCTACGGCCCAAGGACGTGGGAAAGCGCAAGTCGTTCGACAAGGGGGTCCAGCAGATGACCGAGGAAGGCACGGTCCAGCTCTTGAGAAGCTGGGACGAGCTGGACTTTTATGTGGCCGCCGTGGGAAGGCTTCAGTTCGATGTGTTGCAATACCGGTTGAAGAACGAGTACGGGGTGGAAACCCAGTTGGACCTTCTGCCTTACCAATCCAGCGCCTGGCTGGTGGGCGACCCTGACACCTTCGACGCCCCTGTGCAGATTTTGAAGACCCGGGACAAGAACAAACGCCCAGTCATCCTTTTCAAGACCGCCTGGGATAAGGAATACACCATGAAGAAATGTCCCAATCACAAATTGGTGGATATGGCCTAAGGTCTGAACTATAAAGCGAAAGACTTATCCCATTTCTTTCGATTACGGCTGAACCAAAGCAGGCCCGCCAGCCACAAGACCCCCCCCAGTTGGATCGGTAAAAGCCAGTCTGGCTGGAAACTGAATTGCACCAGATGCTTCCCTTTTGGCACATAAACCGCCCGCAAGAGATAATCCGCGGTCACCACTGGGACGGAAACCCCGTCGACCCAAGCTTTCCACCCGGGATAATTGACCTCGGAAAAGACGACCCAATTGTCCCGGCCCAATTCCACACGGAAGCTCTCCTCATCGGTTCCTTCTTTTTCCCACGAGTATTTAAGACCAGCCCCTGGAACCGCCGCTTTGATCGGTCCAGAGTCGGAAAAAAGGACCTGCTTGGCTGGGTCGAAATTTTTCTGGCGCATGGCCTCCAAAACCCGATCCTCCCCTGAATAGTTCAGGGAACTTTCGGGGGAGAAAAGATAAGGATGGTCTTCTTGACTGGTGTAAACACGCAAAGGTCCCCAATCCTGTCTTTCAAACCCAGTCACCTTCCCTTTTTCGTTACCCGTCACGAACCCCTTGACCGCCCATAAACGGGTGAAATGGTCGAAAGGGATGGTGTGAAGATTTCCCATCTTGGCCAGGTTGAATGGGTTGTACCCCCCAACGTTACGGATATTCATGGCGATGGAAACTTCCGAGGGCAGTTCCAGGACCTGGGGCCCGGAAGAAGCCTGGACCGGATAAGGGATGTTGTCCCCGATGAAAACGCGGGAATGGTCCGACCATGCGGCCAATGGGGCCAGCTCTGGCCGATTCTTGGCGAAATCAAAATTGGAGGATGGCCCTAGCCGGGAAGATCCTGATACCCAACCATTGGCGATAAGTGAAAGAGCTAGGAGAACGGGAAATACGGTCCCAACCCAGGTGTTCTTCCCGTGGCTGCCCCACACGAAATCAACCGCCGATATTAAAAGGAAAATGCCTGACGGCCAGGACAACCCGGAACCCCCGCCTATCCCAAACAATAGGAGGGTGAAAACTACTCCTGAAGCGATCGCCATGACCCGATTCCGCTTCAAGCTCTCCAGATAATTTTCATAACCAATCCCAGCGGCCAAGGTGAAAAAAGCCGTGGTCAGGAATACCAGCCGGAAAGGCCCCCGAAGGATACTGAAACCCGGGACCCATTGGCAAATGAAAGGATAAAAGGGCAGGTGGTTCCCAAGTCCCGCGCAAATAAATAACAAGCCGAATAGGATCGTGAATACGGATAGCTCTCGTCTTTTCCCTTTCAGGGACCAGGCCAAAAAGAACGGAGCCCAGAGGCCGATGAAAAGACTGTTATTCAATCCATTCTCAACGCTCAAGAGCTGGAGTTGTCCCGCCTTTTCCAACGGCGCTGGGAATAACGCCTGCCAATACCTGGTCGGGTCCAAGGTCAATCCCGCGAATTGAAGGGCGAAATTCCGGCCTTCCAACGCCCTGTCCGAAAGCCTGAGGAATTCCAAGGCAGGAATTCCCAATATCCAAAGGGGCAGGGTCCCGAACAATAGAATGAACAATAGAAAAAGGGATTTTGGATAGGCTTCCCTTTTCCAAATCTTTATTCTCCAAGGGCTGCCCTCGCTCAAACAACGAACAAGGAAGTAGAGTCCCCCGCCGTAAAGAGCGCTGATCGACATCTGTGGATTCCCGGATAGAAAAAGCATAGCGTAAGCCAATCCTGTCCCCAGGGCATAGGTGGGTTTAGGCACCCTCGCCAGTTTTTCCAATCCTCCCAGGAACCAGGGCAGCCAGACGAAGGCCGCGAGAATGGGGGGATGGATGATCTCCCACCAGAAAAATCCGGAGAGAGCGAATGTCAGGGCTCCGACCCGTCTGGCGTTTTCCGAAAGCCCCAAGGCCCCCAACCAATGATCCGCTCCCCAAAGTCCCAGGAACAAGTGTATGAAAAAAAAGACCCCTAACCCATAGGCCAAAGGGAATAGGAGGGTTGGGTATAGGAGAGGATAGGATTCCATGGCGTTCGGGTCGGCGAAAAAAGGCTGGCCCGCCTGTAGATAGGGGTCCCAAAAAGGAATCTGTCCATGGAACAACCCCTTTTGGAGCAAGAACCGGTAAAAACCATATTGATTGATCAGGTCCCCGTCAAAAAAAGACCGCCCCAGGAACAAGCAGGGGAAAAAGGCGGCCAGCGAAACGAAAAGATAGAACCATAACTTGGCGTTTTTGGGGATCATAGGATCGGCGGAATCCTTCGACGGATGATCGTTCCTGGGTCAGCGGCTATTTTTTAAATCTTATCATCCATTAACGAACTCCAACAAACGATATCGTTCCTCCCCCGAACGTCAAGTTCGGAAGCGAGGATTCGTTGGAAAAAAAGGGATTTATCCCTATGGGCCGGGATAAATATTTTTAGACTTTTGAGGATAGTTACCGCGTAGGACTGCTGTGGAAGGACTTAACTTACAGTTCGACGACGACCATTCGATCGGTTCTTTTACGGCTTTGGCTCTTCTCGCACCAGCAAGACAGGCAATGGCTGTTCTCTTTTTCATCGACGAAAAAGAAATGGGATTCCCCGATCTTCTGGCATTCAACACAACGCGCCGTCGGTTTTTCGGCTATCAAAGTTTCCATCATTGGCAAATTTCCTCCTCTACTTTCTCCACTTTTTTTCCGGCCTGATTGATCTCATTCAGGCATTTCCAGCAGTGGTAATGACCTTCTTCCTCAACGATCTCGGTGATCAGTTCCCCGATGAACCGGCAACGGTCGCATTGGAACAACACGCTTTCTGAGAATTGGTCCAACTTCAACATAGTTTCCCCCTTGACGCCAATCTCTGCATCAAACTTTGGGTCGGTGTGGGAAAAATATTGAGTTTGACTCAAGATGATTGTCGTTTGGGCTTGTTAAGGGAAGGTTACGCAAACTCGCTTGGGGTGTTACAAAGAAGATAAGATCCGGACCAATCTGGCTATTTCTGCTGGGTATACCCGATCCAATAGGGGGGAGCCTCGAATGACTGGATGGGCTGACGGCTGGACAATTTCGTTCCCGGTGGGAAATAGTACCCCCATTCATTGGTGTAAACATTCTGGCGGTGGTAGAAACGGTACTTGGTCAGGTCTTCGTGGGTCAAATAAACGATCCGTCCCATGGTGTGATAGGGCTTGGTCTGGACGGAGGTATAGGTACTGACCGGTTCATAGGGCCATTTCCATTTGAAGTGGGTCGTGTGGCTTTCACTGGCCAGGACGTGCAGGGGCGGATCGGCGTACACCCTGGTGACGACCAAAGCGAACACGATTAAGGATAAGCCGAACCAAGCTTTCATCTTTGTTCCTTGTCTCAATGGGCCCCGAATATCTCGCTCAAGGTCGGATGAGGGTGAATGACTCTTTCCAACTGATCCATTGTAACTTTCCGGCTCACCAGGACGCAAGCCTCACCGATGAGGTCGGTGGCTTCCGGCCCCGCGAGATGAATGCCCAGTATTTCCCCGCTTTTAGCGTCGGTCAGCGTTTTACTCCAGCCTTGGATCTCGCCTAAAATCCGGGCCTTACTGTTGGCCGCGAAGTTATTCTTCCGGACTTTCACATCCAGGCCCTTGGCCTGGGCTTCCACCTCGGTCAATCCGACCGAGGCCATTTCCGGACTGGTGAAGACCACATGCGGTACCTTGGTATCGTCCATTCTTTCCGGCCTCGATCCGATGGTTTGGTTGTGAGCCACGATCCTGGCGTGCTCATAAGCCGTATGGGCATAGGGGAATTTCCCCGTGAGGTCTCCGATGGCGATGACGCCTTGCGCTGAGGTCTGGAGATACTCATCGGTCATGATCTTCCCGCCTTGGGTCCTTAAACCCAGGCTCGGGATGCCGGCCTGGTCGATATTGGGCACTCGTCCCGCCGCCACCAGGATCAATTCCTCATCCCTCGCTTTTACCTCAGGCACTCCCATCTCCATCTCGACCCCCAGTTTCTGGAGCGAATTCATGAGGACCTGCGCCAGTTCCTGGTCCATGGTCGGGATGATCTTAGGAAGGATATCCCCCACCCGAACTTTCACTCCCAGTTGGGCGTATAGGCAGGCGAATTCCAGACCGATGACCCCGGCCCCGATGATGAGGATGGACTTGGGCAGGCGGGGCTGGCTCAAAAGCTCGTCGCTGGTGACAATATTCCCCCCGATCGGGAAGGATGGGAGATGTCGAGGACGGGAACCCACCGCCAAAATGAGCAAAGGCGCCTGGTACTCTTCACCACCGCATTCCACTAGGTCGGGGTCCTTGACCGTCGCCGTTCCCTGGACCACTTCCACTTTAGCCGAGGCGAGACGGGAGACGATGCCCCTCTCCAGGATCGAAATTGTCTTTTGAGAGCGTTCCACCAGGGTTTGAAAATTGAAACTGACCCCTTGGGCCTCGATGCCCCAGGACTTTCCCTCTTTCACCAGGGCGTGGTAACGGGAAGCGGCGGATTGAAGGAGCTTGGTCGGGATACATCCCACATGCAGACAGGCGCCGCCGATCTTTTTTTTCTCGAAAAGTACGACCGATTTACCCATTTCGGCCATCCGTAGCGCGGTGGTATAGCCACCCGGACCGCCTCCCACCACCAGGACATCGAAATTTTTCATCGGAACACATTCCTCAATCGGGATTAAAAACCAATATCCTTGATTCGGCTTTTGAATTATTAAGACATCTTTTTGTTTTTCTTGGTGCCCTTGGTGCCTTGGTGGTTCAAAAGTCGTTTTAAGTTTATAGCTTCCGGGATGGAGGAAGGTACGTCAAGGCCTTTCAAATCGAGCGCCAGCCCTTTCGAACGAATCGATCAGGCCCTTTTCCAAACGCTCCCGCGTAATGAGGGACAAATCCTGGGGATCGTTCAAGCCGGTCATTCCCTCCAGGCTCGCTCCCGGGAACGCCTTTTTCCATTCCGGCGACACGCTGAGCAAGAGGACTCCCTGTTGAAGGAAAACCCCGCCCCTCCTGGCCTGGGCCCCGCCCGCCACCTTCTTGCCGTTCAAGGTCAGTTCCGCTTTGGAGGGCGCGGAGAAACAATGGACATCCCCCATGCTCGTATGTTTTTCCTCGACCATGCGGACATCCCGGCCCAATGTTTGGATCCCCCGGGCCAACAAGTGTCCGATCCTGCAATAACTATCGATCAAGTCGCCGCCCGTCAATGGGTCTTGCTTGCTTGCCACCACCGCGTAGCAAAGGTCCTCCGGACCATGCAGGACCGCCCTGCCTCCCGTAGGACGGAATCTCATAGGGAAAGGAAAGACCTTCGAGCTTCAACCGTCTGGCTTCCAGCCTTCCCAGCGTTAGGGTAGGTCGGTCGAAAAAAAAGAAACGAAGGACAGGATTGTCGCCTTCCTGAAAGGATTCCAGGAGTTGCCGGTCATATTCCATTTGACCGTTAGAAGGTATGTGGGAAGAAGGGATCAATCGCCATTTCATGGGACAACTATATCAAAAGTTTCGGCTTTCTTCTTCGCCGCCGAGGATCACGAGACGGCTTTAATGCCCGCCTGGCCGTCCACTTTCTTTCCCTGGATGAACAACAACCCCACTCGGGATGGCCCTTTCTCGCTAGCCCCATCGGGCAGTCGGCCGGAAAAGGAACCTGGGTTGAAAAAGAACGTCTCCCCGATCTGTCGGCTGGTGGGTTCAAAGTTGCAGCCATAAACGATGATCTGGACTGGGGCGTCCTCGAACTGCTTCAAAAGCCACTGTTTAAGCCCGTGGGGTTTTCCATAGCCGTGGACCAGGCCCATGGTGAGCGGTCCCTGTTTCCAGGCGATGCGCACGTAAAGGTCGGAACGAACGATGGAGCTTTCCGCGTTCCCGCACACCGCTTTGGTGGGGGCGATCTCCATCAATTGGTGGACTACCCTCATGTCGCCTACCGGCCCGGCATGCAGGATGGCGTCCACGCCCTTGAAGACCTTTCGGAGCGAGCGGATTCTGTTCCATCGTCAGCACGCCTTGGGTATCGGCCAAAACACCGTAAACCAAGCCAACCTCCCTTTTGACAAGGCACTGGATTAACTTTACACTAGCCGGACCTTGGTTGAGAAAGGTTTTCCTTGAAGGTCGCCCTGTGTCAGATCAATACCACCGTGGGGGATTTCGACGGCAACGTCGGGAAGATATCGCTTTATTTGAAAAAAGCGAAGGCGGCCGGGTGCGGTATGGCCCTTTTCCCCGAACTGACCCTGACCGGCTATCCGCCCCGGGACCTGCTGGACCGTTTCTCCTTTTTCGAGTCCGCCCAAAAGGCCCTGGCCCGCGTGGCCAAGGAAGCCGTCGGGATCGTGGCCGTCGTCGGGACCATCCTGGAGAACAAGGAATCCGGCAATCCTCTTTTCAACGCCGCTGTGGCCGTTAAGGACGGCCAGACGCTCCATACCTACAAAAAAGTCCTACTACCTAATTACGACGTCTTTGATGAGGCCCGATATTTCGCCCCGGCGCCCAAACCCGAACCTCCCTTCGTCTATCAAGGATTGCGGATCGCCGTCACCATTTGCGAGGATATCTGGAACGTGGAGGGCGTTCTTTCCCACCGCCTATACGCCAAGGATCCGGTCGAGACCCTGGCCAAGGACAAACCGGACCTGGTCTTGAATCTTTCTGCATCTCCCTTCCACGCCGCCAAACTGACCGTCCGACAGAGGCTTCTGAAGGACGTCACCGCCAAAACCAAGGCTCCCATCCTTTATTGCAACCTGGTCGGCGGCAATGACGAATTGATCTTCGACGGATGCAGCATGGTCATGGACTCGGGCGGAAACCTTTTTGACCTGGGTAAGAGTTTCGAGGAGGACCTGCTCATTTATGACACGGAAAATCCTTCCATGAAACAGACGCCTCTCCCTGCCAGTGAGACCGCGCGCGTTTACCAGGCGCTGGTCACCGGGACCAGGGATTACGTGAGAAAGTGCGGTTTTGAGAAGGTCCTCATTGGTTTATCCGGCGGGATCGACTCGGCCCTGGTGGCGGCCCTGGCGGCGGAAGCCCTCGGCCCCGAGAATGTCATGGGGGTCACCATGCCGTCCCCCTTTTCTTCCAAAGGATCCATCGAGGATTCCCGCTCCCTGGCTTCCGCCCTGGGGATAGATTTCAAAGAGATCCCCATTACCCCTCTTTATGAGACCGCCCTGGCCAGTTTGAAACCTGTTTTCGGCGATAAGCCTTCCGATACCACCGAGGAAAACCTACAGGCCCGCATCCGGGGACTCATCCTGATGGCCCTTTCCAACAAATTCCGCCGTTTGGTCCTGTCCACCGGCAATAAAAGCGAGATGTCGGTAGGTTATTGCACCCTTTACGGGGATATGTGCGGAGGGTTGGCGGTGATCTCGGATGTGCCAAAGGTCATGGTCTATCAATTGGCTCAATACGCCAACCGAAAGGAACCGGTCATTCCCGATGCCGTTTTCACCAAACCGCCTTCCGCCGAGTTGAAACCCAACCAGACCGACCAGGACAGCCTGCCTCCCTATGACATGCTGGATGGGGTGCTTCGCCTCTACATCGAGGAGAACCAGCCGCCGTTCAAGATCGAGAAAGCCGGTTTCGATAAAAAAATGGTCAAGGACATCCTGAGGATGATCAACGTCAACGAATACAAACGCCGGCAGATGGCCCCGGGGTTGAAGGTCACGACCAAGGCCTTTGGGATCGGCCGCAGGGTTCCCATCGCCCAGAAGTTCCAGGAATCTTCCGAAAGCTGATTTCCGCGTCCCCCAACTTTATTTGAGAAAGGTTTTGCCATGAAGCAGCCGTTCATCGAACTGACCAAGGAAATATCCTTCGAGGCCGCCCATTACCTGCACAATCCTAAGTGGAACCGTAAAAAAAACATGGGGATCTTCAAGAAATGCTCGGGGTTCCGGGCGGACGATCCCAAGGCTTCCCAATATCCCCACGGCCATTCCTATCGGTTACGCGTGACGGTCAAGGGTCCGGTCCATCCGGAGACAGGATTCGTCATCGACTTCAAGAGCCTCAAGGAGATATTGCGGCGGGAAGTGTTCGAGCGGTTGGACCATCGATTCATCAACAAGGAAGTGGAACCCTTCAA
>CAWHOE010000042.1:0-81957 GCA_963830915.1 candidate division FCPU426 bacterium
TCCTGTCAGGCCATATGTTTAGTGAGGGGCAAGCATGGTAGGCGTTTTTTCGGTGGAATCTGGTCGGGCAGTCTGGAAGACCGGCGTTTCCGGGACGGGGCCGAGGACGTAGGTGGCGGGCAACAGTTCTCGGATACGGCTCATGGGGTGGGTTTTCACCCGGCTGATAATGTCGCGAAGATAAAAGTAAGGATCAATTTTGTGGCGCTTGCAGGAAGCCACCAGGCTGTAGAGGATGGCCGCCCACCCGCCGCCCGCAACGCTCCCCGCGAACAGCCAGTTCTTGCGGCCCACCGCCACACACCGAAGTGCCCTCTCCGCCGCGTTGTTGTCGATGTTCAAATCGCCGTCTTCTACATACCGGTTCAAGGCGTCCCATTGGTTAAACACATAAGTCAAGGCCTCACCGAAGGGGCTCTTGGGTAAGGTCACGAGCGCCTGGGTGTCCAACCACTCTTTGAAGGCCTCCAAGATCGGTTTGGATTTCTCGGCCCTCAAGGCCTGCCACCCGGCGGTATCCAGCGTCTTTTCGTCCGCCTCCCACTCCACCTCGTAGAGTTTTCGAATGAAAGCCATGGCCATCTTGGAGCGGCTCTTGTCCGACACCTTGGCTTCGTTGAATTTCCTTCGGGCGTGCGCCCAACAAGCCACTTCCACCGCCTTTTCGGGCTTGAACATGCAGTCATACCCCGTGTAGGCATCCGCCTGGAGATACCCCTTCCAATCGCCCAGGAAAGCCTTCGGGTGCTCCGCCCGCCTATTTTCCGTGAACTCATAGACAATGTTCGCGTGGGTCTCGTCGCCCACGTAGGTCCACAGGCGGCCTGTCTTCGCCTTACTATGTTTATCTTCCTCTTCGTCCCTTTGCCCCACCGATCCCGGGGGCTCTGAGGCTCCCGGCGGGGCGCCGTCGTCCAGGTATGGCACCGGCGTATCGTCCGTGTGGATCACCTTGGATTCCAGCACGTCCTGTTTCATGGCCTCGTACAAGGGTTCCAACAATCCCGCCACTGCTCCCACCCAGCCACACAAGGTGGAACGGCTTATTTCCAGGCCCCCTCTTTCAAATATTTCCGCTTGGCGGTAAAGCGGCAGGTGATCTGCGTATTTCGCCGTTACCACCTGGGCCAGCAACCCAGGACCCGCGATGCAACGCTCGATGGGCCTCACCGGCGCCTCACTGGTCACCGGGGCATTCTTACAGCAGGAACAGGCCCATTTTTCCAGGACATCCTGGCGGATATAGGTGACCGCCGGGATGTGTTCCAGGGTGTTTCGCACGTCCTCGCCCATCTTCGTCAGGGGTTTTTGGCATTCCAGGCAGGTCTTCTTGTCCTCGCTCAGGGGGTGTTCCACCCGCAAGATGGGCAGGTTCTCGGGCGGCTTGTTTCGCCCATGGCCCTTCTTCCTCGTGTAGGTCAGCGTTTCGGTTTCTTCTTGGGGCTTTTGGGCTGCGGTCATCTGCCCCAACCGTTCTTCGATCTCTTTGAGAAAAATCGACAGTTGGGCATCGTTGAATTGTTCGGACTTGCGACCGTACCGACTTTTTGCGGCCAAGTAGAGTTGGTGCCGCAGGCGTTCAATGGTTTCACCCTGATCCTTCAAGGTTTCGAAAAGACTTAGGACGAGGGATTTTAGGGAAGCGGAATCATCAGGAAGGGTTTTTAAATCGGGAAGAGTAAGAGGAGAGGTTGGCATCGCTCTTTGAGACGCACCAACCTCTCCCGAAGTTTCAAACAACTTCAAAAATTCTTCATCACGCCATCACCGGTTGGGGTTTGTGCGACAGGCCCAGGCTAAACCGTTTGCGCCTCTGTACTCTCGCCAGGCTGATTCCCTCGATGAGCATCGAAAGCTCCGCCGGGCTCATCTCCACGCACGTTCCTTCACCTTGGCGCATCTCGAAGGTCCCGGCTTCCAGGCGCTTGTACCACAGGCACAACCCATCCCCGCCCCAGTACAACACCTTCAGCCGGTCCCCCCGCCGGTTGCGGAACACGAACAGGTGCCCACTCAAAGGGTCTTGCCTCATCACCTCACCGGCCAGGGCCGACAGGCCGTCAAACCCCTTGCGCATGTCCGCCGCTCTCGTACACACAAATACTCGGATGCCCGCCGAGAGGGTCAGCACGCCTTTTCCTCCAGGGCTCGGACCAATTCAGCCAACGCCGGGGCGGGCATTTCCCGGTACAGCCTCAAAACCCGGCCGTTCAAAAGGGTCAATTCCACAACCGGATGGGTTTCGCCACCCGCAGTCACTACTGAAACGGGCAGGAAGGCCTGGCGACCCCGAACCACAGGGCTCTGGGGACCGGCCAACCGTCTTTTCCAGGCGTAAAAGCTTGGCGGGCTGATCCGACTTTTACGGCAATAGGCCGATCCGCTCAGGCCACTACGCTTCCAGGCCCGCAAAACCTCCTCCCACCGCTTTTTATTCCGGAATTTGCTCTGCTTCGCCATGGTTTTCCTCCCTAGACAAGATTGGTCTCCATGGTGGTTTCTACGGGAGGGTGGCAGGATTGGCTAGATGGTGCAACAAGACGCTTACCACCAGCCAGATGGGTCGTTTCGAGACGGAGGTCCTCACCCAGTCGAAGAATTTGACCGGCTTAATTGACTTATCGGGCCAATGGATCGATGGAGTCCATGAGAAAAAGCCCATACAACAGATCATCCTCGACATGGATAGCTCAGTGAGCGAGACCTACGGGGATCAGGAAGGTTCCTTGTACAACGGTTACTTTGGCTGTACCTGTTACCATCCCCTGTTTTGCTTCAACCAGTTCGGCGATTTGGAACGGGCTATGTTGCGCAACGGCAATGTGGCCAGTGCCCACGAATGGCGTTCGGTTCTTGAACCGGTAGTTGCCCGCTACCGGGGTCTTTCCATCAGCCGGTTTTTCCGGGGTGACGCGGCTTTCGCCCGTCAGGAACTATACGAATACCTAGAAGACGAAGGATATCTTTACGCGATCCGCCAACCTGCCAATGCCATACTCCAACGGGAAATCGAGCCATTTTTAACCCGTCCCGTGGGCCGCCCCTCCCACAAGCCGGTTGTCCGGTTTCACAGCTTCCAATACCAAGCCGTCAGCTGGGACAAACCCCGCCGCGTGGTGGCGAAGATCGAACATCACAACGGGGAATTGTTCCCAAAGGTGGGTTTCATCGTAACGAACATGCGACGACCGGCACCCCAGGTGGTGAAATTCTACAACGGAAGAGGCACGGCTGAGCAGTGGATCAAAGAGGGAAAGTATGCGATGAAGTGGACAAGACTAAGCTGCCACGACTTCGCGGACAACCAAGTGCGCTTACAACTATTCGCCCTGGCCTACAATCTGGGCAACTTCCTGCGCCGACTGGCACTGCCAGAACTGGTGAAACATTGGTCGCTAACGACCTTGAGGGAAAAACTCATCAAGATCGGGGCTAATGTCATCCGTCATTCGCGGTACGTTATTTTCCAGATGGCGGAGGTGATGGTTTCCCGACGCCTGTTTGCTGAAATCCTCAATCGGATACGGCTACTGGCAATGGTAAGGCCGCGAGCGCCAGTACTGCGATAACCGCAGGAAGGCATCAAGGCTTCAACCCGAGCGACTACCGCAGGATAGGTGTGCGCTCACAACGAGAATTGGCTTTCCAGAAGGTCAATTTCAGCTTTTTTGGGCACAGAAACCTTTTCCTGGGGCTTATTTCAGTGGCCCAGGACGGAAAATTCCGGATTCGGATGGAAGAAGCGGGGGGGGGCGATATAATGAGAAACAAATTACCCGGCAATGTTTTCAGAGAAGGTCATCTGGGAAATTCCGGATTAGATGTTACCACCGGGTGGTCAGCGGGCCATGTCGCTTATGTGGAAAGCGTAAATGGAGACGGAACAATTACTGTCACGGAATCGAGTTATTCAACTAGCACAACAAGTAATTGGAATTTCCTTTGGCGACATCGCACCGTAAATCCTTCTTGGTGGTCCCGTTTTATCCATGTGCCGTGACGGAAAGAATTAATTTTAAAAGGAGTTCATATGAAAAGACTTTTTGTTTTTGGTGGTATAATTTTGTTTGCGATTTTCCACCAATTTGCCTGCGGAACTAAACCTCCTTCAAATCCGGGTCCGGTTACTTTAGTTTTGAATAATCCAACCCCCACACCAAATTCTGGTAGCAGTGGTGTTACGGTGACGACCTTGGCGGGGTTAGCGGGGGTTACTGGTTCAACTAATTCAAACGGAACCAACGCAACGTTTTTTGGACCCATCGGAATCGCTGTGGATACTTCTGGAAATGTTTATGTTGCGGATCAGATCAACAATATGATCCGGGAAATTACCTCAGGGGGAGTGGTATCGACCTTGGCGGGTCAATTAACATCTGGTTCTACTAACGCAACAGGCACCGCCGCATCGTTCTATTGGCCCCATGGAGTCGCGGTGGATTCAACTGGAAATGTTTACGTCGCGGATAGGCGTAATTATCTGATTAGGAAAATTGCCCTTGGCGGCGCGGTGACGACCCTGCGGGGTCGGCAGGGGTACAGGGGCCACCAACGGGACAGGTGCCGGCGCATTATTCAATTATCCCGATGGCGTAGCGGTAGATATCTCAGGGAATGTTTACGTCGCGGATGTAGTCAACAGTGTAATCCGGAAAATCACACCAGCCGGTGTGGTAACGACCCTGGCGGGGTCGGCAGGGGTTACTGGATCAACCAACGCAACTGGTACCTCTGCATCATTTTGCGATCCCTTAGGAGTCGCAGTCGATTCTCCGGTAACGTTTACGTCGCGGATGCGGGCAATCACCTCATCCGGGAAATTACCTCCGGAGGGGTGGTGTCAACTCTGGCTGGGCAAGCGGGTGTTGCCGGGGCCACCAACGCAATTGGAACCGCCGCATCGTTTAATGATCCCTCTGGAGTTGCTGTTGATTCTTCGGGAAATGTTTATGTCGCAGATTATGGCAACCACGTGATACGGAAAATTACTTCTGGTGGCGTTGTGTCGGTGCTGGCGGGATCGGCAGGGGTTACTGGATACACCAATGGAACAGGGGCCACGGCGTTATTCAATTATCCCGCTGGGGTGGCAGTGAATTCGGCAGGAACAACCGTTTACGTCGCGGATTCTAGCAACAATCTAATCCGCGTAATTCAATAAGTTTGGAAAATATATTCTTCGTGTTTAACCGCAAACATCGCCTTCATACAATACTCAAAATGGTTTTGACCGGGTCGCCTTCACATGGTTTTTCAAGAGACTGGGGCGTGATGGGCCCTGAAAGGTTTGACCAGTCCTATAGACTTACTGCAGGCAGGCTCCCCCTTGCGCCAAAGCTTACCCGTTCGCTAAAGCTACGGGGAGCAAGTCGGGGCATGTAGGGCGGAGTTAAATGCAAGGGCTTCTTCAAAAAGGAACTCGTGAATTGGGAAATCACCGACAAAAGCGAAGTGAGAAGGACTGTTGACCGGGTGGATGAGGGCGTCCTTTATTCAAACAACCTTTTCGTCCTCAACCAGGGATTTGAGATCAACCGCCGGGAGCAGGTTGTTTTTGTCGGGCAAACCATCACGAATTCCTGGATGTGCAAGGACCCCGCCTGCGGCCACCAGTGGCAAACCGAGGAATACACCCTCAAATGTTGTTGGAAAGTATGGTCTGGAAATACTTTTGGTTTTTCCTATTGGATGACCCAATTTATTTTAACGTTTTTGGTTCAACAGTCTTTTCCTAGGGCGGCCCGGTCCTTGCCGGGACGTTTTAGGCTCTAAGAAGAATTCCCAAGCAGGACATCCCAAAATCTCCTTGAACCGGTATATGGTCAAAAGTGTCATATTTCTTAATGTCTCACATTCTTGGACTTGATGTGAATGGGTGTTATTTTTTTCGGCGACTTGCGCTTGGGAAAGACCCCTTTTAATTCGTACTTCCGCGATCCGGTGGCCGACATTTCTGAGAAAAATTTCTTCGCCTTCATTCAATATTTTTTTCTTCATATTTAGCATTTTCTAATCAAAACCATTTTCAAAATACACGGTTATAGCCGTGTATATAAATAAAACGGAAAACCCATAATAAACATCCTGTCATTCGGGCAAGAACCAAAAGAAAGCTTTGGGAGCCCGTTATGCCTTTGGAGAATTTATGGGAAAAAATATAATTATCATTTTGGGAATATTGCTTGCCGCATTTTCTGCTTTTGTTTGTTCAACTGGCTGTAAAAACAACGGCCCCTCCACACCTTACGATATCGCTTTCACGCCGACTCCGGTCCGCATCTATGGCGCTGTCAACGTCTTTGTTGAAGATAAGGGGATAGCCGTACCTAACTTGGTTGTTAAGGCGATCCCGCCTTCCGGGGTTACGGTTTTCAGCCAAGCGACCACGGCCAGTGGGATAGCCATATTCAACCCGCCCTACCTGGAAGTGGGCAATTGGACTTTTGTGGTCCCGGCTCAAACACCCTTCCCCTTTGCACCGAGCACGATCACCATGCCGGTATCAGTCGTCAATGAAACGGCCAATTTCAATTCGGCGGGGGCGACGCTTTATTTGACCCCGACCGTTCCTGAATCCTTCACTTCCACGAACCCTGGATCGCCTTATACCTTCAACCTGATTTATAGCCAACCAGGAAACCTTTTCGTCCCAGCTAAAATAGCTTTTTCACCATTCCCAAACAATTGGAGCGGTGCTTTTGGCCCGGCAACAATTGGTTTCGGAAATGCCGACACCGGTACGGTCACGGTCATAGCCAATAATTGCGTTGACCAGCAACCCAGTTTCGCCGTTACAGCTCTCGATTTTGAGCCCACGCCTTACCCCAGGGCTTTCAGCGCCGCGCAAACTATCGTTAAAAATTTTAGCTCCAACGCGAAAGTAACCGTGACTAACACCCTCTTGGGAATCGGGACTTGCGGGAGCAATTATGCTTTTGAGTGGAGCGGGGAGCTTTATATCAGCGCCACGGATGCCTGCTCATCCTTCCAGGTTTGGTTTACGAGCGGAAATTGCTGTCTTACCAACGTTTCCATGGCCGGGCAGTCGGTTGCCACCCAGGATTGCGGGGGGCCGAAATTTACCCTTGGACCCGGCAATTACGGGTTCACCATGAACACCACCCAATATTCACCGACTTTATATGTTTCCTTTGAAGGGCAATCGGGCTCAGTCGCCGTCCCCGTCAGCGGTGGAAACGCCACGGCTTTTAATTATTCTTATTGAAGGATAGACCTATGAATAAATATCTGTTTCTTGCGCTGGTTGGTTTGTTGGCAGGTTGTGATAAAGGGCCTTCCGGGCCGACAGGCCCCCAAGGACCCACCGGCCCAGGGTCCACGGCCTACACGGTTGAGCTTGAGAATGGGGTTTACCCGGACGCGGGGTACACCGGTTGCGACCCCCATTGGATTGACGGAAACAACCCAAACAGCGCTCCCGCGACGGGGGAAATCCAAGTCGGGTACGGGAACGGAACTTTCCAACCTTCGCTTGGACTTATCCGTTTTGACCTTTCCTATGGCTTGCCGGTGAACGCCAACATCATGGCGGCAAGCCTTCAATTGACGACCGAAACGTCAACGATCTTATCCGGGGTTAACAATGTTTTTGGTGTCCACCAGGTTATCCCACCCCCCGCCGGACAAATCACCTGGAACGACTCAAGCACATGGAACGTAGTGGTTTCTCCCTACGGCTGGGACGGAGGTACCAGCTCCCCTATCACGCTCGGGGTTGATTACGCGAGCACCCCCATGGACGCGGTGACGGTGACCCCTGCCCAAGTGAATTCAAACCAAGTTCTTTTAGCATGGAACATCACCCCTTCATTGGCCCAGGTTTGGGCGAATAAGAGCAACAATAACTATGGGATTTTAATTTCGCCTGAACCCGAAACAACCGGGATGCTATCAGGGTTTATCGCCTTTTGGGACAACACCGGAAATAGCCAGCAGAAGCCGAAGTTGCTGGTCACCTACACCATTCCATAAGGGAGATAAAGGCATGCCCCGATTATCCGTTTTTAAATACTTAAAGGACATCGGGACTATGCCGACCTCCTTAATGAATATTTTGGGGGTCGGTATGAAAACTAAAGCGTTGGTTTTAGTGGTTTTGATATTCGCTTTTTCTGGTAGCGCATTCGCCAAGAAAATACCGACCGAAACTCCCACCCCAAGCCCGAGTTCTACCCCCACTCCGGCACCTAAGCCGGTTTGGGTGCCGCCTCCCCATGTGGACAACGACTCAAAGGCCCTTAACGCGACCGTCGCGGCCCATTACTCAAGTGATGCGACCGGGACTTCGGGATATTCCTTATTTGACCTGTCCGCCGTCCGGAAACTCGACGAGAACGACGTTTCGGCCCTTGGGACGGTCCGTTTCATGAAGGATTTTTCAAGCTCGGATGACGTCGGGGAAATCCAAATCAGGGAAGCGAATTTCTCCCTCTCGGAACCGTGGATTGAGGTGAGGGTTGGCCGGATGGATTTGTCCGACATCGCTAGTACGACCCATTTTTTCGGCAGGTATCCACTGATGGGTTTACGGCGGCTGGATGGGATCAAAGTTTATATCCCATTCAAGTTTTTCTTTGGGGTGGAGGATTACAAGAGCGTTTCCAGCCCGCCGACTTCGTTGAGTTTCTTCTATTTTCCTACACTTCTTTCGGCCCAGGACGCCGTCCTGGACGGTTCCCAAGGGTATTTCATGGGGCAGGCCCGAATGAAGCTCAATTTTGGGGATCTCCGGACGGTCCTGCTTTTCAATTTGGGGGGCAGCGCATCAGATGATTTCCAGTATTCCTCGGTAAGCGGAAACCCTGCCTATTCCATTTGTGGGGAAGCCAATTTCTCAAGGGATTACACCCTTTACTTCGAGTACGGCGCTCAGGATTCCGCGCATTCCGGCGACACGAACGCCTTCACCTTTGGGGCAAGGGCCGAGCACCTTTTCACATTTGATTTCCTGTCCCTGGACCGGATCATTCTGGAAATGCAGGTTCCGATTGCCAGCAATCCCAATAATCCCTTTACGGGTGGGAATGGAATTAATCCGCCGACCGGGGGGTTGCCTCAGAACGCTTTGTACGGGAAGGCCCGGATTAGAATCCGCTCCATTTTCATCGACTTCAACATCACCGATTCCGTGGGTGATTTCACCTTCGCGCGGTTGAACCAAAACAACATCAATACGCCCTTACCTATGCCGGTGGGTGGCGGGAACGAGACGGACGGGCTTGAAATCCCGCTCCGCTCGCCGGGTTACAACACCTACGTCTTTAGCGTGGATGCGGGGGTCCAGTTTTGAGGAAATTGATTCCCTTGTTCTTTTTAATCTTTTCTCCCGCATTTGCGGAGGAGAACCCTTTTGTGTCAATCCGGGAAAGGGACCAATGGGCCATTGAACAGGTCATGGAACATAAGGCTCCGGGCGACTATTGGGCCGGAAACCCAAGTGGAGGAATTTCCAGCACCCACCGGGGGAAAAAGACCGAACCTTTGACGCCCCCCACGGCAACCCCTTTCCAGACCCAAACCTACAATTTCCAAACCGAAACCGACGAAGCCAAGGTCAGCGCCTTGGTTACCAATTTAGGCCCCAATTTCATCATCGATATTTCATGCGACCAAACCATCCAGGGCTGGCTTTTGAAAAGGCAATCCGGAGGGGAAGTTTTCCTGAAAGGGGGAGCGCCCAATGGACAACCCCTACAAGTGCCGGATCAGGGTGGACCGGCCCTATATCAAGGATTTTGGTTTGACGGTCTATGTCACCCAAGACAGCGATCCCGCATTCGTGCAGCTTTATTAATAAAAGGTGAGTTATGGAAAGCCAAAAACAAAATACGGAAGACATAAAAGTTTTCCATCCTTCCTTCTTCCAATACCTTTCCATTTTCATCGTTCCCTTGGCCTTGTTCCTCCTGGTTCCCCAGGGGGTCAAGGTTGCCTATGTCATTCCGGCATTCTGGATTCTGGAAATATTCCTGCTTCTTTGCCTTTGGATTTTCCTAGCGACCACGAAATACATCATTCGACCGGATTGGATTGAAATTAAGACCGGAATCCTGGTCAAGCGCTCCACGGCCATTCCTTTCGACAAGATCATCGATATCACCTGCAAACAAAACCTCGTCCAAAAGCTTTTCAACATCGGGGACCTCTTTATTGAAATCCCAGGTGTAGATCCTTTTGGAATCGTCCTAAGCGGCGTGGAAAGGCACCAGGAGGTGGCGGAATTGTTATTCGCCAGGAAGGAAAAGGGAACGGAATGTCCCGATATTCAATGAAAAGAATGAATGAGGAAATCGGGACAATACCAACAACTGTGTCCATTTTATGGAAGGTTGGCATGAATCGAATATTCATAATCTTCCTCATTTTGTTTGTCGCCCACCCACCTGTGATTGCCTCCAACGATCCTGATGACCTCAAAACGGAGGAGGCACTGAAGGCAAATGTGGTCGATTTTAGGGATTGGTTGATGAAACAACTTTCCCAATTCCCAAAGGTTGAGGTGGCCCGTTCGTCCTTGGTTTCCAGGAATCACGCTTTTGGTCCCCGAAAAAAACAATGCTTTACCGCCAGCCAATACAACCAAGCTTCGAAATCGGATTGGGTCAAATCACAGGTCATGCAGGGCCTTTCGACTTTGAGCCAACAGCTTGCCAATACGGCTGGGACGGCTTTTGCGCCACAAAGCGCGTCCCAGCTCCAACAATATTCAACCCAATTGAAGCAAAGTAACGATCCCCAGTTCCAACAGGTCGGGGCGCTTTACAGCCAGGAAGCCCAGGCCTTGCAAACGGGCAACGTCCAAGGGGCCGACCAAGCGGCCAACCAGGTCGCCGCCGTTCCACAGCCCTATGTCGCCCCCGGATACCAGCCCACACAAAGCGAAAGCTCATTGGCGCAATCCTTCAACCAGATCGTCGGGACGGTCATAGCCAGCTTGAGCGGAATACTGGGGACCATGGCCGTGGCCCAAATATTACAAGCCCTTGGAATACCGAATTTAAGCTCACTCTTGGGAGGGTCGGGACAAGGAATTGGGTCATCAGCAGGAGCCGGACAAATCACCGGACCTGGCCTTAACAAATTCGGGAACCAACACGAACCTAGCCGGGGGAAGCGCTGGCCTACAGCAATTGGGAGCAGTCACCGTAAAGTCACTTCAAAACCAGGGTTCCGCTAACGCGGGTGGGGCACCGCCAGCCCAATAACTTTAAGGAGTTCAAAATGGGAAAAAGAAAATGGTTTGTTTGGATTAAGACGGTCGGGATCACGGCTTGGCTATTTATTTGCGCGGGGGAGGCAAGTCCCCAAGCTTTGACCAGTATGCCGGAATTGTCACCGGTCAAGACGATCATACTTTTTTTATTGGACGCTTACGGTCTTTGGAAGATTTTGCAGTGCGTCAAGAACGTGCTGGACCACCTAGCCGAATCCAGCAAGGGGGATATGACCGCCAAGGATAGGGTTTGGGGAAGCGTCCTTGCCATCGTGGGAATCCTCATGGCGGGAGTTGTTTTAAATGTCGTCATCCTCAAGGCGGGTGAATTCGGAGCAAGGCCAGTCAGTTCCGTCTTGTCAGGAAATTGAATGTTTAAATGGTTTCCACCTCTTATCTTCATTTTCCTATTGGGAGCCACAAAGACTTATGCCCTATCGGTTTTGTCCACAGATAGTGGACCGACGTCCCAGACAATCGAGGAAGGGGTCTCGGCTGGGATATTTGATTCCATGGCGAAACACGCGGGGGATTGGGTTGCCCAGGGGATGGATAAGATTGGGAATTGGGCCTTGCAGACTTTGTTCGGGATTTACGACAAATATATCGGCACCTTCCTTATATACATTCCGAATTTGGCCTCACCCAATACCTACACGGCCCTTTCAAGCAATGCGGGGGCAAACGCCGTCCAGGTGGTATTGAATCTCCTGAAGATTACCAGTGGGACGGGGCTTTTCATCCTCATCGTGGGTTTCGTGATCGACACGGGGCAGAGGTCGTCCGGCCTTTGGAACAGGTTTGTGGACCCGAACATCGTGATCGGATTCGTGGGGGCGTTTCTATGCCTTTTCGGCTGGCCGACCATTCTTTCCTACATGACGACCGGCATGACGGCCATGGGTTACTACATCTACAACCAGAACACATTGAGGACATCGGGGGTTTTGCAGGGTTTCCAGAATATCGACCTGAACTCGGGCGGTGGGACCAACGCCTTCCAGTTGTCGCAATATGACTTCCGGGGAAATTTCATCACGGTCCAGGGGATCACCTTTAATTTTATTTATCTGGTTGCCTTAGGGTTGGTGGTGATCGGCTTTTACAACTGCTATTCGGCGGTTTCGGCGGGGGAGTCCGAAAAAGGGAACCATCGGTTTTTCCAGGCCATGGCCGGGATCATTCTTATCCTTGGAATGCCCACCCTTGTCCACGTTCTCATTTCAAAGGGCGCAGATACCATCGGAAGCCAGCCGGTTATCCCTAGCCAGACCCAAAGCAACTTTTCGCTCCAAGGGTTAATCCAGGATAACGGGATTCAATTCCCCCAGCAATCGGGACAGGCTTCTCCCAATATTGGGTCAGCAAGTAATACGGCGGCATCTCCACCGACAAGCCGGTTGGCCCAATTCTCGGCGGGACTTTTGAAATGTGGGGTCGCCATCTGGGGGCTCATCGTCTGTTTCTCGGTCATTTTCGCGAAGTTCTTCCAGGTGTTGAACCTGTGGGTGTTGTTCATCCTTGGCCCCATCTTCATCGGCTGTTTGGGGCACCCTTCGACGGCTCCCATCTTTTGGGGAGCGGCCCGTTACTTCGTGAAGCTTCTTCTCTATTCGGTGATTTGGGCCATCACCTTGGTCGGACTTTACCTGATCCCAAACATCAATTGGGGGGTGGAAACCATCGGGGTCAACAGCCTTCTGACGGCGGTGGCGGTTCTTGCCGGCCTTCAACTGATCGCCAACGCCCATGAATTCGCGTCCCTTTTCACTGCCTTCAAGGGAGGGAATTTGAGCGGGGAGGGCTACAAACAGTTCACCCGTGACACCAAGGGGGCTGCCGTAGGGGCAAATCAGGCAAGGCTTGGGACTTTTGGGGCAATGAAAAAGATGACAGGTGAAACCAGCCAAGCCATGGCTACCGCCTCTGGGGCGGCCATTGGTTCCATGATTCCTGGAGTTGGGACAGCCAGTGGTGCCTTGGCCGCGCAAAGGACCATGAAGGGTTTGAACGTCATGGCGAAATTGGGTGGGATCGGCGGCAGACCCAAGCCGGAAGGCCAGGACAACCCGGTTTCAAATTTCCTCAAGAAGTTTTCAGGAGACTCCATTGCGGGAAGCCTGAAAAGGGATTCCCAAAACGAAGGGAGCCTATCCACTAATGAGAGGGAAAAAAGAAAGCTCGTATCCGATTACGCAAAGAAGCTCCAACAAGGAAAAGACTATAAAAAGCCGGGACAAGGACAACAGGAAAAGGGGACGGCTTAAATGGCGATACCCCTTGAGAAGGAATCCAAAATGTGGGGCCTCTTTTATTCATCCGATTTCACCAAGCTGATGTTCGTTTTCATCGGGGACGCCTTTGCTTTCGTCGGCTTCATGATCTTCTGGGGCCTGGAAGGGTCCCTTGTAATCTTTTTCGGAATCCTCACCCTCTCCACCCTTTATTTCGTCATGAGAAGTTTTTGGCCTGAAAAGCACCTGGAAAACATCATCCGGTACAACAACGAACCGAAGAACTACTTCCCCGGAGGGGAACCAAGTGAGTTGGAAACATGAAAAGATTTTTCACTTCCAAGCCTAAGAACAACCCTGTCGCCGGGTTATTAAGGATTCGGTCGGTCGGGCCGGGTTACCTCGTCTTGAGGAACCCGGAACAATACGCCTGCCTTTTCAAATTAGCCGGAGGGTTGGACCCCTGGATGGAAGACCCCGAAGTTTTAGCGGAAAAGGTAAGAAGGTTGGATTCGGTTTTGGCGGACTTGAGGAGCGGGGAGGAAGTCCAATTCTTGACTAAGAGGGTATTGGCCGACGTTGAAGACGTTATCCGACGTTTTCAAGAAAGGATTCATGAGAATGCACCGGAGGTTTTCAGGAACCAATACCCCGAGTTTCTAAGGAACTGGCTCAGGCGGTTTTATTCCGATGAAAAGATTTGTCATTACCGCTCTTATGTCCTTTTTACCGTTCCCCCGCCACAGGGTTCAAAAAAACAAAAGGAAGCGAACACTACACCCATTGAGGAAGTCCTTCGGCGCGGTAAATCCTGGGTTTCGCAACTCAATATCGTGGGTTTGGAGCCCCAGGAGGCCACCGAAGAGGAAATTATCACCCTCTTATATGAAGAGTTATCACTGGAAAGATTCCGTGGGAATCCTGACAGGCTTCTTAAAGGCTCGGGTTATTCGGGGGGGAATACGGGATTCAAACCTTACGGGAAATGCTCTCTCCCATCCCCTGGGATTTTAGTGATCCGAAAGTTTTCAAAGTGGGTGAAAACTTTGGAAAGACCCTCTATGTGACGGAATTTCCTTCCTTCAATGAGCAGAACCTATTTTTCCAGGAACTTTACGAACGTACCGACGATTTCAAGGTTTCCTTCTTTATCAAAGGGGTGGATTTGTTTCACGCCCAATCCATCGTGGAAAAGCAGATCCAAAGCGACCAGGGGGCCTTGTGGAAACGAAAGAATGTGATGAACTTCGAGGCCCAAGCGGCCCTGGATTACCGCCAAAGCGTTCTTTCCCTCGTTTCGGAAAGGAAAACATCACTTGCCAAGTTTTCCCTCTACATCACTTTGTTTTCCAAAAGCCAAAAAGAACTTTCTTCAAGCTATGAGAGCCTTTCCCGGATGTTCAAGAACGTCCACCCCTTTCGGGATACGCGGAGCAAAAAAGGCTTTTCCTCTCGACCATCCCCCAGGCCACCGACTTGGCGGGCCATGACCATCTACAGGCAACGGCGGTCATGGCAAACGCCATTCCTTGTTTATACGAGCCCCTGGCCGATACCGATGGGGTGCCAATAGGTAAAACCCTTTCGGGGGAAATGGTTCATTTGAACCTTTGGGGAAGGGAAACGGAGAACTGGAACGTGCTTGTCGTGGGGTCATCGGGCACGGGCAAGTCCTTCAGCATTAACCAGCTTCTCATCAAGAACCTTCCCATGAACCCTTACATCATGATTATCGACAAATCCCAATCGTATAAGACCCTTTGCCGCTTGGCGGGTGGCCGGTATCTCAACTACGACCTGGACAGCAAACATCACCTGAATATTTTCGATTATCCCTTGGATGAGATTAAAGAGAAGGAAGGGGAGATCGACCCGGAGCATATTTCCAGCATCATCATGTATTTGGGGGTGGTGCTCGCCAACATCAAGGAAAACCGTATCGAGGAAACGGAGGAATTGGACAAGGCACTGATTCAGGAAGCCGTCAAGCAGACCTACCTGAACACCCTCACTGAGAACCGGGTGCCTCTTTTAACCGACCTCAAGGAAACACTCTTGAAGAAAGCGGAGGACAAGAAAGTTCCCGCCGAGTTCCAATATCTCTGCCGCAAACAAGCAGAAGTCTTAAAACTTTTCACCGGAAAGGGGATGTACGCCAACCTGACGGACAGGGAATCCACCATCAAAGCGGACAATTCATTCATCGTTTTCGACACGTCAGGCATCAGCGACAACGACAAGAAGGCCGTGGGTTTGGCCGTATTCGTCATTTCCAATTACTGTCTTCAAAAGGCAAAACAGAACAAGGAATTGAACCGGCTCTCCCAACTCGCCATGGACGAGTGCTGGTATTTGGCCCAATACCCGGCTGGTTTAGCTTTCCTTCTTAGAATCGCCAAGACCGCAAGGCATTTGAGACTTCAACCTATTTTCGCCACCCAGGAAATTGGGGAGTTTTTCGGGGTGAAGGGTGTTGAGGCGATCCTGAAGAACACATCAACCAAAATCCTCCTGAAGCTGGTAGGGGACGACATTGAACACGCCAAAGGCCTGCTCCAATTGAATCCGACCCAAGTGGAAAAGGTCATGAATCTCCATTTGGTAAAAGGAGTCTATTCCCAAGCCCTCATCCACCAGACCCTTCGGCAGGGAATCGTGAATATCTACCCCGACGAATTGGCCTACCACATCGCCACCACTTACGGGCCTGAAGCGGCAATCCGTGACCTCTATCTGGACACTTACGCGCCGGATGAGGACCCGGTAGCGACTTTGGGAGCCATCGCCAAGTGGATAGAGGACAAGGAAAACAAAACGGTTTTAAAACCCACCCAAAAGGATAAAACCGGCCAAACGAGTTCGAAAAAACCGGACGAGGTATTAATGAAATGACTGAACCGAAAAAGGAGGATGAACATTCCATTCTTGACCTCATTGAGCAGGAGCCAAAGAAAAAGGGATACACCGGGAAAATCATCATTGGACTCATTGTGGCCGTGGTTGGTTTGGGTTCCACCCTCTTTTGGGGAAAAACCGCCCAAGTTGTTGATTCAAAGAAGGATGTTTCTGTGGGTAGTTCCCAAACGGTGGGGAAAGACCCCCAATACGGGGACGTAACCGACTTCGCGGAGAAGTTCAGCATTATGGCTTTCAACATTAGTTATACGGACATCAACCATCAGGTGGACAAGGTGGCGGGTCTTATGAGTGACAACATGATGTCCTATTACCAGGAAGCTTTTTTGGACCCCAAGTGGGTCGCCTTTCTATCGGATAACAAAGCTTATGTCTCCTACCAGCAGATCGACCGGTCGAGCGTGGAGAACACGGACGGGACCCATTACTGGGTGAAGGTTATCGGGAAGAACCTTTACAACTCGGATGCCAGGGGCCAAGGGTCACAGATTGAATTGCCTTTCCATTTAGTCGTAGTGGTCAAGAAGGACAACGGAAAACTTATTGTGACGGATTTCCAGAGGTTTTAGCCATGGAAGAGAATGTACTTCAAATCAACCCGGAATTAGCCAGGCGGTGCCTTCAGTCCGCCCATTTGTGCATGGAAACAAACCGGTTCAAAGAAGCCTTGAAGCTTTTTGACGAGATAATCGGAAAACACCAGCCTCAGAACGTGGAAGCTCACCTGGAATCCGCGAAGATATACGCCATATACAAACAGCCTAATTCCATCCTCAAAGTGATTAACCGGCTTCATAATTTTTCCCAGAAGACTCCGGAAAGCCTCGTTCTTCTTGCCCGCGCCCAACTTCAGATGAGCCTCTATTCCGATTGTCGGGAAAGTCTAAGGGAGATTTTTACCATACAGAGGGATTTTCCTGAGGCAGTGGCTTTGGAGGGGGAATTGTGCATTAGGACGGCGAAATATGAAAGCGCCGTCGAGAAGTTCGAGTCCTTAAGCCTCCGTTATCCCAAAAATTACAACTATTTGACTTTCCTGGCCGTTTCCCATTTTGCCAGCGGCAAATTCCACCGGACCATCACCCTTTGTACCACCCTCATGCAAGCAGGGGTTTCAGACCCCAAAATCACCCGGCTTTATGAAATGGCGAAAACAAAAAGACGGCACGAGGCCTTGGGAAAGCTGAAAAAAGTAAAACCACTCAAATGGCTGTTTGCCCAACTCTTCGATCCATTCCTGGAAAAGGAAATGAGGGCCGAATCGGAAAGCCAGACCACCCAGGAGGATCTTGTTCAGGAAACCTTAGTGGACCACAGGACCGGCCTTTTGAACGATAGGGCGGCGATGCTGCAAATCCCAGCCCTTGCCGCCAGGAGAAAGAACCACTTTTACGTTGCCATGGCTGATATAGACTTTTTCAAATCCTTTAACGACGTCCATTACAACCACCAGGTCGGAAATTCCGTCTTGAAAGCCTTGGCAAAGGCGGGACAACAAATCTTCACCAAAAACAAAATTTGGCGTTACGGCGGTGAGGAAATCGTCTGGGTTCTGGACGGGTCAGAAGCCGAAGTCGTCGAAAAAGCCGAACAGTTCAGGAAGCAATGCGAGGAAAAAGTCGTGGGGGAAGCGAATGATATCAACCAAAAGGAGGACATCCGGCACTTCACGGACGGGTTGGACCATAAGAAGGACGACCCGTTCCTTATCCATTACCCGGTGACGATCAGCCAGGCCGTTGTGGAATGGGGGGAAGACGGGACAAATCTGGAAGGAATCCTAACGGCGGCGGATCACGGCCTTTACACGGCTAAGGAAGGCGGAAGGAACACGGTTGTTTTCCGGGGAACCCCCAGGTGCGTTGGGCTCAAGCCGGTCAAGTACACCCCCGAGATGCTTGGAATCCTTCACAAGTTTAGCGTCAAGAAAGGGTCCTCAAACTGGTGGGCCTATTTGGAGACTGTCGATGAGAAGGCGAAAAACGATGCTTTGGAATATGCCAGGAACACACTGGCCGACATGGAGGCGTTAAAGAAAAAATAGTTTCGCATTGGTCATTAATTTCAAAAGGAGAAAGAACATGGGTTTAAAAGTCAGGATTACCAGGATGTTTCCCTATGACGGGGAACACACGAAGGCTTTTGTTGGAGCCAAAGTCCAGATATCCGGTCGTGTTTTTGGTTACAACGAATTGACGCTCGTTAAAAAGAAAGAAGGGAATGGTTTGTTCCTGGGCCTTCCTTCTCGGCCTGGAAGGCAGGAGGGGGAGTATCACGATATTTGTTACATGGACGCGAACACGCGAAAAGATATTGAGAAAGTCGCAATCGCCGAGTACGAGAAGAAAATCAAGGAAAGCGCACAGGTGCCCATAGGGGATAACCAAGGAGTGAGGGTAGAACGGAGAAAAGTGAAAAGGTGACGGGCGAAATAAAAATCAATGGAGGCAACAAATGGCTTTAAAGATCAGTGTCACTAGGATGTATCCCTATGAAGGGGAGAATACCCAGGCGTTTTTCGATGTTAAGGTCGCAATATCGAGTTACGAGTTCTTCTTCAACGACCTAACTTTGGTGAAGAAGAAGGATGGCGATGGGTTATTTGTGGGTTTCCCATCCAGGCCGGGCAAAAAGGATGGGGAGTATTTCCACTTCTGCAACGCCAACAAGAAAGCCAAGGAAGAGATCGAAAAGGCGGCTGTTGCGGAGTTTAAAAAGAAATCCAAGGCCAAGGAAACCGCCCCAGCCAAGGAATAATCCAGGGGTTTTGGAGAGAAGAATGGAAGACAGGAGAAGATGGGACCGAAGAAGAAAGGCCCAGGATTGCCTGATGTCAGATAGTCAAATAGCCGATTTGGCGGGGGTTTCCAAACACACCGTTAAATTTTGGCGTCTGGCTGGGACCATCCCTTATGTGAAGGTTGGGCGTCACCCGAGGATTTGGCTTTCGGCCTTCCAAAAAGTTTTCCATCAACCTGATCCAAGCGGACCTTGGGAATTGTCCCCTAAGTTTGGTAAAATACCAAACGGCAAGGGACATTAGGAGGCAGTATGAGCAAGCCTAATGTTCACGGATTGCCCCAACATCTTCGGAGAGATGAAGGGGGATATTTCCTGGATTTTTTTGTCCAGGAAGAAGGGGTTAAAAAACGTAAAAGGGTGCGTTTGGGACAGATACCTTTGCCTCAGGCAAAGAAGGTCTTGGCCCAACACATGCAAGAGATCGTTGAAAACAGTTATTTGGCGCAGGATAAGCCGAAGATCACTTTCAACGAAGCCGCCGATTCCTTTATGGATTATTCGGTGTCCAGGAAGAAAAGTTTTCATAGGGATAAGTATTACGTGGCAAACCTAAAGGCGTTTTTCGGTGACAAGCCTTTGGACAGCCTGAATCTTGACCTTGCGGAAAAATATCTGACCTGGAGAAGGAAAACCGGAAAACCCAAAGGGGAGGAGATGAAGGCGGCCACGCTCAACCGGGATATTGCCTGCTTAAAAACCATCGTGAATAGGGCGAAGTTAAACAGGCAGATTGACAGGAATCCAATCGAGGGGATCAGGTTGTTTAAGGAAATCCCCAGGGATAGGACACTTACCCCGGAAGAGTTTAAGCAACTCTTGGAATGCTGCCCGCCCCACCTTAAATCAATGGTCGAGTTGGCTTATTACACGGCCATGAGAAAGGGTGAAATCCTAGGGCTAAGATGGGAACAAGTGGATTTCCAAAAAGGGGTTATTTTTCTTGAGGCGGAGGATACGAAAACTCAAGAAAAGCGGGAAATACCAATTGATGAGAAATTGAAGCAAATCATCAAGAAGATTCCCAAGACCTTAGGAAGCCAGTTAGTTTTCACTTACAAAGGAAAAAGGCTAACGGCTTGCAGGACCGGGTTTAAAAGCGCTTGTGAAAAGGCCGGATTGGGAAATTTCCATTTCCACGACCTTCGTCATTGTGCGATAACGAATATGCGCAAAGCGGGGGTGCCGGATTCGGTCATAATGAGTGTTAGCGGACACAAAACTAACGCGGTATTTCGGCGATATGACAAGATTGATAGGGAAGACCGAAAATTGGCGTTGGAGCGGGTCCGGGAGTTCAATGACACCAAGTTTGGAAGCTGATTGACACGGGAATGACAAACGCCCTTTTCTGGGCGGGGAAGGAGAGGGATAAAAGTTCGTTTTCCGCTTTAGCTGTAAGGGTTTTAGAAGATTTAAGAAGAGAAGATCAAGCCAACCATTGCGACCCTCAAAATCTATCGGGAGCAATCCCATGTCGGTTCAAGTCCGACCTCGGGCACCAATTTTCTTTTTTCGTTCAACAAAAAAGCTAAAAAATAATTTTTCCTGTGAACTTCCGAACTTGTCGGAAGTTTTTTTGTTTGTGTCAATGGCCCTCCCAATTGCGAATGACACGCATATGACAAGAATTTCGAAAGAAAAATCTATTGAGGTTATGTGTTTCGGAAAACATTTGTTTTGGGCGTGTAATTAAAAATTATTCCCTACAAGACCATAGGGCTCAGTAGACTTTCTGTAACGTGTGCTGGTCGATTTTTTCCCTAATAAGCTTGTCAATTATGCTTGTGCGAAATTAGAATTTTTATGTTTGCATCTAAAGTTCTTTCGGGTAAAGGACAACGTAATGAGAACTAAGGGATGTAGAAAACTAGGGGCCAAACTATTGACTGTTGGGTTGAATTCTGGAAAAGCGGAGCTGTTCCAGGAAGCGGTTGTGGAAATAGTAGAGCAACTTGGTGGGGTTGAAGCCTTTGCGAAGAAAGCGAAAATGTCGGTACGGGAATTGAAAAGGGCCTTAGCTAGTCGAGAGGCCTTTCAAAGATGGGTGGATATAGCCAAGGTGGTAAAGGCTCTGAGTGAAAGCCGGATGGCATTTTATGCAAAATGAGCAAAATTTCCCGCTATTCAGGATATAACAATAATGTTATATTTAATCCATGAAGGTTGATCTGTTTAGAAGTTCATCGGGGCGGTCGCCCGTTGAGGATTTTATCAGTAACCTTTCTAAAGAGGATCAGGCCCTTTTTAAGACTATCCATGACGGGATAGAGCGGGAAGGCTTGAAATATCCATACGTTATTTTCAAACCCTTAGAAGGGAAGCTCTGGGAGATCAAATTTAAGGGTTTGGACGGTTCTTACCGGATTGGCTATGTTTTGGTGACGGGGCCAAAGATGTTTTGGCTTCATGTTTTTAAAAAGAAAACGCAGAAGATATCCAGGCTGGACTTTGAGTTGGCCTGGAAGCGGATGAAGGAGATTTTGGAATATGAAAAAAACTCATAAACCCTACACGGACGGAAAAGCCTTTTTCCACAAGTTGGAAAAAGACCCTGAAATTCGTATTTTGGTAAAACAGCAAGAAGAAAAGTTTCGCCTTGCCACTGCGATCAAAAGAGCCCGAGAACATGCAGGATTAAGCCAAGTTGCTTTGGCTAAGAAAATTGGAACCAAACAAAGCGCAATTTCTCGTGCGGAAAGCGGTGTTTACCGCTCGGTGCCTTCCTTGAGTTTCCTACAGAAAATTGCGGCGGCCTGCGGGGCTCATTTAGGCATTACATTTGATTTCCGTAAGGCCAGTTAGTATTTCATCGGCCTTCTTTTCCTTGAGCCCCAAAGCCCGCAAAGAGTGTACGCCATTAGTTTGGACGATGAATAAAGTCAATGATCTTATTCATTGGACCCCGATTTAAAAAGAGTATAATAAATTCAACCTAAGGGGATGGAGTTCTCCCAAAACCGCCAATTCAATTGGACGATGACTCCTACTGCATGATGAAACATGCGGTGGGGCCATGTACTAACAAGTCAAACCCGCCGCCCGGCGGGTTTTTTTATTTCCCGCCCTTTCATCCTGCAAGTAAATCTTGGAGGCGGGATATGACCCACGTTTGGGCGGAAGCTACGTTGTGGATCGGGTTGGCGCTGGTCGCAGTACTCATTTCCATCTGGCTAAAAATTGCCACAGCCTTATCGGAGATTGTGGTCGGTACGGTGGCACAACTGGTAATCGGGGCCTTAGTAGGTCAGGCTTTTTTAGGCACAAGCGAAAGTTGGATTACCTTCTTAGCGGGTGCGGGCTCCATCGTTCTGACTTTCCTGGCTGGGGCCGAGCTGGACCCGGTGGTGTTCAAGGCCAAGTGGAAGGAAGCTTCGCTTTTGGGGCTGGTGGCTTTTTTCGCTCCTTTCCTGGGATGCACGGCAGCCGCCTTTTACCTGCTTCACTGGAATCCTCAGGCCTCTTGGCTGGCTGGCGTAGCCCTTTCCACCACCTCCGTGGCGGTAGTTTATGCCGTGATGCTGGAACTCGGATTAAACAAGACCGAATTCGGAAAAATCATCTTGGCCGCCTGTTTTATCAATGACCTTGCTACGGTCATCGCGCTTGGGCTTATCTTCGCGCCATTTACCCTCAAGACTCTCGTCTTCGTGGGTGTCAGCGTTCCTGTCTTTTTTATCCTTCCTTGGCTTACACCCCGGTTCTTTAAATTGTATGGTGACCGTCCCTCGGAATTGGAAACCAAATACCTCTTGTTCCTCATGTTTGGACTGGGGGCTTTGGCGACTTGGGCCGATAGCGAAGCAGTTCTTCCGGCCTACCTTATTGGAATGGTTTTGGCAGGAACAGTCGGCAAAGACCATGTCTTGGTACGCCGCTTGCGAACCGTAACTTTTGGACTGCTGACGCCGTTTTATTTCATTCGGGCAGGTTCCTTCGTATCAGTTCCCGCCCTGGTGGCCGCTCCCCTGGCTTTCGTGGTCCTGCTTTTGGCAAAGATGGGAAGTAAGTTTGTGGGTGTTTTTCCCGTCACGAAATACCAGGGTTATGCCCATAAAGAAGGAATGTACACAACCCTTCTGATGTCCACGGGGCTCACCTTTGGCACCATTTCAGCATTGTTTGGATTATCACACCACGTTATCGACCAAACCCAATATTCGTTTTTGGTGGCTACCGTTATTTTGAGTGCGGTAGTGCCGACGCTTATCGCCAACGCCTATTTCTTACCGCACTATCTTTTGCCTAAAGTCCACAAACCTGAGGCTGAAGTCGTTCCATTGGCCCCAAATAACTCAGAAAACGGAGGCGCTTTATGATTCCCCAAAAAATCCTGGTGGCATTTGATGGTTCGATCCATTCCGAGAAATCTTTTCAATATGCCCTTGAGACGGCTAAACGTTTTCAGGCTTCCTTGTTAGTGCTTTCCGTTGCCCCGATTCCAGAATTTGACATCGCTGTAGAGATGGAATCGGTGTTGGAATCCGCCCAAGAGCATTTCGAGGAGCAATTCAAGGATCTGAAAAAAAAGGCCGAAGTGGCTGGGGTTTCCTTGACTACGGAGGTCGTGGTTGGTCATCCCGCCGAACACATCATCCGAAAAGCAATTGATGAAAAAATCGATTTGATCGTTGTGGGTCATCGGGGCAAGAGCAAGATTGGCGAATGGCTCTTAGGATCGGTAGCTAAACGCGTTTCTAGCTATGCTCCCTGTGCGGTCACGATAGTACGATAAAGGAGGCTGATAGTGAGCTTAAGCCAGTTTTTTTTCATCGTCACTGGTGCGTCCATCGGGGCTTTGAGCCGTTTTGGTTTAGGTCTATGGGTGACCGCTAAATTAGGGTCGAATTTCGCTTATGGTACTTGGTTTATCAATTTGATCGGATCTTTTGTACTGGGATTATTTTTGACCCTTCACTTGGACAGGGGATTGTTCCATCCTAATGTTCGATATTTCGTGGCTGTCGGATGGTGTGCTTCCTTTACCACTTATTCGACCTTCAGTTGGGAGACTTTCCGGTACTTCCAGGAAGGAGACTTTATGAGGGCGGGTTTGAATGTCACCTTGACCTTGGTAGGTTGTTTTTTGGCTTCATGGGGCGGTGTTGTTGTGGCAAGACTGTTGTAAAAAGAAGGAGGGCTCAATATGGACGTTATAGGTAAATGCAAGGTACTCCGCGTTTATGTGGACGAAGAACTGAAGTGGAAAGGCAAACTCCTTTACAAAGCTATCGTGGATCGGTTGTTGGCGGAAAAAGTGACCGCTGGTGCGACGGTCTTCAAGTGTGTAGAGGGCTTTGGGTCTTCTTCACATCTTCACACCAGTCGTATCATTGAAGTCATGGAAGAATTGCCCATGATCATCGAAATAGTGGACAAGCCTAATCGAGCCTTGAAGGCCCTGAACATTATCGAGGAAATGCTTCCAAACCATTGCTTGGTGACAGTTCATGAAACCCAGGTGCTTCATTATCACAAGGCGGACGGCAAGCATACCAAGACGAAGAAGTGGAAATAAAAATGAAGGATTTTCCGGGTCAGGATGGCAATTCCACGCCAAGCCTCCCGAATGATTCTCGGACTATTTTTACTGAAGCGGGGGATATCCTGTCATTTGCGGATTCCATCGCCCGCCGCTGGGGTATTTCAGTTCTTCTACCTCAAATCTATAATTTATCCGAATTTATAAATGAATCCGATTCCGTGGATGTGGTCTTGTTGGGAAGATTCAAGGCGGGAAAAAGTTCAATCTTGAACGCCTTATTGGGCAGGAATATTTTTCCGGTCGATGTCCTGCCGGCAACTGCGGTCATAACCCGCGTGTCCGGCGGGTTGACTGATCACGTGAGTGTTTTGTACAGGGACGGGCACTTGGAAACGGTGCCCTTGAGTGAAATTAAAGAATATGTCACCGAAAGGGGAAACCCCCAAAATATCAGGAAAGTCGTTAGGGTTGAAGTTCGTGCGACTGGCTTGCGATCTTTTGGCGGGATTCGGTGGGTGGATTCGCCTGGTCTCGGAAGCCTGCATGCAAGCAACACCGAAGCGACTTTGGATTGGCTCCCTAGGGTGGGAGCTGCCCTGGTGGCGGTAGCCGTGGATCAGCCTCTTGGCGAAGAAGATCGGGTTCTTCTTCGCAAACTGGAGGAACAAACCCCGTTTATTGTGATTCTTTTAACTAAGGCCGATCTAATATCTGGAGAACAATTGGAATCGGTCGTTCAATATGTCGATTCGCAATTGACAGAGAATTTTGAGAGGGAATTGCCAGTTTTTCCCGTTTCAACCCGACCTGGGTACGAAGAATCCGTTTCAAGACTTAAAAACAGCCTCCAAGCCAGACTTGGAGGGAACCGCACCAGTGAAGAAAACAAGATTATCCTCTACAAATTAGAAGCCATCCTGAAAAACTGCCGGGGTTACCTGGGGCTTTCACTCCGAGCCGCCCGTTCCGGGACTTTATCCGGGACGAAGCTTTCCCAAGCCATTGAAGAGGAATGGGTCTTCCTTTCCACTTTAGAGGATAATTTCCATCTGGTGGTGGATCAGTCAAGTCGTCGAATCCGGGAGTCTCTTGAGAGCTGTTTCGTTTCAAAGTCGCAGGAGTTGACCCGTAAGCTCCAAAGGGAATTGAAAGAGAAACTTTTGGGTTGGCGGGGAAATTTAGCCGAGGAAAGCAGGTGGTTTCAGGAATGGCTCGATTCCCAGTTGGTTTCCGAGTTGGACCGATTGGGCCGGGAAAACCAGGATGTTTGGAAGGTCCATGTCCGGAAAGTGGAGGGCGGTCTCAACCGGGATCTCCAGGCCTTTGGGGACCGGATTTCGATCAAAATTAAGGAAGCCCTTCAATACGAATACGCCGGGACTTCCTTTGAGGCAAAGTCGACCCCTTTGGAAAAGCCAAGCACCCATCTTGACAGGGTATTTGATACGCCCTTTGAAATCATATGGTTCCTAATTCCAATGCCGGTCTTCCGGGTTCTGGTTCACAGGCATTTCATCAATTCCTTGCCGTGGCAGGTCGAAAAACATCTTTACCGTTTATCGTCGGAATGGACGGAGAGAATCATGGATTCCATCCAGGGAATGATGGAAAAGGCCGGAAAGCATGTTCGGGACGAGTTGGAGTCCCTCGCGAACCTTTTGAAGGAAAGGATGGATGCAAGTGGAAGTATTGAGAAAGATTTGGGCCGATTAGGCGAGTTGGAGAGTTTAATCCGTTTATGAGCCGGTTTTGGCATTGGGCGTTCATTACTTTTAAGGAGAAGTTAAATGGCAAAGATATCCTCGGTTAAGGCAATGGAAATTTTGGACTCAAGGGGAAACCCGACAGTGAGGGTTTGGGCGGAATTGGAAAGCGGCGTGAAGGTTTCAGCTTCCGTGCCTTCCGGCGCTTCCACGGGAGAAAACGAAGCGGTAGAGCTTCGGGACGGGGACAAGAAACGCTTCGGCGGGAAAGGGGTCCTGAAAGCCGTTGAGAACGTGAACAAGGTGATTGCCTCGGCTATCAAGGGAATGGATGCGGAGCGGCAGGCGGAGTTGGACCGGCGCATGATCGAGTTGGATGGCACTCCCAACAAGGCCAAATTAGGGGCCAATGCCATCCTGGGGGTTTCCATGGCGGTGGCGCGGGCGGCGTCGGTCGAAGCCGAAATTCCCCTTTATTCATATCTTGGAGGAACGGGAGCCGTAAGGCTTCCAGTTCCCCAGATGAACATCCTCAATGGGGGTAAGCACGCGGACAACAGCGTTGACTTCCAGGAATTCATGGCTATGCCGATAGGCGCTCCCAATTTTACAGAAGCCCTTCGGTGGGGGGCCGAGGTTTTTCATGCCTTGAGGGGTATCTTGCACCAAAAGAAATATGCGACGGGGGTGGGGGATGAGGGTGGTTTCGCGCCGAATTTAAAAAGCAATGAGGAGGCTGTGGAGGTGATTGTCCAGGCCATCGAGGTGGCGGGCTATAAGCCGGGCAGGGATGTCGCCATAGCACTGGACCCTGCGGCCAGTTCCTTTTACGAGAAAGGGGTTTATGCACTGACCAAGTCAGGGCAAGGGAACAAATCCAGCAAAGAAATGACCGAACTTTACAAGGGATGGGTTGAGAAATTTCCCATTGTTTCCATCGAGGATGGGTTGGATGAGAACGATTGGGATGGTTTCAAGGAACATACGGCGGTCCTGGGGGGCAAGATCCAGATTGTTGGGGATGACATTTACGTTACGAACACGAAGTTTATCGCTCGTGGCATCAAAGAAAAAACCACCAATTCAGTACTGATAAAGCTCAACCAGATTGGTACGGTCACGGAAACTATTGAGGCTATTCAACTCTGCCGCAAGGCTGGGTGGAGTTATGTCATCTCCCACAGGTCGGGGGAAACCGAGGACGCCTTCATGGCGGATTTCGCGGTCGCCATGGGGGGTGGACAGATCAAGACCGGATCGGCTTGCCGGAGTGAAAGAATCGCTAAGTACAACCGTCTCTTGGAAATAGAAGCCGAATTAGGCAAATCTGCGGTCTTCGGTAATCCATTCAAGGAATAGGGGAAGGCCTTTGGAAAAACACACTCCATACTTCAAGGTTTTGGAAACCATTCAAAAAAGCCGGGATTGCGGGTTGTGTGTTCTGGAAAAGGGAGCGGTTCATTCCTATTTTGAGGCATTCCTTTACGAGAATGTGAATGACCATGGTGCCCGCGAAGCCTTGCGGGCTTCCAGGGGTTGGTGCCCGTTTCATGCACACCACTTGATTGGATTCCACGACACCCTTGCACTTTCCATCCTCTTCAAAGAACAGGCGCTCCTTGCCGGGTATTTTCTTGAGAAACAGATGGAGAAAACACACTTCTTTTCAGAATGGGTCAGCCATGCAAAGTGTCCTGCGTGTATCCAAACCATACAGATACGACAGCATTACCTTGCTATCTTGGTGAAGGGATTAATAGAGGAAGAGGAAATGCGTTCGGCTTTTTTTGGGAATTTTCATGTCTGCCTCAATCATTTTATGTTGGTAGTGGACGCGCTGTCGGACGATGCCTTCAAGAGGCAATTGGTGGACCGGATGTGGCAACGCCTAGCCGATTTGGCTGGACGACTGGAACAATATTGCCAGGACTGCCAGATAAACGCGGCGGGTGAAACTTTCGATTCACCCCACCGCTATGCTTGGAAGGAAGCTGTTGAGACAGTTGCCGGGTTGAAAGACGTTTTCGAGTCGCCGTTGTAATAAGACCCGTTATCGTTTTTGGTTCCCAGAACCCCATAAGTTTTTTCGGGAGATCATCAAAGGAAAAGAAAAAGTGAGGTGGGGGTGTTACTTCCTATGCCCCTAGGGAAAGTTGCTTTTGAATCTATCCTCAATCCTGGTAAAATGCCAAACAGCAAGGGACATTAGGAGGCAGTATGAGCAAGCCTAATGTTCACGGACTTCCCCAACATCTTCGGAAAGATAGCGGGGGATATTTCCTGGATTTTTTTATCCAGGAGGAAGGGGTTAGTAAACGTAAAAGAGTGCGGTTGGGACAGATTCCTTTGCCTCAGGCAAAGAAGGTCTTGGCTCAACACATGCAAGAAATCGTTGAAAACAGTTATTTGGCCCAAGAAAGGCCGAAGATCACTTTCAACGAAGCCGCTGATTCCTTTATGGCTTATTCGGTGTCCAGGAAGAAGAGTTTTCATAGGGACAAGTATTACGTGGCAAACCTTAAGTCTTTTTTTGGTGACAAGCTTTTGGAGAGCCTGAACCTTGACCTTGCTGAAAAGTATTTAACTTGGAGAAGGAAAACCGGAAAACCCAAAGGGGAGGAAATGAAGGCGGCAACGCTCAACCGGGATATTGCCTGCTTAAAGACGATTATTAATAGGGCGAAGTTAAACAGGCAGATCGACAGGAATCCAATCGAGGGGATCAGGTTGTTTAAGGAAATCCCCAGGGATAGGACCCTAACCCCGGAGGAGTTCAAACGGCTTTTGGAATGCTGTCCTTCCCACCTGAAATCAATGGTCGAGTTGGCTTATTACACGGCCATGAGGAAAGGTGAAATCCTAGGGATGAAATGGGATCAGGTAGATTTCCAAAAAGGGGTTATTTTTCTTGAGGCGGAGGATACGAAGACTCAGGAAAAGAGGGAAATACCGATTGATGAGAAATTGAAGGAAATCATCAAAAAGATTCCCAAGACCATAGGAAGCCCGTTTGTTTTTACCTATAAAGGGAAAAGGCTAACGGCTTGCAAGACCGGGTTCAAAAACGCTTGTCAAAAGGCTGGATTGGGAAATTTCCATTTTCACGACCTTCGCCATTGCGCAATCACGAATATGCGCAAAGCGGGGGTGCCGGATTCGGTCATAATGAGCGTCAGCGGACACAAAACCAACGCGGTTTTCAGGCGATATGACAAGGTGGATAGGGAAGACCGAAAATTGGCGTTGGAGCGGGTCCGGGAGTTCAATGACACCAAATTCGGGACCTGAATGACACGGGAATGACAAACGCCCTTTTCGGGGCGGGAAAGGAGAAGGAAAAAAGTTCGTTTTTCGCTTTAGCTGTAAGGGTTTTAGAAGCTTTAAGAAAACAAAATCAAGCAACCCATTGCGACTCTCAAAATCTATCGACCTCACGGTCATGTCGGTTCAAGTCCGACCTCGGGCACCAAATTTCTCCAATTTAAAATATATTATTGAAAATTTGGTTGTGCTTGGACGTAGTCCAAGTACACCATTTATCTTCAATTCTGTGTGGTTGTACCCAGACGACCTGCCTGCCGGAACTTTAGTGAAGGCAGGAGTCTGGGTGCACCAATTACATTTGGTTGTGCTTGGACGTAGTCCAAGTACACCAATTTTCGTCTTTGATGAGTGGTTGTACTCAGACGACCCGCCTGGCGTAACTTTAGTGAAGGCAAGAGTCCAAGCGCGCCACGCTCCACTTGACATCGAAAAGGAAATGGATAATTATGTATATAGAAGTAAATAACTATATACGGAATTATCCATGCCGCAAACAACGCCCAAACCAAAAACGTATGAGAAAGCCATCCGGGTCTTTCGAGACCGCGGAGGACTACTTTCGTCCACTGAAGCCCTGCGGGAGGGTATCCATCCCAGGGACCTTTATGCCATGCGGGACGGTAAACTGCTGAATCAGCTAAGCCGGGGTCTTTACCGGCTTTCCGATATGCCGTCCCTGGAAAACCCAGACATCGTGACGGTGGCCAGACGGGTGCCGGAAGGTGTCCTTTGTCTTATTTCAGCGCTTGCCATTCATGAACTGACCACCCAAATACCCCATGAGATTTATGTGGCCCTTGAGATGGGTGCCAGGATTCCACGACTGGAGAATCCACCCATTAGGGTATTCCACTTTTCGGGCAAAGCCTTTACGGAGGGGATCGAGCAACGAAAGGTAGATGGCATAACCTACAGGGTTTATTCCCGAGAGAAAACCCTGGCGGATTGTTTCAAATACCGGAATGTCGTTGGTATGGATACGGCCCTGGAAGCGCTCCGCAACTATTGGAGGAGTAAGTGGAAGAAAACGGATGAACTCACGAAATTCTCTAAGATCTGCCGTGTGGAGAGGGTGATGGCACCCTACCTGGAGGCTATCCAAGAATGAACAAGCCCATCGTCAATATGGCGGCCTCGGTGCATCAACGGCTTCTCAATAAGGCCCAAAAGTCGAAGCGCCCATTTAATGAGCTTCTCCACTATTACGCGATGGAGAGGTTCCTGTACCGCCTATCGCGGTCCAAGTACTCGGAAAAATTCATCCTGAAGGGGGCCCTTCTTTTTACCGCCTGGGAAGTCGCCGAATCCAGGCCGACCATGGACATCGACCTATTGGGGAAAATGAAGAATGAACCGGGGAGCATAGCCCAAGTCGTGAAGGAGATTTGTGGTCATGATGATGATCATAATGATGGTCTTCGGTTTGACCCTGCAACGGTGAAAGCGACCCGGATCGTTGAAGGGGCCGATTACCATGGAGTAAGGGTCATGTTCCTAGCCAAGCTAGCTAACGCCAGGATACCCATGCAGATCGACATAGGTTTCGGCGATCCTCATTCAGGGGGTTCGGTTTCTTTAGTGTACCCAACCCTTTTGGATCATCCAGCACCCCACCTTAAGGGTTATCGGCCAGAAAACGCCATCGCGGAGAAATTCGAGGCTATGTGCAAGCGTGGAATGACCAATACCCGGATGAAAGATTTTTTCGACGTTTGGCTTTTGGCGCGCCGGTTCGACTTTGACGGGAGCGCCCTTTCAAAAGCGATCATGGAAACCTTTGCGAGTCGCCATGTAGAAGTACCTATGGAGCCAACGGCGTTCGGATCAGGCTTTTCCAGGGATAAGGTCAAAAACGTCCAATGGAAAGCTTTCTTGAAAAAGAGTCGGGCGCCGCATGCCCCGATGAATCTTGCCGTCGCGGTTAAGGTAATAAAAGGATTTCTAGGTCCCATCGCAAAGACTTTGGCCGAGAAAAAGAATTTCGTCGGGAAGTGGAAGGCACCAGGGCCGTGGAAAATTCCGAGCGGGCGTCAAAAACACTAAAACACAAACCCCTTAGTTATTAAGGGGTTTGTGAAATTTGTAGTTTTCGTGTGTTGGGTCAGGCCTGACCCCAGGTTTAACCGCCTGCCGGAACTTAGTGAAGGCAGGAGTCTGGGTGCACCATGAATTGGTTGTGCTTTGCCGTTGTTGATGTTTTCTATTCGTTGTTTTTATCTGTGCCTCTTGATCCTTCGCTTTTCCTCTCCCCAGCCGATCAAATTGATCCTCGATTTATTATTTTGATAGAACGAAATTTCAAGCTAGTTCTCCTCCCTCCATTGATGTTCGATCCCTAAACACCGATATTGAATCTAGGAATAATCAGAAGGACATTCCAAAGACTTGAGAATTTTCAGGTCGTTTCAACAAAAGGAGCAGCCAATGAAAGCGAAGGTATTCAGTTGCCTGTTAGTTTCAACCCTGCTCATGGGGTTGGCCGGGATATGCAAGGCGGATGACGATAACCGGGTCATCAGCAAATTGGGCCAAAACAGCCCTCAGGATCATCTCAGGACCGCCTCGTTCTATTTGGTCTTCAAGGACAACAAATCGGACAGCCTTCCCGCGGTGCAATCAGGGGACACTGCCCGCTTCTATTCCAAGGTTTGGGACGGCCTCTATCTGCAGGTCACGACCGAGAACGGGGATAGGGGAACCGCTGGTTATATGTTCTCATTTTCGACCGATGAGGCGGGTCTCACCCCCGTGGAAACGAATGAACTCAGGGATGTGCCCTCGCTTCGGGAAATTACGGCCGGTGATTTCCGCTCCGATGATAATTTCTCGGTCCGTGTATTGAAGCCAGGTCCCGGTACCCCGAAAGACCGCGGCGCTTTCAGAATGGTCAAATATGACGGATTTGACGTGGAGATCAGGGTGTTGGAATTCAGTATCGGCGACGCTGGATTGAAGAATAAGCCTTTCTTTAAATCCCTCTCGACCCTAGTGACGGTCAGGGAAAAAGCGGAGAGTACCAAGTAAATACGATATCAACCCAAGGAACCGGTCCGAACCGCGAAAGTTCCGTTCGTACCGGTCCTGGAAGTTGAGGTCTTGCTTTAATTGAAGAGTGGTTTTTAAAATAAAAGTTAGGGGAGTTTTCAAATGTTATACACGATCGCCGTTATCCTGCTGATCCTTTGGGTATTAGGTCTGGTCAGTTCTTACACCATGGGTGGGTTCATCCACCTTTTTCTGGTGATCGCCCTCATTGTCATCGTTGTCCGATTATTGCAAGGCCGCAAGTTATAACTCTCCGCGTTATTATTTTCTGCGACAAATGAGCGCCTGAAATCGAAAGGTAGATCGAAACCTTGATCCATTGGCTTCAGTCCGTATTGGCCCATGACGGCTACGGGATCCTGTTCCTACTGGTGTTCTTGAACGAACTGTGCCTGCCATCGCCCGGCGATAAAACGATGATGGTGGCAGGTTTCCTGGTGGGGAAGGGTGACCTTTCCTTGTGGGCGGTGATCGGCATCGGGACTGCGGCTGGCTTCCTGGGTTGCGCCCTCGCCTATTGGTCCGGAAGAAGGATGGGGAACCAGTTGTTGTTAAGGATCAAATGGTTGAGGATCACGCCTGATCGACTCAAAAAGATGGAAGGCTTTTTTGAAAAGTACGGGGCCAAGACGGTATTTTACGCCCGGTTCGTGGCCTTGCTCCATCCCATCACGGGCCTGTTAGCGGGCATATGGAAAACGCCCCCGCGGCCTTTCCTTCTGTATAACCTTGGGGGTACTTTCGCCAATGTGATCCTCTATACCCTCGCCGGCCGTTTTTTGGGGCACACATGGGAACTTCACAAAAACAGCATGGGAGCCATCATCCTTTACCTGCTTCTGGTTCTTTTGACCTATCTATTGATGGGTCTTTATTTGAAACGAGCCCTCCGGAAATTTTTCAAGGAACCTGAACTAACCCCGTGATCTGGGGCCGGACGATCCTATAAGTTGGCAAAAAAAGGGGACCCTTTTGGGGTCCCCTTTCGCGTGAAAGGATCAGTCATCCTGGGATGTGGCCGCGTTGTAAGGGTTGCCTTGGGCGTCGAACAGGTCGAAAGACCCGTCATTCAATCTCAGGACGATCTCCAAAGGCCTGCCGTTGCTCACGTCCGAATACTGGATGCTTTGTACGCCTGAAGCCAGATAGATGGGGCTGAAGGCCGAAGGGTCCGCCGTGTCGTACAAGAAGGCGTCACCTTCTCCTGGCACGATCTTGACTGACCGTTTGCCGTCCGGGCTGTTATAGGCCGTCTCGCCGGCCTGCTCCTGGCCGCTCACGACCACTGGATCATCCGCGGAGTTGGCGGGGATGTAATTGTCGTCGTTATAGACGTAAAGCTCGCCGACGTGGTAAGGGTCCTGCCACCACCAATAATTGTCGTTGTAGAAGCACCAGCGGTTAAAGCCGCTGTCGTACCACCACCAACGGCCGTTGTAATTGCGGGTCCAAAAGAATTGATCCCCCGCGTACCAGCCGTACCAGTGGTATCCCGAATGGTCGATGTAATGGGAATAAGAAAAGCCGCCATCCGTATGCCAATAATAATGGTCCCTTTCGGTCTCCACGCGGTTTTCCTGGTCGATCCTCTGCATGTAGGCCGGACGGTTCACGGCCGACATCTGGTTTCGCACTACCGAGCCGTTGAATTGGCGGGCGGAAACCATCGTTCCCTTGAACGCCTCCCCTTTGGGGCCGGTCCTGGGAGCCCCGATGATCGAATGGGCCCGGTCGGTAGAAACGATCTCGGACCGGTCGGTGATGTACTTGGGTTCGGTTTTCACGCCTATCTTGGCCATCTTTTGACGGACATAACCGGGCGTATAGGTGTGATGGCGGACCGCCACGGCCTCCCTGGCGACAGGCGCGCGAGCGGTATTTGGTTGGCGCACGGGCTGGGATTGGACCGGCGCCGTTCTTTGAAAGGTATGTTGCGCGACCGGAGCGGTTCGGGTCCTTTGGACCTGCCCGTAAGAAGGCTGGTAGGCCTGGTGATAGCCTGTGCTGGGGCTGGTACGGTTCATCTGGATCCGCACTGGCTGGCGGAATTGCGCCTGGGCGCGGACCGTTCCTCTACTTCTGGCGATCGTGCTGTTTCCTCTCACTACTCCGACTTTACTATCCTTCGGATTCCCGCCATTTCCATCCCTGTCTCCCGCCGCGTAGACGGCGGCCCCCATGGAAAAAGATAAGATCAAAGTTAATACCGTAATTCGTTTCATGTTGCCCCTTTAGAAAATGAAGTCCTGGTAGGGTTAAAGCAAGAAACGAGCCGTTCAAAACATGGCCTCTCATCCCGGGATCGTTATCAAAGGGATAGGAAAGGTCGTTAAACTTCAAATTAATAAAATGGATCGTTCGATCGAATCGAGTATGACCAAAAATAGGCTATCAATATGAGAGCGATCAGTTCGATCATTTAACATGGAATTTAGCCGAATACCCGCTTTATTTATTAATAAAGAGTAGTATGGACACTGTCGGGCGGTTCATCCCCCCTTCCTCCCAGGCCCCGGTGAATGTCTTCAAGGAATCCGGACCAAATTTTATCGTTTTGGTTCAACCAACTCGGCCCCCTCTACACTCTCACGTTGATCTACCGGCAGGCTGAACCCTGCCCAGGAGCCGAACATGCGCGTCGAAGACCTCGACCTAAAAGAACTTTTGGAATATGACCCATCTGGAGGCAAGATCCGTTTTGCCGGACAAAGAGCCCTGATATTCGACGCCGTTTCCCAGGGGCTCCTTCGCAAAGAGTTGGTCGCCACCTATGGCGAAAGGATCGCCCGGGGCATCCTCAGCCGCTACGGCTATATCCACGGCCGTCGCCTGGCCGAGACCCTGAAGAACAAGTTCAACTGGGATACGGAAGAAGACTGGCAAAAGGCCGGAGCCCGGGTCTTTGCCCTGCAGGGATTATTCATGCAGGAGCCCGGCATGCCCATCGCCTTCGGCATGGAAGGCGGGACCTGGCGTGTTTCCTATGAGGCCGAACAGCACCTGCTCCATATGGGCCGTTCGGACGCCCCTGTCTGCTGGAACTTGTGCGGGCTCATCAGCGGCTACTTGAGCTACGTCGCCGAGAAGGAAATGTACGCGCTGGAGGACAAGTGCGTGGGCAAGGGCGATACGGCCTGCCACGTGATGATCAAGACCGAGGAGGAGTGGGGCGAGATCGCGGGCGGGGAATTGGCGGTTTTCAAACGCATGGGCATCGATGACGCCTTGAAGGACGTCACCAGCTCGCTGAAGCGCACGGAAAGCGAGTTGCGGGAAAAGACCAGGAAGTTGACCCTCATCGCCAAGATCGAGGAGGACCCGGCGGAACTCATGGCGCGCAGCCCGGGGATGCGCAAATTGATGGAACTGGCCAAGACCATCGCCGCCATCGATTCCACGGTCCTGATCACGGGCGAGAGCGGCACCGGCAAGGAAAGGGTGGCGCGGTTCGTCCACGACCATTCGGCCCACGCGGACGGCCCCTTCATCGCGGTCAATTGCGGGGCCATCACCGAGACATTGCTGGAGAGCGAGCTCTTCGGCCACGCCCGCGGGGCCTTCACCGGCGCGACCACGGACCGGGCCGGCCTTTTCGAGGCGGCCAACGGCGGGACCCTGTTGCTCGACGAGGTGGGCGAGATATCCCTGCCCATGCAGGTGAAGCTCCTCCGGGCCATCCAGGAGCGGGAAGTGCGAAGGGTCGGCGAGAACAAGAACCGGCCGGTCAGGGTGCGCATCGTCAGCGCCACCAACAAGGACCTGTCGATCGAGGTGGCAGAAAAAAGATTCCGGGACGACCTCTATTACCGCCTGAACGTGGTGGAACTGGCCGTGCCGCCCCTGCGCCAAAGGCGGGAGGACATCCTTCCCCTCGCGCGCCTGCTCCTGGCCGAATCGGCCCTTCAAATGAAGCGCCCCGTGGACGGGATGACGCCCGCGGCGGCGGACAAATTGCTGGAATACTCCTGGCCCGGCAACGTGCGGGAACTGGCGAACGCCATGGAAAGGGCGGTGGCGGTTGCCAAGACCAACCGCGTGGACGTGGAGGACCTGCCCCCCCAGGTGCTTTTGATGACGCCGATGGCTTCCAACCAGGGGGATCCCCGGGCCATGAAGGATGTGGAGAAGGATTGCATCCTGAACGCCCTGGAAAAAACCGACGGCAACCGCCGGAAAGCGGCGGAATTGATGGGACTGGGCGTGGCGACCCTATACCGAAAACTCCGGGCCTACAAGTTGTTGGATAAGGTGCAGGAATGAGCCGTTTTCCCAGGGGGTTCCTCCGTGGGGAATGAACCCGTCGTCACCCAAGGGTCCGCGCAGGAGAAATCGAAGATCAAGGTCCTTCTCGCGGAGGATCGGCCGGGAGGCTCGCCCTTTTGGGAACAGATCCTCGCCGAAGTCCCGGACGCGGAAATAGAATTCAGCCTGGTCGAGAAATTCGCCGATGACGCCAAACACTTCGAGGTCAGGACCCCGGACGTCATCATTCTGGACCTTTCCCTGCCGGCGGCGGGATTGGAGGCTTTTTTATCCGTCTATAACACGGCCCCCAACATCCCCATCATCGTCGTGACCGGGACGGACAACCAAAAGTTGGCGGTCCAGGCCGCCCTGGCGGGCGCCCAGGACTGCCTGGTCAAGAGCGATATCAGCGGTTTCCTTTTGAGCCGTTCAATTCGTTACGCTATCGGCCGTCAAAACCATTTAAAACAACTTAAAGCCGTCTCGGTCATCGACGAATTGACGGGCCTCTACAACCGGCGGGGTTTCCTGATCTTGGCCGACCAGCGGATCAAAATGTCCGAACGGACGGGGGAATCCCTCTTCCTGGTCTTCGCCGATGTGGACGGGTTGAAAGCCATCAATGACACTCTGGGGCACCACGGGGGGGACCTGGCGCTCATGGAAAGCGCCCATGTCCTGAGGGAAGCCTTCCGTGAGACGGATATATTGGGAAGATTGGGCGGGGATGAGTTCGTGGCCCTTTTAGCCGACGGCGGGGGGGTCAGTCAAGGATCCTTGAGGGAGAGGTTCCAGGGGACGGTCCAGGAGCATAATGCCTATCGCACCCGAAGCTTCAAACTTTCCATTAGTATCGGCATATCCCTTTTCGATCCCCGCACACCTTGTTCCATCGGGGACCTGTTGGATAAAGCGGATAAGGAAATGTACGTGCAAAAAAAGGCGGGGAAGGTCGGGTAAAAGAGGCGGTCTGAACGGCCAAAGACTTCTTTTGCGTCTCCAAAACCCTTATTCGCGGGATGTCTTAGTTCAGCAGCGCTGGTAGGTTGAAAAGTAATATTTCGGTTGGTTCCTGCGCGGTGAAAGATACCGCTATTTCCACCGAGAACCCCGCCCCATCCCCCACGAGAAGTTGAAGGTCGGCCAGGTCGATCTTTCCTTTGACCACGTGCAGCCAGGCGTTCCGGCCGGGTTTCAGCTCGTGGACCATATGGTTCCCCTTGTGGATGAGCGTGGAATACATTTCCACGTCCTGGCGTATCTTGAGCGAGTCGTCCTTCCCGTCGGGTGAAGCGATGAGTTTGAGGATGCCCTTGCGGTCGGCCAGGGTGAAGTGCTTGTTTTCGCCGCCCGGTTCGGCCACGCCAGCGCCCGGCGCGAACCCGCTTTGGAATAGGCGGGCTTCATCGTCAGGGGAGACGTTCAGGGAAAATTGTTTGACGCCGGCCTGGGTTTCAGCCTGATGGAAATCGCCCGCCCGCATCAAGCCGCTCTTGCCCTGCTGGGGCCTATTGAAGACCATGACCCCTTCATGGAGGTAGGTCACGATCACCATGTCCTTTTGCGTTTGGAGGACGAAGGTCCGGCCCGGCTTTAGGATCTCCTCATTGAATATCTTGAGCACTCCGAAACCGTTCTGCAGGGGATCGGCTTGGTTTTCATGATCGAAGGTCATCCAGGTCTTTTGATTTTCTGACTCGATATGGCGGCGATCCGCCGATCTTCGGATGGTGATCATTTCATTTTCCTTAGACGCTTATTTTCCGGACTAACGCTCCCATTGACGATAGAACCGCTTTTAAACCCACCGACCAACGCCGACTCCACATCCGGAAAAGACCTTAAAAAAGTGTTGAATTCCAATAGCTTGTAGATATCCGTGACGTCCGGACTCATGCCCGCCAAGACCAGGTCCCCATTCTGCCCGCGGATCTTCTTGATCTCGCTGATGAAGATGCCCCAGCCGGCGCTGCTGATGTATTCCACGTCCGTCAGGTCGATCACCAACTTGAACTTTTTATCGTTCAGGACCGACCGAAAGCGTTCCTCGAACTCGGAAGCCGTGACCGTGTCGATCACACCCTGGACTTTTATTAACGTGATCCCTTTGTTTCGCTCGTTTTCGGATATGCCGACCGAAATGTGGCTTTTCCCCCCGTCGATATTCATCACTTTCGATGTCCCAACCGCGCGTTTTCACGAGAAGCTTTAAGAAAAAGAAGCAAGAAACAAGCCGGTTCTTATTGGAAATTAGCAACGAATCAGGCTGGTCTTTGATCGGATTTCATCAATGAAAATCAAAACGAGAATTGAGGGCGATCAATTTGATCGTTCGCGGTCTATAGAAGAACGCGCCGCGGAACGGAAACCGATTTTTATCCTGACCAGCGGAGGGTTTCTGGGGGGGTATGGAACTTGCTTAACACCAATGGTCAAATGTTTTCTTGAGCAAAAATAAATGAATGAAAGAGTGATCATGAAAAGGTTTTCTTTAGCGCTGGGTTGTTCTTTGCTTTTAACGTTGGGAAGCGGCTTCGCTTATGCCGATGAGTCCGTCTCGCCGGTAGGGCCCACGGTGCGTTTGGGCGTGGAGGGAGGTTTTAACCTGGCCAACTTGAACGGCGCGAACGTGAATGACGCGGTCGGTTCCCGATTAGGGTTCGTGGGGGGCGCTTTCCTGGGTCTGCCCTTGGGAACGAGCCTGACGCTCCAGCCCGAGATCCTCTATTCCCAAAAAGGCGGGAAGTACAACGGTAATCCCTATCAACTGGATTATTGGGAGATCCCCATTTTGTTGGACGTGAACCTGGTGGGGCCTTTGGGCCTGCTGCTGGGCCCTTCCTTCGATTTCAACGCGGCGAGTAACGGTGTGGCCAATATCAACAATTCGGACGTAGGGCTGGTCGTGGGCGGTCAAGTGAATCTCAGCCGTTTCCTGGTCAGCGGTCGTTATGAAGTGGGCCTGACGAACGTGACCAACAATCAAAGCGTCCAGAATGGGACCTTCACCTTCATGGTCGGCCTTTCGTTCATTTAAGTATAAAAAACCCATTTACCACGGAGACACATGCCGACCTTCAATAAAAAAGCTTTAAAAGAGGTCGGTATAGTACCGATTTCCAATTAATTCAAATTGGATAATCGGCACAGAGACACAGCTAGCTTTTCCACAAAAAATTTGGTTTTAAATCAAAAATCAAGTTGTAACTGTGAACTCTGTGAGCTGCCGAAGGCAGCCTGTGGTGAAAAGATTTTATGTTTCAGTGGTGAATAGGTTTTTTGTGAGGGGAAAGGGGCGGTGATGTCCTACAAAGGCCAAAGTTACAAGAGCCTGATCGGAATGCCGGGATTCAGCGATGAATTACTGGATATCCACTTGAAGCTTTACGAGGGTTACGTCGCCCATTTCAGTTCCATGATCGATTCCCTGAACAAATCAACCAGGGATCCGGGAATGGTTGAGGAGATCGAACGGGAATTTTCCTGGGAGTTCAACGGTGTCCGGCTCCACGAGGCTTATTTCGGGAACGTGACGAAGCATTTCAATGTCCTGAACCCAGCCTCGGACCTGGCGTTACAGATCGTCAAGGATTTTGGGTCCGTGGAAGCCTGGGGGGATGATTTCAAGCGGGTGTGCCTCACCCCGGGGGCAGGCTGGGCGGTCCTGGCCTGGAACCCGGAAGAGAAGAGAATGGTCGATCTGTGGATCGAGGGGCACGAGGTGGGGCCCCTTTTCTACTGTGTTTCCATCCTGGTCAATGATTGTTTCGACCACGCCTATAGGACCGATTATGGGGACGACCGGTCGGACTATACTGACGCTTTCCTCAATGTCATCGACTGGAAGGAAATCCAAAAACGATTCCAAACCGTTATCCAATTGTCGAGAGCTTTTGAGTATTCCTTATGACCAAACGATCCATGAATAGACAAAAAGCTAAATTGATCCGGCGAAAAGTCACCCCTCTGTTGCCTCCACCCCAGAATAAAAGGGAAGGATCGCTTCCCCAGGAACCTGGTTTCCTCAACGAGGTGGATTGTTATGACGAGGGGATATTGTGGAAGCGTTTCAATGAAACAAGGCTTTCCGCCGCGTCCTATAGCCGGGGTTGGCCCCGGTGGTATTCATAGTGGTTCGACCTGATGTTTTTCCATGGCGGAACTGGATAAGCATGGGCCTTTTGATAATGCCATCCTGGGCCGTTGCCCAAACCCCGACGGCAAGCACCACGCCCGTTCCAAGCAAGAACCTGGTCTATGTGTTGGACAAGATATGGCCCGGGGATGGGACGAACGGGCTTAGCCTGAAGGACCCGGAAGCCTTGTCCTGCGCTCCTGACGGCTCGGTCTATATCGCCGACACGGGGAACAACCGCATCGTTCAATGGAAACAGGATAAAAAAGTCATCCGGACCATCGGAAAATTCGGCGCCCAGGCTGATTGGGCCAATCCTCCCGAGTTCAACCAACCCAGCGGCATCCTCATCCATCCTTCAGGCCGTATTTATGTGGGGGACACCCTTAACCACCGGATCGTGAAGTTGGACGCCGATGGGATGGTGGTGACGGTTTTTGGGGGGCAGGGTTCGGAAACTGGTTTCTTCAACATGCCGCGGACCATCGCCAATGACCGCTACGGGAATATATGGGTCCTGGATACGGGGAATTCCAGGATCCAGATCTTCAGCGCCATGGGCGAGTTCCAATTCGCTTGGGGGTCCTTTGGGACGGGTGATTATCAGCTCAATAATCCCATGGGCATGGCCATCAACCCGATCGACCAGGGAATCATCGCCGATACGGGCAATTTCAGGTTCGAGGTTTTTAATGACGCCGCGGCCCCGGTCACCCAGGTGGGTTGGTACGGCAATGGGCCCCAGCAGTTCAAAGAGCCCTCGGGGATCGCGGTCTCCAAAACGGGTCTAATGGCCATCGCCAACGCGGACCGGGTCGACTTTTATAACGATAACGACGGTGATTTTGAATATATGGGACGATGGAAACCGGATAGCCATTGGGATAGGTTGAAAACAGGTCCGCGGTTCCGTGGTATCGCCTGTGACCGGAAGAACCGGATCTATGTGACCGACGTCAATAATAACTGGTTGGTCCGTCTTAAACCGGTGGACCGATTTAGGGTTCAGGCTACCCCGGAACCATCGCCAACCCCTCCGCCTTCTGAACCATATACCGGGAACGGTTATCCCATCCGATAAGTCCGCTATTAAAATTGTCTGATGAGTCAACGCCCGTGAGAAAAAATGATTTATAATTTCCCATCGGTAGGTAATGAAAGAGGGAAAATGAGGACGAACACCCGAAAAATATTCGGTTTCATTTGTGGTGTCGGACTTATGATCGGATCGGCCGGGTGCGCGGTGACCCTTTATGATTGGCCGGCGGTCGCTCAAAAGCTGGATGGGGAAGGGTCCTATCCCGCCTTGAATACCAGCGAGGTCTATTTCTTTCTCTCGAAAGAAGCTTTCCCCCCGGACCTCCATTGGGTGGAAGTCTGTACGCTCCTGCCGCCCCAGAGATGCGAATGGTCGGATCGGAAGCTGATCAGCGAGTTCCAGGTGAAAGCGGCGGAAAACGGCGCCAACGCGGTCATATTCGATTCGGTGAATACGATCAAGACGGAATTCGGTTTCTTTGTTTATACCGGACGCGCCACCTGTTACAGGCTATACAAACAAGACCCCTCGGAGGATGTGGATCTTAGTTCCTCCCAATACGGGACCCAGGCCCCTAACCTAACAGAAGTTAAATAAAAAACTATTCAGCACAGTGCCGACCTTTATATAAGTAATTAAAGAGGTCGGTATTGTACCGATTTCTTATACATCTATTATTTTGGTGAATCTGTATAAGACACAGAGTCACATGCCGAGGCCGGGCCAAATTACCGATATCGTTTATTTCGGGATTTTATCTCGTTCCGCTTCGTATGTATTTTTCAGCTTCGAGCCAATCGGTCAATTCATCTCCCGCCTGTTCGATCCTTCCCCGATTCAAATAACTGTAATAAGCGGCTTCCTCGATCTTCTGGGTGTTATCCACGCTCTTTGAGAGCGGGATGGTTTTCTCTGTTTTCTTATTGAACATAACGACTTCCTTGATCGGATTATGCTGCCCAACCTGTTCGTTACATCGGCTTTTGCTTATCCGTAAAAGCAAGAAACGAGCCGTGTTTTGATGGGCGAAAGTACCGAATTTTCACCTTTCATTATTTTTGGCGATCAAAACGAGAGGCAAATGTCTTTATTGATCGCATCGATGAAATAAATAGTCATGACAGCGGGAAAACCCGCGGCACGTTCCTTGCTTTAACACCCTCCATGGTTTTCGTTCTCAAAACAGAAATCCAAATAATACGCAAGGAAGTTAAAGTGAAAAAGTTCATAGCTCTTTCGATCATGCTGGCACTGTTCCCGGCGGTCTTTATGACGGGATGTACCGGCTCAACGCCGACAGGTTCAAGCAACAATGGGGGCCCGACCGCAACACCAACGGCCACACCCATTCCGGGCATTTATTTAACGCCCCAAACCACCCCTCAAGCGCAGGTCTCCCTATTGACCGCGGCTAATTACGTGATCCTGTCCTACACGGGGATCACCAATAGCGGGCCCAGCACCACCTGCGGGGGTTATGGGGTCTATCCGGATGGATTGACCTCGGTAACGGGTTCTCCCGCGATCGTGGAGAATTGCGGCGGGGCCATTGATGTGGGCGATGCCACCGCGGATCAGGCCAAAAAAGACCTGGGAACGGCATATACCAACATCGGGAACCGGGTAGGCGGCGCGCCCATCCCGTCAGGCGCCGATATCGGGGGAACGACCCTGTATCCCGGTCTGTACATTGACAACGGGGACCTGAACATATCCTCCTCGGATTTGACCCTGGACGCCCAAGGCGACTCGACCGCCATCTTTATCTTCAAGGTTTCGGGCGTACTGACCGTCGCGACCAGCCGAAAGGTCACCCTGGCCAATAACGCGAACGCCGCCAATGTCTATTGGTGGTTGACCAAGAACTGTACCTTGAACGCTTCCGTCCAAATGAAGGGGACCATCATGGCTTATACCTCCGTCACCTTCGGCAACAGTACCGTGCTGACCGGGCGGGCCCTGGCCGAAAACGGGGATGTAACTTTGCTGACCAATACCATTACCCATCCTTAAACGAAGGTAGAGGAGAACGTGAGTCAAAGGAAAGCGCGGACCAGGCCAAAGCCCGGTCCGCTTTTCCATATTGAAGGGATTCAAAACTGTTGAACGGGTCTCAAAAATAAAGGAGGTTTCTGTCATGGGCGCGAAAAGGGACGCTTACGTTGAGGAAATAAAAGGGAAGATCGACCATTGGAACCTGGAGATCGATAAGTTCCAGGCCAAGGCGGACATTGCCAAGGCGAAGGCCCAAGTCCAATACCTGAAACATATCGAGGAATTGAAGGACAAACGCAAGGAAGTCGAAGCGAAGCTGGATGAAATTCAGCGGTCCAGCGAAACGGCCTGGGAAGACGTGAAAGCCGGGGCGGATAAAGCATGGAAGTCCATGAGTGAGACGATCAAGATCGCTCGATCCAGGTTCAAATGACGATCGAAGGGGGTATGAAAGCCAGGACCAGCAGTTCAAATTCGCTTCTCATTCCTTTTCATTACAAGTCATTGAACATGCGCAACCGTTTTGTCATGGCCCCCATGACCCGTAATTTCTCGCCCAACGGTATACCCACCGCAGAGGTGGCCGCCTATTACCGACGCCGCGCCGAGGGGAATGTGGGGCTCATCCTTTCCGAAGGCACGGTCATTAATCGGCCGTCGAGCGCCAACTTGCCGGGTATTCCGCGTTTTTACGGGAAAGAATCCCTGGAGGGCTGGAAGGGAGTCATCGATAGTGTCCATGAGGCGGGAGGGGTGATGGGTCCTCAGATCTGGCATGTGGGTATCGGGAGCCCGACCCCAACCGGGAATTGGAAACCCGATGCTCCTGCCGAGGGTCCCTCAGGCTTGTATGGCCCCAGTCTTTCCAACGGTGTCGCCATGAGCGAGAAGGACATCCAGGACACTATCCAGGCTTATGGGGACGCCGCGGGCGAGGCCAAGCGGATGGGATTCGATACGGTCGAGATCCACGGGGCCCATGGTTATCTTATCGATGAGTTTTTTTGGGCCGCCACCAATCAGCGGGAAGATAGTTACGGCGGGAAGACCCTGCCAGAAAGATCCAGATTCGCGATCGAGGTGGTTGAGGCGGTGCGCCGAGCGGTCGGTGATGAATTCACTGTTATCTTGAGGCTTTCCCAATGGAAGCCCATGGACTACAAGGCCAAGCTGGCCCAAAACCCCAAGGAAATGGAAGCCTGGCTTGTTCCATTGGCCGAGGCGGGTGTGGACATTTTCCATTGTTCCCAGCGCAGGTTCTGGGAGGCCGAGTTTCCTGAATCCAGTCTTAATTTCGCAGGATGGGCCAAAAGGTTGACCGGAAAACCGACCATCACGGTGGGCTCGGTGGGTTTGACCGGGGAATTCATCGGCGCTTTCAAAGGCGAGGGCTCGGAAGCCCACTCGACCGATGACGTGATCCGCCGTTTCGAGAATGGGGAGTTCGACCTGGTGGCTGTGGGCCGGGCGGTGCTGTCCGACCCCAACTGGGTCCTTAAGATCGAGCGGGACCGGTTCACGGAATTGATTGGGTTCAACCAGGAAGACCTGAAAAGACTGACTTAGAACTCAAAACGGAAATGTTCTTAAACCACATGCCGACTTCCGATTAAAAAATATTTTAAAGATGTCGGTATTGTACCGATTTCAAAATTTTATATGGAGAATCGGCACAGAGTCGCACGGAGTCACACGTGCCGCTTTTCAATAGACATAATAAGAATGCGGTATTGTCCCGATTTCTTTGGCCTTTCGGGCCAAAGGGGACAGAGTTAAGTCTCTTTTTTGTAAATCCCATCAATCCCATTAATCTGTGGCTAAAACATCTTTTGGTTTAATGTGGAATCAAATCCCAATGTCTTACTCTGTGTGACTCCGTGCGACTCTGTGGTGAAAGCCTTGCTTATGGTTCTGTTAGGCTATCCCACACCTCTTTTTCAGCTTCGGCCCAGTCACACATCTTGTCGCCCGCCTGGGCGTAACGCTCCCGGTTCAAATAACAGTAATAGGCGGCTTGTTCGATCTGTTGGGTGATCTCAGTCTCGGTCAGCGCGACTTTTTTTTGTTTTGTGTCATCGCTCATTTCGGATCCTTTTTGGGAGTATTCATCATTAACCACCAAGGCACCAAGACACCAAGAAAATCTTTTTGAAGGTGTTTGAAAAACCAAGAAGGCAATCTAAATGAATCTCTTGTTTGAATTTGTAACTTAAAGAATTTTTCTTCACAAAGACTACAAGGGTTTCTTTGTGCCTTGGTGCCTTGGTGGTTCAAATTGTGTTTTGGGTTAACAGTGAGTGCAAGAAACAAGCCGAGTCGTTTCGATCCGATCTTTTGTAATTTGACCCTTTTTCGATGGTTCCATCCCAAGAAAATCAAAACGAGACCGAAACCGATCATTTTGATCGGGAAGTCAGCGTCACATACAGGGACGCGGGTTCCGCCCCGCAAATATCGACCTTTCTCCTTTGTTCGGTGGGGTGGAGCCGCGCCAGCGGGGGCACGTTCCTTGCTTTAACACTAACCTCAAGTCATGGGATCAAATATCTTTCACGGAGGCTTTTGAAATGAGAAACGGAAGTTCTTTTCCGATGTTGGTGTTCTGCGTCATTGTGGCACTCGGCGGCGGTTTGGCTTATGTAATCTATCTCGGCAATCCATCCAATTTTCCTGTCAGCGTTTTCATCGGGGCACTTACTTTTGCCGCCGCCCTGATAAGCTCGCTCGCGATCAAGGTCGCGGACCAATGGGAAAGGGTCGTGATCCTGCGTCTGGGCAAGTATCGGTCCCTGGAAGGCCCCGGCCTGTTCTTCATCATCCCCATCATCGACGATATCGCCTATTGGATCGACACCCGGGTGATCACCTCCGCCTTCAAGGCCGAGAAGACCCTGACCAAGGACACGGTGCCGGTGGACGTGGACGCGGTGCTGTTCTGGAAAGTGGTGGATCCCAAGAAAGCGGCCCTGGACGTGGCCGATTACCAGAGCGCCATCCAATGGGCCTCCCAGACGGCCCTGAGGGACGTGATCGGCAAGACCATGCTCTCCGACATGCTGGAAGGCCGGGAAAAGATCAGCAGCGAGCTCCAAAAGATCATCGATGTGCGCACCGAGCCCTGGGGCATCAACGTCATCTCGGTGGAGGTGAAGGACGTGCTGATCCCCGCGGCCTTGGAGGACGCCATGTCCATGCAGGCCCAGGCGGAAAGGGAGCGTCAGGCCCGCGTGATCCTGGGTGATTCGGAACGCCAGGTGGCGGAGAAGTTCGGGGAAGCGGCCAAGACCTATATCAACAATCCGGTCGCCCTTCATTTGAGGGCCATGAACATGCTTTACGAGGGGTTGAAGGCCAATTCCACGATCGTCATCGTGCCAAGTTCGGTGGTGGAAACCATGCAGTTGGGAGGGATGGCAGGACTGACGGCCTTGACCATGGGTATCGGGCAGGAACAGGCGAACAAAGCGAAGGTTATTGGACCAGGAACCCAAACGTGAAGTCGGCGGTGAAAAGATACTCAAAGCTCGAAAGGAAATCAAAATGTTGAATAAAGCAAAAAACATGCAGGGTTACAAATTGCACGGCAAGGATGGGGAATTGGGAACGATCCAGGAGTTCTTCTTCGACGACCACCACTGGACGATCCGCTATCTGGTGGTTGACACGGGAACCTGGCTCGCTGGCCGACAGGTATTGATCTCTCCCTACGCGGTGACCTCGGTCCAACATGAGGGAAGATATGTCAGTGTCGAGTTGACCAAAAGGCAGATCGAGAACAGCCCGTCGTTGGAAAGCGACAAGCCGGTCTCGAGACAATTCGAGGAAACCTATCACGACTATTACAAATTTCCCGTCTATTGGGGAGGCGCCTTCGCCTGGGGCCCCTATTCCTACATCAACCGCAACCGAGAAAACAGGGAAGAACCTGTAGCCGCTCATAAGGAGTGGGACCGCAACTTGCGCAGTACGGAAGACGTCACGAACCACCACATCCAGGCCCTGGACGGCGAGGTCGGATATGTCGAGGATTTCATCATTGACGACGAGAACTGGGCGATCCGCTACCTGGTCGTCAGTACCAATAATTGGCTGCCGGGAAAACACGTCCTCTTGTCGACCCGCTGGATCCAGAGCGTGAGCTGGAACGAACAGAAGGTATTCGTCGGCCTGACCAGGGAGGCCATCAAGAACTCGCCTGAGTTCTCGGCCCATTCCCTCCTGACCCGGGAATACGAGGTGGGACTGCACCGCCATTACGACCGCCATGGCTATTGGCTTGATGACCTGGAAGTTGTCAAAACCACCCATTGAAATGGTCGTTCACCCGCCGTACCGCAGTTGAAGTGGAAAGGAACTCTTTATGATGGAAAAAGTCAGGCCGCTGAAAAACTACAAATTATTCGACCGCGCTGGCGTGTTGGGAAAGATCAAGGAATTCTATTTCGACGATAACCACTGGACCATCCGTTATTGGGCCGCGGGAATGGGAAAACTGCTTTCGGGCAGGGAAGTAACCATCTCACCCTACGAGCTGGCCGGGGTGAACAAGGGAAACCACCGCATCACGGTCGATCTGGGTAAAAAGCGGATGGAAGAGCGTCTGCCCGCGCGGGATGGACTGGCCGGTCTGCGCCTGCATTACAAACTCCAGGCTTGCTGGGTCGATGAGATGACCCGTTAAAAACGGCCAAAACAAAGTCAAGGAAGGAATGAACCATGCTGAACAAAACCAAAATTCTGAAGGGTTACAAATTGCACGGCCTGGACGGGGAAATAGGCGAGGTCAATGAGTTCTATTTCGATGACCAGTTTTGGACGGTCCGTTATCTGGTCGCCAACACGGTCCGGTGGCTTCCGGGACGGCCGGTGTTGATCTCGCCATACGCGCTGGGCGCGGTGGATAAGGAAAACCGGAGCATCACGGTCAAATTGACGAAAAAACAGATCGAGGAAAGTCCCTCGTTGGAAAGCGATAAGCCCGTCTCGAGGCAGTTCGAGGAGGCTTACCACGAGCATTACGGTTGGCCTGCCTATTGGAGCGGCGTATACGCTTGGGGACCTAATCCATTCATTTTGCCGGGTCGTGATAAACCTAAAAAAAACCTGTTCGGCGGTAAAAGGCCGGACCACCATTTACGCAGTACGGATAAGGTGAGCGGATATGTCATCCAAGCGTCGGACGGTGAGATCGGCCATGTCTCTGATTTCATCATCGACGAAGAGACCTGGGCGATCCGTTACCTGGTCATCGATACGAGGAATTGGCTGCCCGGAAAGTATGTCCTGGTCTCGACCAAATGGATCGAGCGGGTGAGCTGGGTTGAATCCAAGGTGTACGTCAATCTTTCCAGGGAGATGATCAAGTCTTCGCCCGAATACACGCCCGAATCCCTATTGACCCGGGATTACGAGATCGGCCTGCACCGTCATTACGACCGCCACGGATATTGGGTGGAAGAGGTGGGAGCCGGAAAAAGCGCCCACATTGGGTAGATGGTCGGCGGGGCAGCCCTGCCGTTGGAAGAGGGAGGGTCCTATGGCAACGATGAGCCGAAAGCCCCGTGAATGGTTTAAAGAAAAAATGATGGGAGATAACCGATGACAGAACAAGAAGGCAAAAAGAAACCTGAGCCTAAGGCCGGGTTGCAACTGATCCCTCAGGATGACCTGCAAAAACTGCCCCTGGCTGAAGTGGAGAAAAAGTTGGGATCGACGCCCGACGGCCTCACTCAGGCTGAGGCGCAAAAACGGCTGGCCCAATACGGGCCCAATGAGATCGAGGAAAAAAAGACCAACCTTTTCCTGAAATTCCTAGGCTATTTTTGGGGGCCCATCCCCTGGATGATCGAGGCGGCCGTGATCCTTTCGGCGGCGGCGCGCCATTGGCCCGATTTTTTCATCATCCTTCTTCTGCTTTTCGCCAACGCCGTCGTCGGGTTCTGGGAAGAACACCAGGCGGGCAACGCTATCGAGGCCCTGAAGGCCAAGCTGGCGGTCAAGGCCAGGGTATTGCGGGATGGGAAGTGGACCACTCCGCCGGCCAAGGAATTGGTGCCGGGCGATGTCATCCGCCTGCGCCTGGGCGACATCGTTCCGGCGGACGCGCGCCTGCTTTCGGGCGACGAAGTGGAGGTGGACCAGTCCGCCTTGACAGGGGAATCCCTGCCCGTCGTGAAAAAGTCCGGAGAAGCGGTGTTTTCGGGTTCGATCCTCCGGCAGGGGGAAATTGGCGCCATGGCCTATGCCACGGGCGGGAACACTTTTTTCGGAAAGACGGCCAAACTGGTGCAGGACGCCCATACCGTCAGCCATTTCCAAAAAGCGGTCTTGAAGATCGGCGATTACCTGATATTCCTCGCGGTGGCGTTGGTGGCGTTGATCATCATGGTCGCCATATTCCGCGGCGACCCGATCCTCACCACGCTCCAGTTCGCCCTGGTGCTGACGGTGGCCGCCATCCCCGTGGCGATGCCGACGGTCTTGTCGGTGACCATGGCGGTGGGGGCGCGCCTGCTCGCGAAAAAACAGGCGATCGTCAGCAAACTGGTGGCCATCGAGGAATTGGCGGGAGTGGACGTGCTTTGCGCGGACAAGACCGGCACCCTGACCCAGAACAAGCTGACCCTGGGCGATCCCTTCTGCCTGGATAAGATCACCCCGGAGCAGGTGATCCTCAACGCCGCGCTGGCCTCGCGTGCGGAAAATAACGACACCATTGACCTGGCCGTCCTGGGGGGGCTGAAGGACCCAGCGGTCCTGAAGGAATACCAGGTGGCTCATTTCACGCCCTTCGACGCCGTGCATAAGCGCACCGAGGCCACCGTCAAGGATAAGGATGGAAAGGAATTCAAGGTCACCAAGGGCGCGCCCCAGGTCATCTTGGCCCTGTCGGCGAATGCCTCGCAGGAAAAGCCCGCCGTTGAGAAGGCCGTCGATGAGTTCGCGGCCCGTGGTTTTCGTTCCTTGGGCGTGGCCCGGGCCGAGGGGGGAGGTCCTTGGCAGCTCCTGGGCGTCCTGCCTTTGTTCGACCCTCCCCGGGAAGACGCAAAGGAAACCATCGCGACCGCCCTGAAGATGGGCGTGAAGGTCAAGATGGTCACGGGCGACGCGCTGGCCATCGCCAAGGAAACCGCCAAAAAACTGGACATGGGCGTGAATATCCTGGACGCGGCCAGTCTAGGCGACTCCAAAAAAGAAGAATCGTCGGAGACGGCCGAATCCATCGAGAAGGCGGATGGGTTCGCCCAAGTGTTCCCCGAGCACAAGTTCCATATCGTGGATGTCCTTCAAAAACGCGGGCATCTGGTCGGGATGACCGGCGACGGGGTGAACGACGCCCCGGCGTTGAAGAAGGCCGATTGCGGCATCGCCGTTTCGGGCGCCACGGACGCGGCCCGCGCCGCGGCCTCCATCGTATTGATGACCCCCGGTTTGTCGGTGATCATCGACGCGGTCAAGGAAAGCCGGAAAATTTTCCAACGGATGAACAGCTACGCCATCTACCGGATCTCCGAGACCCTGCGTGTGCTCTTATTCATGACGGCGTCGATCCTGGCGTTCAACTTTTACCCCGTGACCGCCGTGATGATCGTGATGCTGGCCTTGCTCAATGACGGCGCCATCCTGTCTATCGCCTACGACAACGTAAAATACAAGGATCAGCCCGAGGCCTGGAACATGCGGATGGTCCTGGGAATATCCACGGTCCTTGGCGTCATTGGGGTTGTCTCCGCTTTCGGTTTGTTTTACCTCGGGGAAAGGGTTTTCCACCTTGACCGTTCCCATATCCAGACGCTGATGTATTTGAAGCTGTCCGTGGCGGGCCATCTGACGATATTCCTCACGCGCACGCGCGGCGCTTTCTGGACCATACGTCCCGCGAAGATATTATGGATCGCCGTGCTTGGCACCCAGATCATCGCGACCTTGATCGCGGTCTATGGTTTCCTGATGACGCCGCTGGGTTGGGGCTGGGCGGGTTTCGTGTGGGGGTACGCGCTGGTTTGGTTCCTCATCAATGACCGGTTGAAACTGCTGGCCTACCGGATATTCGATCCCTCGAAAACCGATGTTGGACCAAGGGAAGAGAATCGCAGAGTGGAAAAACTGGGCGCCGAAAGAAGCGCCAGCGTTGGTTAGAAGGTTCCATTGGAATCAGGTGTGCCCTCAAAAGGGGTGATGGATGAAGTTAGAAGGACCAAGGAGGCGGTACATGAAGGGTTTAAGTTTTTTGATGGTCTCGATTTGGTTGTTAGGAACGGCAGGGTTGGCTTCGGCGCAAACGACGAACGCGCAGGGGCAATTCATCGAAGGCGCGCAAATGTCGAAGGCCCAGATATGGGGCCGGGTCCATGACCAGATCGCCAGGGTTAACGCGGCCTCCAAAGTGGGCAAGCTGCTCATAGGTGAAGCCGCCTCGCTCCTGGCTCAATTGCAGTCGATCAGGGACACGATCAAGGCTGATTACGTCGAGAACGGGAAAAAAGAACTGAGCGACGACCAGAAGATCGCGTTGAATGACATGTTGGATGGGACCGCCAGAAGTATATCGGACAAGGGCGGGTATCAGTACGCTTCTCCCTGAATAGGGGTTTGGTAGGGCCTGAAATTCTCCCGGGCTCGCTGTCCGGGAGGGCCCTCGTTCAACACAACTTTCCGGCTCTTTTGTTCTTCAAACAATGAAGTCAAACCCATCAAAAAGATTTGCCACAGACGCATGGGATTCATGAGATTTCAAAACTGTCATGATTTTAAACTGTTTCTTTGCCCATCCTGTGTGTCCCATGCATCTGTGGCTGATTTAGCCGTAGCTGTGCTTTTTGTTTTAAAACAATAAAATCTTTTGACTTGATCATCTTTGGCATCGGGGTCACGCCTTTCTTGGACGAAAGCGCAACTAAGTGTAGTTTTCATAGGTCCCGTCGGTGACCGAGGCCACCACGATCTTGTTGACCACTTCTCGAACCCCTCCGATCCCCTCGACCAAGGTATCGATCTCCCGCTTGGTCTTGAAATCGTCCGCGATGCCGGACAGGGTGACCAGGCCTTCTTTTACTTGAACGTGCAGTTCGGTGCCCATCTGCCGGATACGGCTTTGGATCAGGGCTTCCAATTGGACATCTTTTGGATCGTTGTGGTTTCCAGTCGTCATGTTGGACCTCTTTTTTTGAACCTTAATGATAAAAAAACTATTAATAACATCTATTCACCACAGAGACACAGAGGGCACAGAGTAAGGCTTAAAGATTAAGATTTTTCTAATTAAAGATTTACTCTGTGAAACTCTGTGCGCCGCCGAAGGCGGCCTGTGGTAAAAAGTATTTCCAGTCCTGAAAAATGAATTACTTGGTTTTATCCGCTGAATCGGGGTGCGACATCATGGGAGAGCCGTAATCGCAATGTCCCCAGGTACAGCCGTCCCGATGGCGGTCCGTGAAGAAACAGAAAAGAGCGGCCAGGACCAATCCCAGGATCACTCCCTTGAAGATGCCTCCACAGTGACTGCAGCCATGCAGGCCCATGCCGGCCTCGTGGCTTGAGCAGCATTTTCCGCCGCCCGTCATGAGGCTTTTCGAGGTCTCGTGACGTAACTTTTGATCGGCGATGATGCGGTCTTTTTCTTCTTGCGTGAATTCCATGTTCTCCCTTTCGAGTCTTATTAACTGAGGGATTAATAAAGCAAGAAGCAAGCCACGGGAACGAAGGGTTTATTCCGATATTTTCGGGCTGTTCGGGAGGGGATTATCAAAATGAGAGTCCGGAGGGTTGTTTTGATCGATGGCCTATTTGGTTCCGACCACCAAGGGAAGGGGATGGGTCCTGGGACGCCAGGATAGGTCCAGCGTGAACACATAGGTCATGATGGCCGTCAGCATCAGGACCATGACGACCCAAAAACGCCAGTCCCGGTGGGCCCGGCGCCAATAAGGGGCGCGGAATTCAGCGGCCTCCAGTCCCGGATTCAGCGGATGGATCTCATGTTTGTGTTTGGTCAAGGTTTGCCTCTTTCAAGATAGGATAGGGAAGTTAAAGAAAAAGGGAGCGGAGTCCGATAACAGGGCCCGCTCCCTTGATCCGTTACAACAGACCGGCTCCCGATTTCGGGAGCCGATCAATACTATTGATCCTCGTGCCACGGATGATCATGACGATATTGGTCGTCGTGATTGGTGTCGTAATCCCACCTGGCGAAGGAATGACCGCGATGATAATTGTCATCATAGTCATGGTCATAATGCCAACGAGCGTCATGGGTCTCGATACCGATCCCGATACCGGCCCCATTCGCGTGCGCGTAACAGCCGGCGTTGATGACGCCGAACGCCGCGAAGAACAACGAGTAAAAACTGAACACTAGAATCCTCATCGGACACCTCCTGAAAGTTTCAGGATGACGCGAATCCGCCATCCCTTTTAGTCGCCTTTAAACGGATCGGCTCTTGGGTCCCGCCGCGTACCAGATAATGAGTCCCAAAACCGGCAATAGGATCACCAGAAAGCACCATAGAAACTTGGCCCCTCCGGAAGCGGCGCTCCTCAAGATCGAGAGGATCGCTCCTATGTCGAGAATGAAAACGATCAAACCAACCAAACCAGTAAACATTTCCCGCCCTCCTTCCGCTGTCGATACGTCTGCTTGTGGTCAAAGCAAGAAGCGGGCCGTGCCGCGAATGGAGCTCTATCCGCCGATCGGTCGTTCTGGAGGGATCAAAACAAGAGAAGGGAAGATCATTTTGATCGGGATCATCACCCCGAAACGAGGAAGGGAATGGAAGGGCGGCCTTTTATCGCCATTCCCCTTCATTTTGGGGTTCGGCCCGCCCAGGGACATAAGGGCACGTTCCTTGCTTTAACACCCTCCATGGATTTCGTCGATGGCTTAGGAATCCAAATTCTGGAATGAAATTAGGGAAATGAAATGAAAAAGACACTCAAAGCGGGAACGCTCCTCACTTTAGGGGCGGCGGTATTGTTGGTTTGCGGCTGCGCTGGTCCAAAGGTACAGAGCACGGAAGTTCCCAAGGGGCCGGAAGAGACCCAAGTCGTCAAGGCTGAGGAGCCGGTCCAAGCGGCGCCGGTCGAGCAGAAGTACACGGTCAAAGCCGGGGATACCCTTTGGGCGATCTCGGATAAAACCGGCATTTACTCCGATTCCTACCAATGGCCTTTGATCTTCAAGGCCGATCGGGACCAGATCCAGGACCCGGACATGATCGTCCCAGGGGAGATCCTTATCATCAGCCAGGGACAAACGGCACAGCAAGTGGCGCACGCCAGGCAATTGGCCAGCGATACGCCGGCTTTCGTGAAGCATGATGAGCCTCGTACGACCCTGCCGCTCAATTATTTCTGATCAAAGATCAAGGGACAGCTCATGGTACTGGGATCCTTCTTTAACAGTCCGGCTGAAAAGGCGGTAAGGCTATGAGCGGTTTGGTGATCGCGCGGGATTCTGAGAAGAACAAGACCCAAGAAAGCTGGGGTTCGTTGACCTGGATGGCCAACCAGTCCCTGTCGGGAAGTTCCGTGACGGTCGGGCGGTTGATCCTCTATCCCGGTCTTTCCGATTCCCTTCACAGCCATCCCAACGCCGATGAGGTGATCTTCCTTTTGAAGGGAAGGGTCAGCGTCCAGATGGGCGGGGCGGAATTCGACCTCCGCCCGGGGGACGCCTTGACCATCCCCTTGAAGCTCGTTCATCGGATCACGAACATCGGCGACCATGAGGCCGAAATGACCCTTTCCTACTCGTCCGGCATCCGTAAATACACGGCCGAATAATGACACCGCCGTCCCCCCCACCGGAAAACTCCCCTCGGTTCGTCCGTTTCGAGCTGGCGCCCTCGACCATGATCACCCTGGTCGGGGTCATTGCCGGTTTGTGGCTGTTGTTCAAACTTCTCCCTGTTTTCCTCGTGCTGATCGCGGCTTTCTTCGTGGTGGGCACCCTGAACCCCGCGGTCCACTGGCTTGAAAAAAGGGGGATGGGCCGAAATCTCGCGATCGGGATCGTGTTCGGCTCCCTCCTGATCGTCGCGCTGGCGGCCGCCATCCTGATCATCCCGGCGCTTTTGGCCCAGGCGACCACTATCCTGGAGCAGGAACCGGTCATGCGCGCCCAATTGGCGGACCGGCTGTCCGGGTTCCCCTTGAGCGAAGCCCTGGCGAAATGGCTGCGTAATTTCAAATATGGCGGGCCCATCACCACCGCCGGGGCCTCGGCCTTCGCTTATTCCATGGAAGCCCTCACCTTCGTCACCTACGCGCTCAGCGCGCTCTTTCTGGGGCTCTATATCATGTTGGACAGGGACCGATTGCGGGGGGGATTGTTCGCCGTCATGCCCCGGTCCCACCATATCCGCCTTTCCCGCGTCCTGATGAACCTGGAAACCATCGTGGGCGCCTATATCCGTGGCCAAGTCATCACCAGCGCGGCCATCGGCTTCTTCATCCTGATCCTTTTGATCTGCTGCGGGATCGAGAACGCCCTGGCCCTGGCTGTTTTCGGCTCGGTCGCCGATATCCTTCCTTATATAGGGGTCTTCCTGCCTATCGCCGCCGCGGTCCTTTCCGCCGGGTCCCATGGGCCGGTGGTCACCATGGTGGTCCTGGCCTTGATGCTCCTCTATATGGAATTCGAAAGCAGGATATTGGTGCCCAGGGTCTACGGACAGGCCCTCCGTCTGCCTTCCACGGTGGTGCTCTTCTCGCTCCTGGTCGGGGGAACCTTGATGGGCATCCCTGGTTTCCTGCTGTCCCTGCCTTTCGCGGCCGCCATCATGATGCTCATCGATGAGTTGAGGGTCCAATTGCCCGGGGAGCAGGTCCAGGTGGCGGACGGGATCCAGAAAGAAAAGGACGAAAAGGGCGAGGAAGAATACGAGCGCCGGACCGAGGGGCAGACGGCCCAGGAATCGGCCGCGATCGCGGTGGAGATCTCGGGAGACCGGGTAAAGGAAGAGAACCAGACCTTGGAAGATAAGGCGTTGTAAATCGGGATAAAAAAGGAGACTCATATGCAAAGGAACAAACGGTTGGAAGCGCTTCAGGAAAAATTGATCTCGATGTCCAAAAAGGTCTACGCGGGCCCTTGGAAAGTGGATAAATTCTCCAAGAACGACCGGGCCAACGAGATCATCAACAATATCGGGGAAAAGCCGCACGTTTTCGTCATGGGCTGCATCCTGGGCCACCGGATGCACGATGACAAGGGTTGGGAGACCTTGGCTTACCTTGAAGAAAGGATCGGCACGCTGGACATCAAGAAATTGAGCCGGTTGACCCTGGCCGACTGGGAAAAGGCCTTCATGAAACCCACGCCCCTGCACCGCTTTTATTACGAGTCGGCCAGGGACATCCTGGCGGCCATCCAGAGGATCATGAGGGAATACGAGGGCGACGCCTCGCTGATCTGGAGCCATTCCCCCTCCAGCGCCACGGTGATCAAGCGGTTCCTGGAGTTCGACGGGATCGGCCAGAGGACTTCCACCATGGCCGCCGACATCCTGGCGAGGTATTTCAAGATCACCATGAGCGACTATTATTCCATAGACGCCACGGTGGACGCGCCCACGAAAAGGGTCCTGGCGAGGATGGGCATCGTGGACTCGAAAAAGCCCATTTACATCCAACTGACGATGAGGGAAATGTATCCCAAATATCCTGGAATCTTCGATCCGGTCCTGTGGAATATCTCCAAGTACCATTGTTTCCCGGTCCGGCCGAATTGTTCGGAGTGCCCGGTCCATGAGCTGTGCCTTTACAGTTTGGAGCATGTCAAGGGATCAGGGACGCTCGTCGGGGCGCGTTGACCCATGAATAAGCCGGGGAGCTTTAGGGCGGGTCATGCCTGGGAATCCGCTTTTTTTCTCGCGCTCGCGATCCTTGGCCTCGTGGGATGCGGTTCTGTCCCACTCCGGATTGTTCCCCGGACCCTCATTACGAGTTTTCCGCCCGTCAAACCCAGCCTGGTCCGTTTGCCGGTCGAGATCGTCTTTCCCAGCGGCGGCGATCTGCTCCAACATCTTTCCAACATGGTCAAGGGAGGCCTGAAGCAGATCATGCCGGACCTGCGCGCCCTTCCCGGTCTGGCGATGGACTCCCACATCGCGGATGTTTGGCAGAAGATGCAGGAGCCTATCTTCCTGGAAAAGGATACCTGGCTTTTGATCCGTCCCGCGACCCTCGCGGTGGGCTTGATGAGGACCGACCTGAGAAGGGAATCGACCCTGCGCACGGTCCTGGAGATGACCGCCGAGCCGGAGGTGGTGTTCGGACCCATGCCCTTGGTGACGCCCCAGAAAAGACCGCCCCTTCAGACATTCAAGCCTGGCCCGGGGATATTCGAGGCGATGAGCAATACAAGGATCAGCTGGGAAGAGGCCACCCAATATCTGCTCGATCCCAGGCTGAAACTCCTTGGCATGGTCTTTCCCGGGACTGGGGGCCAGAAGGTGACCCTGATGGGTTTCCGGTTCTCAGGGTCGGAGGGGCAAGTGAAGGTCCGGGTGAAGCTCCATTACAACCCGCTGGTCATCAACTTAGGGGGCAAACCGGCGGACCTGACGGTCTACCTGAGGGGCACCCCTCGCTATCTTCCGAACCAGAGGGTGTTCGATTTTCCGGACCTGGACTATGACATCAAGTCGGGCGACCTGGTGATCCAGGTGGCCGACTGGCTGAACAAGGGGGATTTCACCAAGCGTCTGCGCCGATATTTGAGGATACCGATCGGTCCCAAGTTGGATGAGTTCAAGGCGAGGATGAACAAGGTCCTGAACAGGAGGTTGAGCGAATTCACCCGTCTGAGCGCCCAGGTGAATTCCTTCAGGGTGTTAGGGGGCTTCGCGGATGATGAGGGCATCGAAATGAGGCTCTCGGTGAAGGGAACAGCCATCCTGGAAGTGAAGTGGAATTAACATGAAAACGAAAATTGGCTGAGATGTTATGTGTTTGATTTGAAATATAAGATTTCACACACTTCAAAAAAATTAGCCACAGATCCATGGGATACATGTGATTTTTACAAACGACAAATAATAAGAATGTTTCTTTGCCCCTCTTATGCATCCCATGCATGCCGACTTGCTATTGGAATGAATGAAGGTTGACTATTTTTTCCGTCGAGGACTGGGCTTTTTCCCCCGGAAGGCGGCCCAAAGGCTGCCGGCCAGGACCCCAGCGGCTGCCGCGATGGCCATGGCTTTTTTGGGGTTTTCCTCGATGTATCGTTCGGTTTTCTTCCCATAGTCCTCCAGATGACGCTTGGCGTTATGAATTTTTTTACCCATCCCGTTGGCTCCCCCGAGGAGTCTTTGTACTTTCTTATCGCCTCGGATGAGGCGCTCCAAGGACATCAACTTATTCTTTCCATCCACTAAATAGCGGCCGACCTTGGTCTTGAGCCCCGCGTTATTGTCATTCGCCATTGTTTTTTCCAGCCTTTCGTCCCTTTCCATCTTTCACCTCTCCTTTGTTCTTATTCCAGCCCGGCTTTGAAAATCTCAAGATCAAGAACCCCAAAAGCCCGCCGCCGATCAGGACGAACCCCCGGGGTATGTGGCCGTAATCCACCGCGATGAAGAAAAGGCCGAGGATCAGGAACATCATGCTCATGAAAATGGAAAGAACGTGGAAGGACGTCCAGAGGAGCCAATTTTGGAATGACTTCTTGTAGCCTTCCAGGTTTTTCTCCGCCTGGTCCTCAATGGCCAGAAGGGTCCTTAAGGATCGATGGGCCGCCTTCCAAAGACCGCCGATGATCGAATCGTCCTCGGGTTTTGGGGGCAAGGGGTTGCCGGACTTTTGGACTAGGGTTGGATGGGGGATAAGGGTCTCCTGAATGAGCGGTCGAACGAATGTCATGAATCTCCTCCTGAATAAAGCAAGAACCAAGCCACGGTGCCAGGTCTATTCAGCCCACTGTCCCTTCCTTTTTTTGCCCTGGTTCCCCAAAGGAACTCAAATGGGGAATGGGCCTATCGTTTTGATCGGGAAGGGTCGGGGGAAGGTTGGGCGGGAAGGAAAGACCGGCGGAATAGAGAGGATTACGGTCATTCGCGCCGGATCGAGGACGGCATATTCCTTGCACTAAAGGGAAGGGTGATCCGGACCCAAGTGGAACGGAACGCGCATCAACCATTTCAAAGGGAGCGTACAGCATGAACGATTGGATAGGTTTTCACGGGATGTTCTGGTTTTTCGTCGTGGGCGGTTTGGCCGGTTGGTTGGGAAGCGTGTTGGTAACCGGCGGGGGCATGGGCGTCTTGGCGGATATCGCGGTCGGCATCGCGGGGGCCATCGTGGGCGGATTCATCGCCAATACCCTCAACTGGTACGTCTATGGTTTTTGGAGCGTCCTGGGGGTCTCGTTGTTGGGCTCGGTCATTTTGCTTGTTCTTTTCCGGGGCTTTAACGGCAGGCGGGGACTGCGCTCTTAATCCCGCTTCGAGATTATCAAGATCGATCTCATTTAAAGCCGCCAGGGCTTTCCGCATGGCGGCTTTTCTTTTGTGCCGATGAACCTGACTTCGATAAATGAAATAGGGACATTCCCTTATTTTTTTTATTAAAAAGAGATTCATGGGAATGTGTGAAAGTTTAAAAAAAGTAATTAGATTTTGCTTTTCTTGGTGCCCTTGGTGCCCTTGGTGGTTCAATTGCCGTTTTTTGAAAGAAAGAAGGACGCCGTGAAAAGAAAAATATTGGTCCTGGCGGCCGCGCTGGCCGTGGGTGGGTTGGTCTGGAGCGCCGTCGCTTTGAACCGTGATTCCAATGGCCAACCGGGCCAGATCCCCCCCGACTTCCTGCGTGGCTCCCAGGTCTGGGTCGAGGGCAACTCGTCCCTCCACCGCTATTATTTGAATGTGGAAGGCATCTCCGCCCAGACCGACCTGGAGTCGTCCGGCTCCCTGGCGAAGGCCTTGCTGTCCATGGTCCTGGGCCACAAGGGGCATAAGCTGGTCGTCACCCTGCCGGTGAGGGAACTGAAGTCGGGCAATCGGGGGATGGACCAGATCGCCCATGAGAAGCTCCGGGAAGGGAGATTCCCCAATGTCGTATTCACCCTGGGCGATTATGTGATCAAGGCTTTCCCCGGAAGCCTCACGACCTACGCCCTCCTCGTGTCGGGGAAACTCAGCATCGCGGGAGTGGAAAAGGACGTGGTCCTGGAGCCCACCATGGTCCTGGGAAGGGACGGTATCAGGATCTATGGAAGCCAGGACGTCTTCCAAAAAGATTACGGTATTTCCCCCTACAGCGTTGCGGTGGTCATGACCACGGACAACAAGATCGTGGTCCATTACATGATCGTGCTGGGGTTAAGATAGGGTCATGGCCAAACCAAGGAAAAAACCCTCAACCTCAAGTTCGCGCCAAGCCTGGACAGGGGAGAAGCTTTATTTCGAGGGAGATGACTATTTCAATGATGTCCTGAGAGCCATCCGGGGGGCCAAGCGCCGGGTGGACTTTGAGGTCTATATCTTTGAAAAAGGGGAGCTGGGGGACAGGGTCACCGCCGCCCTGCTTCAAGCGGCCCAAAGGGGGGTCAAGGTCCGCCTGCTGGTGGATGGCATCGGTTCCCCCCAATGCGCCGACGAATACGGCCCCAGGCTGTCCCAAGGCGGGGTATCCTTCCGGGTCTATCGCTTTTTCCCCTCGTTATTCAGGATATTCCCCCGGTTCATCACATCCTGGTTCAACCGCAAGACCTCCCATCGGTTCCGGAGTTTCCGGTACCGCATGAACCGGCGGGACCACCGAAAATTGATCATGGTGGACGGGGAAAAAGTTTGGCTGGGAGGGTTCAATGTTTCCGACCAGCTTCTGGGGTCGATCGTGGGGAAAAAGGCTTGGCGGGACACGGGGCTGCGCCTTTCGGGCGTTCGGGAACCGGCGTTCAGGTTGGCCTTCGAGACGGCCTGGTATGACAAATTCCACCGTAGATCATGGAAGTTCTACCGGCATAAGCTGATCGACCGGCTGTCCCGAAGGACTTCCTCCGACCCCGTTCAGATCAACGCCACCCGCAGGCTTCGCGGCAAGTTCCATAAGCAATTGCTGGCGCGTCTGGGTTCGGCACGCCGGCGGATCTGGGTCACCACACCCTATTTCGTCCCGGCCTTGCCGGTCCTGCGGGCCTTGCTGGGCGCGGCCCAGAGGGGCTGCGAGGTGCGCCTGCTTCTCCCTGAAAAATCCGACGTTCCTTTCGTTCGGTGGGCTTCCATGACCTTTTTTCACGGCCTTCTAAGCGCGGGGTGCCGGATCTTCGAGTACCGCCGAAGCGTCCTGCACGCCAAAACCCTTTTGGTGGATGATTGGGCCCTGGTGGGCTCGAGCAATTTCAACCACCGTAGTTTCCTGTTCGACCTGGAGGTGGACGTGGTCTTGCGGAGCGCCGCCGCCGTGAGGGCGCTGGAGCGCCGGACGGTCCATGACTTCGAGCGGAGCGGGGAGATCAGGCTCCCGGGTTTCGAATCGCGTCCCTTTTGGGAAAGGTGCTTGACCCGGATATTTTTCCGGCTTCACCATTGGTTGTAGCTTTTTTGTCCGACGGCCGATGAGGGCCTCGCGACTTCGATCAAATTGATTTCATAAGATCCATTCGCCATCATTTTGATAGAGGAATGACTCCCCGAAAATAATTATTTTCCGAACCGCCTTCCTTCCGCTTGTTTAATCCCTTCCGACGACCGATAGTGACCCTGTCGAAAAAATCAAAAAAAGGAAAATCAAAAATGAAGAATTTTTTGGCGGTCGTGATGAGCTTGTTTTTCTTGACGGCGGTCGGGGTTTCCCGGGCGGAGGAGTCGGCGCTGCAGAACGACAAGGACAAGGCGGAGAAGAAGGTGGATGTGGACCAAAAGAACCTCGATAGATCCAATGACGAAATGAAAGCGGATAAAAGCGAGATCAAGAGCCACAACGAGAACATCAGCAGCGAGAAGAAGGAGATCAATAAGGACTCCAAGTCCTTGAAGAAACACCGCGCCAAGAGGGCCAAGAAGATCTCGGCCTTGAAGGATGAGCGCAAGGAAAACATGAAGATGACCAAGGACCTGGACGCCAGCAAACAGAACTTGGAAAAGACCGATGAGAAGATCGAGGATAAGAAACAGGACGGGGCCGCTAAGTAATCAAAACTTCCTAACTTCAAGTCTCTCAAGGGCGGGCCTCAAAGCACCCGCCCTTTTTTATTGCCGTGTTCGTGGCAAGCGCTTATTGGGGACGGGACGATGGATCATTTTGATAGTCCTTAGGATCATTTCGCCATGAAAGAGGCCGTCTTCCTCCGGGACCGATCCCGGAACAGGGATTTCCCAGGCCCGCGGAGGTCCTTGGCCGGTCGGATCGGGTCCGGCGGGGCACGATAGTTGCTCTTAACTGAACAGGGTTAAACGGCCATTCGGTCATTAGCCGATCAAAACTTTATCGGAGAAAACATGAGAACGAGATTTTTGGGCTTCCTGAAATTCGCTGGTGTTTGCGCGTTCCTATTCGTCGTCTCTTTCCTGGCGGGCACGAGGATCCTTTGCGCCGACCCCACCTTGCTTCACCTGGATTTCCAGGATGGCCAGGGAGGGAAGGTCCATGTGTCCCACGCCAAGCTGGTCCTGGTGGTGGACAATTACGTCGATAAGAAATACCTGCCGATCGGGGCGGACGGGGGCGTGGATATTCCCCTGGACGCTTCCTGGCTGAGGGCCAATTGGCCGGGCGGAAAGAACAGGATCAAGAACCTGGAACGGGTCTATATCTTCCTGAAAGCACCGGGCTACGCCGCCGTCTGCTCGGACCCGATCCATTGGATGGGAACGGAGTCGGACGGTACGGAGAAGAACGTGGTGATCACCTTCCCCAGAGGCAAGACCGCGGCCATCTCGAAAGGCGACAAATTCTCCATGACCGTGAGTTTCCGCAAGCCGGTCGACCGTTCGGTGAAGGTTTCCGACGGGAAGGGACATCCCCTCCCGGGAGTCCTGGTGAAGTCCTTCGTTTATTGGTCCAAGACGGATAAAGGGGCATTGAACGGCGCTGATTTCCTGGGGGTGGGGACAAGCGACGCCGACGGCAAGGTGCCGGTGATCGACGGGGATTTTACCTATGCCCTGCAGGTGACCCGCCCGGAGGTTGATGGAAAAGCCTCGGGAACCATCCTGGTGGTGAAGAAGTTCGAGGATAAGGACCAGGAAGCCCCCGTCGCTGTGCCGACCGACGGCCCGACGGTGATCGATATGCAAAAGGCCCAATAAACCGACAAAAGGATGGAATTGATGAAATTACTTATGGCTGGGTTGTTCTCCTGCTTTTTACTTTTATACACTGCCTTCGGGACGGGCTGTGAACCCTATCACCATCACAATGACGTTCGGGTGAATAAGGATGACCCGGACAACCACCATAACCACCAGGGCGGTAATCCTGAGAACATCACCGACCACCAAGAGGATAACCATTGACCAAAGGAAGACCCTTCCTGGCGCTGGTTCGCGTCAGGAAGGGTCTTGGGTCTTACGCCTTCAGGATCACCTTCAGGGCCTTGGCCTGGGCGGCGTTGGCGAAAGTCTCATAGGCCTTGATCATTTCGGTGAGGGCGTATTCATGGGTGCCCATCTTCTTGGCGTCCAGTTTTCCCGACACTAATACCTTCAACAACATGGGCGTGGTCGCGGTATCCACCAGCCTGGTGGTGATGGCGATGTTCCTGTCCCAAAGCCTTTCCAGATGCAATTCCACCGGTTTGCCGTGCACCCCGATGTTCGCGATCCTTCCGCCCGCCCCAATGATGGACTGGCAGGTATCGAAAGAGCCGGGCGTCCCGACGGCCTCGATGGCCACATCCACCCCGTCCCCGTTGGTCAAGGCCTTGATCTTTTCCTCCACCTTCTCCAGCTTGAAGTTGATGGTATGGGTAGCCCCGAAGGACTTGGCCACTTTGAGCCGGTTGTCGTCCATATCGATCATGATCAGCTTGGCGGGGGAATAGAACTGGGCGGTCAGGAGGGCGGCCAACCCGATGGGGCCGGATCCCACGATGGCGACCGTATCCCCGGGTTTCACCTGGCCGTTCAAGACCCCGCACTCATGTCCCGTGGGAAAGATGTCCGACAGCATCACCAGGGCGCCCTCATCCACGCCCTCGGGGGCGTGATAAAGGCTGTTATCCGCGTGGGGAATGAGGACATATTGGGCCTGGGTGCCGTCGATGGTGTTGCCCAGTATCCAGCCGCCGTTTCGGCAATGGGAAAACATCCCCTTCTTGCAGAAATCGCATTTACCGCAGGACGTGACGCAGGAAATAAGGACCTTGTCCCCTTTCTTGAAATTGGTGACCGCTGTCCCGCATTCCTCGATGACGCCGACCCCCTCATGGCCCAGGATCCTTCCGTCCGTGACGGCCGGTACGTCGCCTTTCATGATGTGCAGGTCCGTCCCGCAGATGGTCGTGGTGGTGATACGGACGACCGCGTCGGTGGTCTTTCCCAGGACCGGTTTGGGTTTGTCCTCCCAGGCTTTTTGGTTCGGCCCGTGGTAGACCAGGGCCTTCATGGTGGCGGTCTTGACCTCTTCCTTGATCATCGTGCTCATAACGTCTCCCCTCGTTTATTTGGTGCCCGTTCGAATGGTCCGAAAGGGTTCTGCGACTAATGGATGGGTAGGAATTAAAGCAAGAAATGAGCCGACCAAGACCCGGCTTTGTCATGGATCTACATGTCTATCAGCAAAGCGCACCTATATATGGACTTTAGTCAATTTGTTAGAAGCACAATCTCCCCCTCTGAAAGAGGGGGAACAAGGGGGAGTTAGTTTTTATAGGTTATTTCGGTAACGACTAATACCCCCCTACCCCCCTTTTTCACCCCCATTTCTTCATTTAAAAATCACAAAAATGAGAATGGGGACGTCCCCATGCCCCGTGATATTTTCCCAAAAGAGGCATGGGGGAATGGGGGTGTCTGTACCTGGTCCTGAAAAATCAAAATGAGGGTCGGAACGATCAATTTGATCGTAATCGATCCCTAAGTTGAGGAACGGGGAAGGGTTAAGGGTGTAAACGCTTGGATTCCAACGGTACAGAACTTGCTTTAACCCACAGGCAAGTACCTAACAAAATCTCAAGGAGTGAAACGCATGCCGATATCCAAAGAAGGCGTCAAGGACAGGATGAAGGACCAGAACGTGGTGGTGTTGGATGTTCTGCCCGAGGCCGAATTCGCGAAGCTTCACATCAAGGGATCGGAAAACTTTCCTTTGAGCCAGAACGTGGCTGAATTCGTCCAGGCAGTCGAGGCTAAATACGGAAAGAATAAGTTCCTCATCACCTATTGCGCGGACGTGACCTGCAACGCGGGCCCGAACGCGGCCAAGGTCCTGAAGGAAAAAGGCTTCAAAGCCATCGATTACGCTGGCGGGATCAAGGAGTGGTCGGAGGCTGGTTACCCGACCGAAGGTTCACAAGCGAAGGTTTCAACGGCACCAGCGGCTTCCAAGTAAATTATTTTATTAGGCCCCGTGTTTTTCCAAGCGGATGCGGGCACCCTTAACAATGTCTTGGTTCACCGTGGGGAAGGAATGACCCCCTTAGGACCATTCGGTCGGCTTTTTAAACCGAAAAGCGGTCTATAGGGTTCCCCGCAAAAAACAATAAAGCCGTGAAAGAGGAAACCATGTTCTTCGTTTTTCAAGAAAATGTTGGTGATGTTTTTGATGATGGGCGGGATGTTTTTGGCGCCGGCCCTGGCCAAGGCGGATTCGGGATATAGCCCCACCGAATACGGCGGAAATTTCGGCTTAGGGTTGGAGTTCGGCGAGCCTGGATCCTGGGGAGCGACGGGAAAGATCTGGCTGGACCGGGATAACGCCTTTCAACCGGCGGTGAAGTTCAATGACGGCGGATCGGCGATCCTCCAATTGGATTATCTATGGCACAACTTCGACATCATCAACATGAGGAATTCCAGCGGGGAAATGCCTCTGTACATCGGTGTGGGCGGCAATTTGGTACTTCAAAACACGGTGGAGATCGCGGCCCGTCTACCCCTGGGAATTTCCTACATCTTCAACAAACGGAATGTCCCGGTGGATATCTATCTACAGGCCGTCCCGACCCTCTGGTTCCCGACCGGGAATACCACGGTATTCGATATCTATGGCGAATTGGGTGCCCATTACTACTTCTGAGTTCCTGCTGAAAATGCAAATTAAGGACCATAGGGCGGCCTCTGTTTCGGGGCCGCCTTATGTTTTTGGCAACCGCGTATCGAAGGTAGCTCAAGGAAAAGAAAATGACGCCTTTCATTAAAAAACTCATGATGGCTTTGGGAGTGATGGGGATGTTCGTGCTTCCGGTTTATTCCCAAACCGAAACTTCCCAAGAACCTGTGGAAAAGGGAAGTATCGGTTTGGGATTGGAATTGGGCGAGCCTGGCACCTGGGGCGCTCTGGGCATCATTTGGATCGACCCGACCTTCGCCTTTCAACCGGCGGTCAAGGCCGACAGCGGGGGGAAGATCATCCTGCAAGTGGACGCCCTCTTGCATGATTTCGGGATATTTCCCATGAAGGCGTCGGACGGCGCCCTGCCTTTATATATCGGGGTGGGATTCGACGGATTGTTTCCCAGCTCCTCGCAGATGGCCGTCAGGTTCCCCTTGGGCATCTCCTACATTTTCGACAAAGCTAAGGCGCCGTTGGATTTCTACCTGCAGGCCGTACCGACCTATTGGTTCATGGACTTAGGTCCGACGGGTTGGGATCTTTATGTGGAAGCCGGCTCCCGGTTTTATTTTTGATTAAAGGAAGAATTGAATAATTAACCACCAAGGGCACCAAGTTCACCAAGAACTAATAAAGACTTAAATTGAAAGATTTTGGAAATCGATACGACGCCGACTGCCTTAAATGTTTTCGGTGTTGGTGAATGTTCAAACAAGTGATTCTTTTTTGATTTTCTTGGTGCCCTTGGTGCCTTGGTGGTTCAATTCCTATTTTTTGATTAATTGTTTGGAGGACTTATCCCAAAATCCATCGTACCCAAAGCTGTCCGCAAGATCGCCATGCTGGGCAGTCATTTGCCCCGTCTTTGCGGCATCGCGACCTTCACGTCCGACCTGAGCGACGCCCTCCAGGGCCAATCCCCCGATATCGACCTGTTCGTTCTGGCCATGAACGACGGCGAGAAGCGCTACCCCTACCCGGGCCGGGTCCGGTTCGAACTGGCCGAAAGCGACTTGGCTTCCTACCGTCGGGCGGCGGATTTCCTCAACGTCAACACGGTGGATGTGCTGTGCCTTCAGCACGAGTACGGCATCTTCGGCGGCAAGGCCGGGGGCCATGTGCTGGCGCTCTTGCGGGAACTGCGTATGCCGGTGGTGACGACCCTTCACACCATCCTGACCGAGCCCAACGAGACCCAGAGAGCCGTCATGGACGAGATCACCCGTCTTTCCGAACGCCTGGTCGTCATGACCGCCCACGGCGCCGCCACGCTCAAGGAAGTGCACGGGGTATCCGCCGATAAGATCGACCTGATCCCCCACGGCATCCCTTACGTGCCATTCGACTGCGTGAACAAGGACCAGCTGGGCGTGGAAGGCAAAAAGGTGCTCCTGACCTTCGGGCTTCTCTCGCCGGACAAGGGCATCGAGAACGTCATTGAGGCCCTGCCCGCCATCCTGGCCAAGCACCCGGACACGGTCTATATCGTGCTGGGCGCCACCCATCCGCACGTCAAGGCCAACCACGGCGAGATGTACCGGCTGGGGCTGGAGAACCTGGCCAAGAAACTGGGCGTGGATTCGGCCATCATTTTCCACAACCGCTTCGTCAGCCAGATGGAACTTACCCAGTTCCTTTCCGCCGCCGACATCTACGTCACCCCCTATCTCAACAAGGAACAAACCACTTCCGGCACCCTGGCCTACGCCATGGGGTCGGGCAGGGCCGTTATTTCCACCCCTTACTGGCACGCCAGCGAGCTTCTGGCTGATGGGCGGGGAGTGCTGGTGCCTTGGAAGGACCCTACAGCTATCGCCGCCGCGGTGAACGATCTTCTTTCCAACGACGACAAAAGGCTGGCCATGCGCCGGCGGGCCGCAGACCTGGGCAAGGAAATGCTCTGGCCCGCGGTGGGGAACAGGTACCTTCGCAGTTTCGAGCAGGCCAGCGGGGAGCATTCGGTCAGGCTTAAATCCGTTTTCCAGGCCAAGACCCTGGTCGAACAACCGGCCGACTGGCCCGACATCAAACTGGAACATCTCCAGTTAATGACGGACGAGACAGGCCTGCTTCAGCACGCGGCCTTCAGCGTGCCCCGTTACGAGGACGGCTACTGTCTGGATGACAACGCCCGGGCCCTGTTGCTGATGACCCTCATCGAGGACTCGGAAGCGGGAAGCGTCAAGGAAACCCGCGCCCTGGCTTCCCGCTATTTGGCTTTCGTGAATCACGCGTTCAACGTGGAAAAGGGAAGGTTCCGTAATTTCCTGCCCTACTCCCGCCATTGGGTGGAGGAACTGGGTTCGGAAGAAAGCCATGGGCGGGCCCTCTGGGCCCTGGGGAGCGTGGTGGGCCGGGCGGTCAACCCTGGCCATCTGAGTTTGAGCCGTGACCTGTTCCAATCGGCCCTGCCGGCGATCCAAAGTTTTTCCAGCCCCCGGGCCTGGGCCTACTCCCTGTTGGGGATCGAGGAATATCTGAGGGCCTTTGACGGGGACCGGGGCGTGCAAAACATCCGTAAGACCATCGCGGAGAGACTTCTGGGGCTTTACCAACGAACCAGCGGGTCCAATTGGCCCTGGTTCGAGAATAAGGTGACCTATTGCAACGCCAGGCTGTGCCAGGCCTTGATCGTCTCGGGAAGTTGGATGGGGGACAAAACGATGCTAGAGGCTGGCCTAGCCTCTCTGACTTGGCTGGCCGGTATCCAACGGACGGAGGAAGGCCTTTTCGCCCCCGTCGGTTCCAACGGTTTCTACACCAAGGACGGAGCCAAAGCGATCTTCGATCAACAGCCAGTGGAAGCCTGCGGGATGGTCTCGGCTTGCCTGGAAGCGCTCCGGGCCACAGGGGACCGAACGTGGTTGGACCAGGCCCGTCGGGCTTTCAACTGGTTCCTGGGGGAAAACCAACTGCGCCAATCCCTCTATGAGATCACGACGGGCGGGTGCAGGGACGGGTTACACGCTGAGCGTGTGAACGAGAACCAGGGGGCGGAATCGACTTTGTCGTTCCTGCTCGCCCTTTGTGAGATGAGGTCCGCCGATGTCGCTGGCGGGGTCGATCCAGACGGACGGAGGACAAGACGATGACCACCAAGAACGGCTATGAAGTATTGTTCGAGCGGCACGGGAAGAACCCCATCCTGACGGCGGACGATTGGCCCTATCCGGTCCATTCGGTCTTCAACGCGGGGGCGACCAAACTTCAGGACGGCACGACCCTTTTGCTCTGCCGGGTCGAGGACCGGCGGGGGCATTCCCATCTCTGCGCGGCCCGTTCCAAGAATGGTGTGGACGGCTGGGTTGTCGACAAAGAACCGACCCTTCTTCCCGATCCGGCGCATTTTCCGGAGGAACTTTGGGGCATCGAGGACCCCCGTATCACATTCCTGGCCGAGACCGGCCTGTACATGGTGGCTTACACGGCCTACAGCAAGGGCGGGCCCGGCGTGGCCCTGGCCGAGACGCAGGATTTTCATGTCTTCAAGCGCTACGGCATGGTCATGCAGCCTGATGACAAGGACGCGGCCTTGTTCCCCCGTCGGATCGACGGAAGTTTCGCCCTGATCCACCGGCCCCTGACCGACCAGGGGGCCAATATCTGGATCTCTTACTCGCCCGACCTGCAGAACTGGGGTAACCATAAACTGGTCCTGCCTGCCCGCCGGGGGGCCTGGTGGGACGCCAATAAGGTGGGGTTGACCGGGCCATTGATCGAAACGACCAGGGGATGGCTGATGCTTTATCACGGGGTGCGCCAGACGGCATCGGGATGTATTTACAGGCTGGGGGCGGCGCTTTTGGACCTAGCCAACCCGGAGAAATGCCTGCTCCGGGGTGATTCCTGGATATTCAGCCCCGAGGCCCCCTATGAGCGGTCGGGGGACGTGGCCAATGTGGTTTTCCCCTGCGGGCAGACCATAGACGAGGATGGGGATACCATCCGGCTTTATTACGGCGCGGCTGATACCAGCATCGCCCTGGCTACCGGGTCCATCCGCCAACTTTTACAGTGGTTGGATGAGCATGGGCAAATAACGGCCTAAATTTGAGCCCAGCTGTCATTGTGCCGATTTACCAATGAAATAAATGTATTGGAAATCGGTACTACACCGACCTCTTTAATGGATTTATGGGAAGGTCGGCATGCGACGAGTGACCGCCGAATAGGCGGTCGATTACGAGGTGGCAACCTCAGTCCGGGATAAGCCTTTTCACAATCCCTCCCCGTCGCCCGGGTGGATTTATAACGCCGTTATAAATTAAGGGGTCTGAATTATCACGGCGTGGTAATTTCTGATGCCTAACCCCCGCACCCATACCCCCAAATATTACCGGGTAATAAAAATTGGCAAGTGCCGGTAAATGTGCCGGTCACCGATGACATTAATTGGCAAGTCAAAAGGGGGGATTGTCGGATACTCCGACAATTAAAATAAGGGAATTTGGTGTATTTTCGAACCCAGCCCCGCTCTTGCCCAGCCGCTGGACAAAAATCCCCCGCTTGCCCCGCCGCGGGGCCCCTGTGCTGATGGTCCTTTTGCCCCGACTCGGGGCAAAGCAGTTCAGATTCTGAAAAAACTCAAATGTCCGTGACAACATTGAGGTCTTCTGTAGAGAGGGGTAAGGTGTATACGTCCAAGAGCTGTCAGCTGTTAGCTGTCGACTGCCAGCTGCCGTTAGTGAGCTGTCGACCGTCAACTGTCGACTGTTGTTCGTTGTCTCTCGGCTATCGTCCGCCCACTTGACCAATAACTTGACCGATCATTAACGAATGCAAAGAGGGAATTGGGTCCAGAGAATTTGAATGTTTCCGATCCGTAATATTTGGCCCGATGGTAAGAGGACGCTTTGATCAGAACCGTCGTACCACCGCCCCGTTTTTCACGAGAGCTCAGGTCTTATATATCGTTAAAACGCCCCTTTCTTAAAGGGTGCACTAATTCTGTCCGCTTTTGAAAAGTTCGGAAAACGCTCCCTTCGAAGGATGGATTCCGACAAAAGATATGCCTGTGAAATTAGTTTTATGTTTTAATGAGCCCCGTTGATTTGGCCATTTACCATTTCGAGGGAGGCTTCTCATGATGTCGTTCCCCAAAGTATCCAGGTTGACCATTTGTATTTTGACCCTGTTGGCGTGTTTTTATTTCGCGGGCGGGAAGGCCTATTCACAAGCCGATAAACCCGCCGCCGTGGAAACGGCCGCGCCCCCGGCGGCACCCGCGCCCCCGCCAGCCTCTCCCTCCATCCCCGATTTCGAGACCAAACTGATCGCGTCAACCCCCCTGGGGTCCTTGTGGACCTGCTTCTCGCGGGCGTGGTGACCGGGGCCATCGGCGGTCTGGGCCATCGTTTGAGCCTGATGGACGAAGCTCCCTTCGCCGACCTGTCCTGGAGCCAATTGGAACAGAAACCCGCCTTCCTGGGTGACATTCTGCTGGGCGTCATTGGGGCCTTCGCCTTCAATTACTTCTTGAAGACCGATACATTCCTCGGTTTCTGGTCCATCGCCTTATTGGGCGGGTACGGCGGCAAGGCCCTGTTGAACGGCCTGATCACCAAATTCCAACTCTCGGCGGCCCAAGCGGCCCTGAAGAAAACATCCGACGATAAGGATGAGCTGACGAAGACCCTCAAAAAGGTCCACGACGCGGTGAACACCGCGCCGGCCGCTCTTACCGCGACGGCCCAAGTTGCGGGCCAGACCGCGGACCCCCGCCTGGACCTTATCACCCAGGCGCTGAATGAGCATAAATTCCAGGTTTGATATTGGTGGTTGGCCGTACCTATGAATAAAAACAGGAGGCATATGATGGGTCCGATGAAAATGCTGATGGCGATATTTCTGGTCCTGGGGACGGGGGCCGCGTTCGCGCAGGACTCCACGCCCACCCCCGGCGCCGCCGTGCCGGCCGCCAAAAAAGCCCACAAGGCCCAGGTCAAGGCCGCCCCAGAGGCGGGCAAGCCCGTCACCGTGACGACCACGACCGATCTGGGAAAATTACGCCGTGACTGCATGAGGGTGTTCAACCTGGACGACAGCGGTAAGAACGTGAAGGGCGGGGACAAGAACCAGGTCGTTTTCGATTACAAGAGCCAGACCCCCTTGTGGCAGTTGAGGAAGGTGGATTTCGGGGACACGGTAACGTTCCATGTGGTGAATTTCGACTCGGGCGTCACCATCCAGATCCTCGCCCAGGTCGTCCAACCGGACCTTTCCGCCGTCGCTTCCATGGTCAGTTCCATGAAGAACGCCCAGGGGGTGACGCTCACCTCGGCGAACCCCGTTTCACAAGGGCCCGACCCGGGGGTCACCGTCAATCACGTGTCCTCGGTCCCGACACTGGCGACCGGCAAATATATCCTGTACTCCATGATCGTCAACGACGGCAGCGGCCCGACGACCATCAGCAATTTCTATAAGGTCCGGGTGAAAGGGGCCATTTTCGAGTCGTCCGTGGGCCTGATGGGGGTCTTTGACGGCCTTTCGTCCCCTTTTACCATCACCCAAACCACCCCCGCGATCTTCGCCCATCTGGAGTTCATCCCCGAGCTATTCACCATCCAGGACCTTTCCGTCGCCGGTACGGTCGGATTGGGGACCAACGGTTCGCAGAATTTGGGGTATTTCTTCGGCCTTTCCTTCCTGTATGGAAGCGACCAACGGTTGGTCCTTTCAGGCGGAACGAGCCTCTGGGCCGACCGGACCTATCCCACCCTGGCCGTTTCCTTCGCGGGTTTTTGACGGCGGGTCATCCCTAGGCAAGGTGAGAGAATGGGAAAATTCATCGATGTCATCAAAGAATTCCTCGAAAAATTCTGGAAAATAGGATTTTGGGGGCGTGTTTTCGTCGGTGTCATCATTTTGATATTGGTTTCAGCTTATTTTTTCAAGATCGCTCAGGTCAAACCGGACGCGTTCCTGAAATCCCTCGTCGAGATGGCCAGGCCTGCGCCAACCCCAACGCCTGTCCCGAAACTGTCCTTCAAGGACTGCGCGGAAAAATACAAGACCTGGAGGGGGAAATCCCAGAAGGCGTTCGATGACCTGACCGTGGATGAAAAGATCGAGAACTGTAAGAAACTGGAAGTGTGCGATAACGGCGAATCGAGCCTGCAAAAGCAAAAAAACGACAAATGGTCGGAGGGGAAACTGCCATGAAAAATCATCTATGGTTGATCCTCCTGTTGGGCCTGGGTCTTTCCCCCGTTTACGGCGATTCGGTCTCCGGTTCCATCGATAGTTATAACCAGGCCTTGGCCTTGATCGCCCAAAGCCGGTTCGACGACGCCATCTCCATATTGAACGGGCTCAAGGAACAACAGATAAATTATAAATATCTCTATGTGACCTTGGGCGACGCGTACGCGGGGAAAGGGGACTACGCTTCGGCCCAGGAAAACATGCTGTTCTATTTGAACGATATCGGCAATAAAACGGAAGACCCGGAGCGCTATGGGATCGCCCTCGGTCATTATTTGGAGGTCCTGAGCAAATTGAAGGATTGCGCGGGCGTGGACCTCTATTTCAAAAAATCCCTGGATTCCCCCGTGACGGTCTATGACGACCAGATCGACCGCGTCCAGACCTATCTCGATATAGCGGGTTTCAAGGGATGCCGCCCCGCGGATAAATTGAGATATATCAAGGAAGGGATCAAGATCCTCGGCTCGCTCGAGGCCTCGGCCTCCCAAAAAACCTGGTTCAATAACGACTTTGGGCACGCGCTCATCCTGAAACAGACCTTTTATAACGCCGAAAGCGCGACCAAGGCCGGGGATCTGGCCCTGGCCCACCAGTATTTCCTGAACGAGAAAAAAATAAACCCAAGCGCCGTGGTGGATTGCAATATTTCCGTTTCCACCAGGCTGTTGGGCGAGAATTACAAGGAGCTGTTCTTGACCCATGTGGATCAGGCGGGGGCGGATGGGAAAACATTGGCGGGCTACGCCAAGAACGCCGTCTCTTACTTTGAAAAGGCCTTGTCCGAATTGGAAATGGCGAAACAAGAGAAGGATTTCCCCAAATATCAGGACAGGTACACGAAATTAGCAAGTTTCGGCCAGTCCTTATTGGATTCTTTTAAGAACAGGGAAGTGGTCAAGAAGTATCTCGAGGAAAAATGAGGCCTTCCCGGAGAGGGGAAGGTTTTGGGCGTTCATTGGGGTTTGAAAGGGATGTGTCCAAAGGCACATCCCTTTTTTTATGCCTAAATCGAGCGGCCGTCTGTTTTATTAGATATAGACAACCAAAAGGGAAGCGTGCCAGCTCACCCGTTTCAACCGGGTGGTCTTTTTTATTTCCGGGGGTTGATCATGTTCGATCGTGGACCAGGATGGGGAAGGGTCCCGCATCCGCTCCACCGCCCTGTTCGATCCCTTGGGCCTGGGGGGCCAGTTCTATGGGTGGTTCCTTTTTCCCATCCACAAGCTCATTTTCCGGGGCATGCTCCGGGCCATCGTCCGAAAAGCCCAAGCCAAAAAGGGGTCTTGACGCCCTCTGCTGGCCAAGCGCTACCCGGACCTAAATTTTTGAAATAAGATTACCTTAGCCGTATGATGGTTCATTGCCGATGCTGTGAACATCAACATATTGAAAGTTTAAAAAATGAGAACCAGACCTACCGTTTATGTGATCGCCGGGCCGAACGGCACGGGCAAGACCACTTTCGCCACGCAGTTCTTGCCCAAGATCGCGGATTGCCGCAATTTCATCAACGCGGACCTGATCGCCAAAGGTTTATCGCCCTTCAATGTGGATGCCGCCGCCATGCAAGCGGGGCGTCTATTCCTGGGAGGCATCCAGGAACAGGTCCGGCGAGGGGCCGATTTCGGGTTTGAAACCACTTTGTCGGGCAAGGGGTACGTGAACTTGTTCAAGGATCTTCGGGCCAAGGGTTATCTCATAAAGCTTTATTTCCTTTGGATCCCTGGGCTGGCTTTGGCCCTCAAACGGATCGCCGACCGCGTGAGCATGGGTGGTCATGATGTGCCTGCGGAAGTGGTGCAACGCCGGTTCACCAAAGGGTTGAACAACCTCTTTCAAACCTATATGGAATTAGCGGATTACTCCGCCATATTCGACAATTCTTCTTCCGCTCCAAGGCTGGTGTTTGAACGGTCCTTAGGCCGTGATAGCATTATTGAACCGAATACTTACGGAATGATCGTCAAGATGCTGGAGGAAAGTAAATGAAGCCTTCCAAAAAACAAAGTCCTTTGAGAGCCTCCAGGGCCGCGAAAGTCGTCAAGGGTCATCCGTCCAAAGAGGGATTGATGGCCGAAAAGGCGTTGAAGATGGCCGTGGCCGGCGTCATCGAGGAACATCGGCGCCTGGGTTTGCCCATCGCCGTCATGAAGAACGGCAAAGCTGTTTATGTGAGCGTGAATGAAAAAGTACCGGCTCTTTCAGAGGTTCGAGAACTTCCGGCGCCTTACGCGGGTAAAAAACCCCTGACGGATAGACCGATAAAGAAGGTGAAGCGCAAGGGAATGGCCTGACCTAGGGCTTATCCTATAGCGGTCCTTTCTGTAGGCCTTGCTCACCGGCTTGACCAATAACTTGACTAATACTTGACTAATAATTTGGGGCAGTTTGTGGTGGATTTCTTCTTTCGGCCGACCTGCCCATCGACCTGCCCTCCGTAACCTTGGTGAAGGAGGGAGCCTTGGCGTAGGCGGATGGCGTAGGCCGAGGGTGCCCAAAAAACGAGGAAAATCATTTAGCCTTTTGATGAGGGTGTAGGTTCAATCGTGGGCCAGGTCGGAGGGACCCGATAAACGGAGAAAATCTATTTTCTACGGTTTGGGGGACGGCCCCTGTAGCAGAGCCTATCGGCACGCTACAGGGCATGCTGTAAGGGCAACGCCATGAAGTGTGCCCGCAGGGCTCTACTTCATGGGTGGTCCAAAGGACCAACCACGATTATCTTTATCTATATCGGTGTTCATCGGTGGCTAAATCGATTTTGATGTATCTGTGTCCATGCCGACCTTCATATGATTATTTATTGAGGTCGGTATAGTACCGATTTCCATATTATTAATTTCATTAGGGGAATCGGCACATCTGTGGCAAAGAATGTCTTACTCTGTGTGACTCTGTGCCGATTCACAGAAGAAATAGAAAAATAGGAAATCGGTACTATACCGACCTCTTTAACATATTTTAAAAGATGGTCGGCATGTTAACTCTGTGGTTAATTGCTTTTTCTGCTGTCTGTCAGCTTTTAGCTGTCATCTGTCGACCGTCGACTGCCTTTCCATCTATGGCGAATATTATTTTTAGGACGGTTATGGCTGAAGTCAAGAAAAGCGCCGGGTCCATCATCCTCAATGGGAAGCAGGCGGATTATTTCCTCCAATGGGATGGCGCGTCCTACCTGGATCTTCAGGTGCGCTGGGCCAGACCCGGCCTATTCGAAAAGACCTACGACCATTCGTTCATCCTTTCCGACGGCGGGGAAGGGATCAGGGATTGCGATAAGAAATTCCCCGGCCTACGTCCCCTCCTGGCCAAGCGATACCCTGACTTGGGTCCTATCCTTCTGTTACGGACCTCTCTTTCCCTGCCGCTTGACAGGAACCAGCGTAAGACCGATAATGTCTAACTGAAAGTACAACATTCAATTAGGCAGGCCCCTTGTGATCCCTCGAATCCTTGAAAAAAAGCTTCTTTCCACAGCCCGGCAATACCCGATCGTGACGGTCACCGGTCCCAGGCAATCCGGCAAAACCACCCTGGTCCGGCACGCCTTTCCAAAGCACCCCTATATTTCCATGGAAAATCCCAGCCAGCGCCAACTGGCGATGGAGGACCCTCAAGCTTTCCTGGCCCGTTATCCTCAAGGGGTCATCCTGGACGAGGCTCAACGCGTACCCGATCTGTTTTCCTATCTACAGGGCGTCGTGGATGAAAACCCGACTCCGGGCCGTTTTATCCTGACAGGTTCGGAAAATTTCCTGCTTCTAAGGACCATCTCCCAATCGCTGGCTGGTCGGTGCGGCATCCTGCATTTGCTACCGCTTTCGCTCGCGGAGTTGGAAGCCCGCGGACCTTATGACCTTGAGAAATCGGGGGTCCTTTCAGGGAAAGGTCTTCATCCGGCCAAGCGGGTCAAAGCCGGCCGCCAATGGCCGTCGGTCCTTTGGAGGGGTTTTTATCCGGCCATTCACGATAAAAAGCTGGAACCCTCCGATTGGCTGGACCCCTATGTTCAAACCTATCTGGAAAGGGATGTCCGGGACCTTCTAAACGTAGGAAACCTGGAGACTTTTGGACGGTTCCTGAGGCTTTGCGCCGGCCGGTCAGGCCAGCTTTTGAGCCTTTCAGGCCTCGCGACCGATTGCGGCGTCAGCCAGCCGACCGCGCGCCAATGGTTGTCGGTCCTCAAAGCCAGCTTCATCGTCACGCTGGTGGAACCCTACCACCGCAACTTCAACAAACGGATCATCAAGACACCCAAGCTATATTTCCTGGATACGGGTCTGCTTTGCAATCTGCTGCGGATAAGCACGCCGGAAAACCTGGCCCAACACAGCCTTCGGGGCGCGGTTTTCGAGACGTTCGTCGCGTCCGAATTAGTGAAGAATTTTATGAACCGGGGATCCCGGCCTGAATTGTATTTCTGGAAGGATAAGACGGGCCATGAGGTCGATTTTGTGGTCGAGGGGGCCAAAGGTTGTGTCGCCCTGGAGGCTAAATCAGGGGAAACGGTCCAGGACGATCTTTTTACCGGTTTGCGTTACTGGAAAAGCCACAACCCTGCCGGGACCAAAGCGATGGTTTTGCTTTATGGAGGCGCCGAAGCCTATACCCACCAGGGCTTCAATGTGGTCCCCTGGAACCATCTTTAACCGATCCCTGAAGCGCCGCGCCATGGGCACGACCAATATTTGGCGTAAGGGGATTGTTAATTGCTTCTTTCTGCCGCATGTGTAGTGAATTTTGTTCAATCGTGGACCCGGATGGGGAAGGGTCCCGTATACGCTCGACCGCCTTGTTCGATCCCTTGGGCCTGGGGGGCCAGCTCTATGGGTGGTTCCTTTTTCCCATTCACAAGCTCATTTTCCGGGGCATGCTCCGGGCCATCGTCCGAAAAGCCCAAGCCCCCAAAAGCGTCTAGCCGCCCTCTCCTGGCCAAGCGCTACCCTGATTTAGGCTTTGGGACCTAAGATCGCCTTAGTTGTTCTTAGAACTTTTTCAGCCACTTACTTGTATAATAAGCCATCCTTTTGGAAGGTATTGCTATGGGCCTTAAAGAAAAAGTTGTCAAAAAAATCACTAAGCTTGTTCTTGGCGTCACTCAACCCGACCGGATCATCCTGTTTGGTTCCGCCGTAACAGGCGGTATGACCAAAAACAGCGATATCGATCTGTTGATCCTTCGTTCCGATCATTTCCAATATTTAGACGAATACGTGAAGGTTCGCAGGGCCCTGAAGGATATCGCCTATCCTTTCGATATTTTGTTCATGGATACGGATCAATACGATAGGACCAAAAAATGGGTCGGCGGGATGGCCTATCCCGCCCATAAGACTGGCCAAGTTATCTATGAAGCGGCTTGACCCTGAACAACTTTCACTCATTCTTTCCTGGGCCCAAAGGGCCGAAGAAGATCTGAAAGCCGCCAAGACCCTCCTGAAATCGGAAGGGTATTACCTCAGTAATAAGGTTATAATGACGTCATGAGTCCCCAAATCACTGTTGATTTAAAAACATTGGCGGTTCTTTGCCGAAAGCGCAATATCCGAAAGCTATCGCTATTCGGCTCGGCTGTGCGCGCCGATTTTCAACCCAACAGCGATCTTGATCTATTGGTCGAGTTCCAGCCAGACCATACCCCTGGCCTGGCCTTTTTTTCCTTGTCTGATGAACTTACGGATTTATTAGGCCGAAAAGTTGATTTGAATACTTACCAATCCTTGAGCCCGTATTTTAGGGAACAAATTCTCTCTGAAACAGAAACCCTCTATGACGCGACACGATCCTAAGATTTCATTTCTACAAATGAGGGATTACGCTCAAGAGGCGAGCTCTCTTATTAAGAATAAAACCCATGAAGACATAGCGAAAGACCGTGTTTTGAACCTCGCGTTGACTAGGCTTTTGGAAGTTGTCGGCGAGGCAGCCACCAGAGTGCCTGAGGATGTCAGGAAAATACATTCCAGCCTCCCATGGCCCCAGATCATTGGATTAAGGCATCGCTTGATCCATGGTTATGATCAAGTTGACCTCGATATCTTGTGGGAGATCGTTTCGGAAGACCTACCATCTCTTACTCAACAACTTGAGAAGATCATTCGCAATTGGCCTGCCAACTAATACCTGCCCCAAAATCCGAGAATATCTTTTATCTTATTGATGAATCTTTAAGTTTGGGCGTGGACTAGGCCGGGGGTTCCCAAAAATGGAGAAATTGTTTCGTTTTTTGGTGAAGGTGTAGGTTCGATCGTGGAAGGTTCGGAGGGTTTCTTTTTGAAGTTGGTTCTTTAGATCGTGGACCCGGATGGGGAAGGGTCCCGCATCCGCTCCACCGCCCTGTTCGATCCCTTGGGCCTGGGGGGCCAGCTCTATGGGTGGTTCCTATTTCCCATCCACAAGCTCATCTTCCGGGGGATGCTCCGGGCCATCGTCCGAAAAGCCCAAGCCCCCAAAAGCGTCTAGCCGCCCTCTCCTGGCCAAGCGCTACCCTGGCCTGGGGCCTTTGTTGAATGTCGGATTTTGACATTTTCCCATCCCTGTCCTATAATTCATGTGAATCACATAATCACGTAAAAGAGGGCATCATGAAAAGAAACCTGACTTTGGCTATCGAGGAAACCACGTTGGACCAGGCCAAATTGGTGGCTGCCCAGCGTAAAAAGACCCTTACCGGTATGGTGCGCGATTATCTCGTGTCGATCGCCCAGGAGGATCAACTTCGGAAATCGTCGTTGGATCACCTGCTGAAGGCGATGAGGTCCCGTCCGATCCGGGTGGGGAAGGCCTTGGGGGACCGGGACGCGCTTCATGCCAGATAAGGTCTTTATTGATACCAATATCCTGGTTTACGCTTTTGACGCGGATGATCCCAAAAGGCAGGGACTAGCCGCGGACCTTCTGGAACGGCATCTGAAGGACCGCACAGCTGTCCTGAGCCTGCAAGTCCTTCAAGAGTTCTTCGTGGTCGTGACCCGCAAGGTTAAAACGCCCCTGGAACCGAGAAAAGCCAGGCAATTGGTGGCGGAGTTCTTGCGACATAACGTGGTGGAACCTACCGCCATCCATTTATTGAAGGCCATGGACCTTTCGATCCACCAAAAGCTCTCTTTCTGGGATTCTCTCGTCATCGTGTCGGCGCTGGAGGCCGGGTGTAAGCGGCTTTATAGCGAGGACCTAAAGCACCACATGACCCTGGATGGACTCATGATCGTGAATCCATTCAAGGAGTGAAAGTGGATTACCATTGAGGTGACCGATGACGATAAAAACCAAGAAATTAGACCCAATACATGCCGACCTTCATAAAAACAAAAAAAGAGGTCGGTATCGTGCCAATTCCCATAAATCATTGATCAAATGTGAATTGGTAGCAATATGA
>CAWHOE010000043.1:0-32570 GCA_963830915.1 candidate division FCPU426 bacterium
AAAATTGTCCCTCCACGCCTTCTCAAATTAAGTCGTGGTAAAAACCCAACAAAAAAACAGTCTATGGTAACTAACAGGAAACTAGTATTTTTTCTTTGAAGAGGAATGACCTTGTTTAATAAATCCCAAAGCTGATAATTTCAGGAAATCCACGCGGGTTTAACGATATTAGATCTTGTTTCTATCAGGGGAGGCAGTCCATGAAGCGGTATCACTATGCCGTGAGCGCTGTGTTGTTGTTTCTTTTCGCCGGGTTATTCGTCTCTTGCGGTTCCAAAAGCGGCAGTCCCACTTCGCCTTCCAACCCCACGAATACCTTTACGCCCATTTTTACCGCCACAACTTCCAATAGTCCAACCGCCACTAACCAGGTCACCAGTACCCCCAGTTCCACCGCGACTTTGACTTCCACTAAAACTGCCACGCCCACTTTTTCCAACACACCACTATTCACCTCCAGCCCAACCTCCACGGCTACCAATACGGCCACGAACAGCCAAACGGCCAGCTCAACGAATACTTTCACTATCACCCCTACCGATACCCCCACCGATACCGCCACTTCTACCGCCACCAACACGGCTTCTAATAGTCCCACCATCACCTTTACGCCAACCTCCACCCCTTATTTCGCTTATTCCTATTCGATAGGGGGTTACGGAACTACCCCGGGACTCTTTTATGGCCCTCTAGGGATCGCGGTCAGGCTTGTAAGTGGATTCACGTACATTTGTGTGGGGGATACTTATAATAATCGGGTTCAGATCTTGAACGGTGTGTCCTCCGTTTGGACGACTTATGGAGGGACAGCTTCAGGCACTGGGGTCGGTCAGTTCAAAACACCCGTCCAAGTGGCCTTTGACCCAGCGGGGAATGTCTACGTGGCTGACGCCTATAACGCCAGGATCCAGGAATTTAACGGTGTGACCTGGAACGTTATTTCTCTGGGCACAGGCAGTTCAGCGGGGTATTTCAACATCCCTCAGGGAGTGGCTTCCGATCCTTCAGGCAATATCTTCGTTTCGGATTACAACAACAACCAGATCCAGGAATACGTCCCCGGGACCGGTTGGAGTATCCAGTACTCGTTGGGCGCTTTCAGTCCGCTTCAATTGGCGGTGGATGGTTCGGATGATATTTTCGTGGGGTCCTATAACAATTCATACCTTTACAAGATCAAGGGAACCCCCAGCGTTCTTGTCGGCGTGAGTGGCACGGGTAACGGCGACTTGAACCTGCCTTATGGCGTCGCGGTGGACAACCAAGGGAACATTTTCGTGGCCGACAGGGATAATGATCGTATCCAAGAGTTCGATTCAACCGGGGCCTATGTCACCCAATTCGGGAATTCGGGAGGAAGCGGGCAATTATCCATTCCGGAGAGCGTGGCCGTGGACAACGCGGGGAACGTCTTTGTGGCCGATTCGGGTAACAACCGTATCGCTGTCTTCAGTTATGTGCCTTGAGGTTAATAGAGGAAGATTGGGTCCGTCCCTGACCGATCAACAAAAAGGGTATCTGGTTACCGGTAAGAAATCATTAATTTTACTCATGAGGGAAATGGCCTTGGTAAATCCAACCATAGCCTGTAAAGTTCTGCAAAATTCAGCGTTTTGTTAGTTTATTCAATTTTTGTTCTATTAGGGGAGGCCGACCATGAAGAGGAATTTCTATACCTTGAGCGCGTTGTTCCTGGTAGTTTCCGCCGGGTTTTTCATTTCTTGCGGGTCTAAAAGCAATCCCACCACCCCCGCTGGCCCGCCCACCAGCACCTTCACGCCCACCATCACACCCACCCCCATCAGTGTCCGATGGGCGCAAGCCTCCATCAACCGAACCAACAACAACGGGTCCATCACCCAAGCCGCTCAACTGAATTTGAGCGTAGGGAGTCAAGCGGTCTCCACTGATCCGGTCTATATCTCCAGTTCCGCCCTGACCAATCCCGTGACCCTGCCCTATAACAGCACGGTCACACAAACGGGTGTCCCTTACGCCGAATATCTATTGAACGGGACCGGCTGGTCCTATCAACCAGGCCAAAGCTACAGTATCTCGACATTGACCGCGGCGGGCTTGGCTTCGGTCACTGTGACCGCTCCCGGCAATATCTATATCGCGGCGGATGGTTCTTCCGTGACATGGACCAACGGAGGTACTTTTACCTATATTTCCGTAACCTCTGGTGGGGTCACCTACTTCACGGCCTCAGGTTCGCCCTTGACCTCGCCCCAGTCCATCCCGGCATCGGTGTATGCCTTGCCAGGGTCCTATTCAGTCTGGGTCTTTACGGATGTTGATGTCGTCACCGTCCCGGGCATCCTTTCCGGTAATTTCGATTTCCGGGAAGAACAATACAAGAACATCACGGTCGTGGCTCCCACCTCCACCCCCACCCAAACCGCCACGAATTCAGCGACACCTTCAGCCACTTTCAGCCCCACGATCACTCCGTCTGGCACATACACCATTGCCCCCTCGGCCACGCCCACCATCACCTGGACCCCGTCGAAAACGACGACGCCCACCGCCACCAATAGCAGTACCATTACCTCCACACCGACCATCACGGCCACGCCGACCATTACCTCCACGGCCACCAATAGCCCGACCAACACACCGACCGGTCCCCACTGGCGTTTCGCGGGGAATGAGGGCGGGTTCGGTGGAAGTTATGGAAGTCTTGGTCTTTCCGGAAGCACGGTCTATCTGACTTATGAGACCGATTCCAACTCAAGCCCCGCCTTTACTAGCTGGAACGGGTCCAGTTGGGCCGCCTCCACGGTCGATACCTCTATCGCGTCTTATTTCTCCTCCTATTACGACCCGACCGCTGGGGTACCTTACTTCGCCTATTCGGACGCTCAAAACACCTATTTCGCGAGCATGAGGGAATATAACGGCTCGTGGAATTACGTCGGCACCGCCGCTTTCACCACCGGGGCCATCTACGGGCCTTCGATGACCGTATTCGACAATGGGACGACCGTCGTTCCTTATATCGTTTATCAGGATCCCGCCAATAGCTATTACACGACTGTCATGGCTTACAACGGGACAAAATGGGTGACCGTCGGGGCGCCTGATTTCATCTACGGCGATATGTTCTCCCTGGTCGTCAACACGGACGGCACGCCTTATCTGTCCTTCCGGGATGACGCGAATGGGGACAAACTGGGCGTCGTGAAGTTCAATGGAACGAGCTGGGTCGCGGTAGGTTCGACGATAGATATCACTACCGCCAGTATCCAATACACCTCGATGGCCATTTATAACAACAACCTTTACTTGGCTTTCCAGGACGGTACCTACCTAGGCGGACAAGCTTCGGTCTTGACCTATAACCTGACAACCCCCGCCGGGTGGAGTTACCTGGGAAGTGGAGGGTTCTCTGGGACCGCGGCGCGGTGGGAATCCATCTATTTCGACAGCGGGACGCCCTATGTGGCTTACCAGGATTGGAATGACACGAAACAGAGGGCGTCGGTCATGAAATATTCCGCCGGCACCTGGGGTTTGGTCGGCAACGCTGATTTCACACCCGGGTCGGCCACCTATCTTTCATTGGTGGTGAAAAGCGGGGTGCCTTATTTGGTCTTCGCCGATGGGGCTTCCACTTCGGGATACGACGATTCGGTGATGTATTACCAATGATGGGTTGATCTATAACCTAATAAACAGGCCCGGTGGGGAACCATCGGGCCTTTTTTTATTGATAAGAACAGTTAGGGAAACTAATTGTTTTATAATATCCGTTATGAAATATCAGGCTCTTTGTTTTATATGGATATTGGCGGTCCTGGGTTTGATGTTGGGTAGGGCTGGGGCGGCCGCTGTCGACATCAATTATCAGGCGGGGCTGGAGAGTCTTGACCAGAAACAATACAAGCAGGCTGTGGACTTCCTGAAAAAGGCGCTCAATAAAGACCGGAAAAATCCCAAGATACAGGAAATGCTGGGGGAAAGTTATGAGGGTCTGGGAAAAAGTGATGACGCGATCAAAGCCTATCTCAAATGTCTCGATCTGGACCCGAACAACGCCCAGGCGGCCAAGCTCTTGAATCGGTTATTGGTGGATAAACAAACGCCTCCGGCGGAGATCGAGAAAACGGAACCCCCGGAATATTCGGGAAAGATCGAGTTCCAGATAAACGGCGGGATGGTTTCTTGGCCTAACGTTAACAGTAAAAGCGGACCCTGGACCGGGGGGGCGGGGATAGGGGTGTGGTTGGGATACGGTTTGAATTCACATCTCAGCCTGGGAGCCAGGATGAGCAGTTTTTGGTACACGACCAACCCGGTTAATTTCGTCGGGTCTTACCTCGCCAACAGCGCGGCCGCGACCTTCAGCTCTTACAGTTTGGACGAAGGCGCTGTGGCGCAAGTGGTTCAGATCGTCCCCACCGCGAAGCTCAGCTTTGACCTGGACCAGCATCGTCTGGCGCCCTATGTTTTCACGGGCGCGGGCCTAATGAATGAATCCCTCAAAAACATCAATGTCAACGGCTTGACCAAAAACACATCCACCACAGTGGGTTTGGTGCCTGGCTTTTCGCACAATTACTTCATTGGTCTCATCGGTTTGGGTTTTCCCGTAACCATTGCCAAGGACGTTCAGGTAACAGTAGAGGTCCAGGAAATATTCGGGTTCTCCGAAGTTGAACCCATCACCTATGATTCGGAAGACTTAGGGGTATTGTTCCGGTTGTAAAAAGGACATTTTCATCCCGCGCGAAATGAGATGGGGGCCGTTCTTTTTCTTTTGCGGGAATGTTACTTTTGAGAGGGTGTTATAATCCAATATTCGCGGATTTGAATAAAGAGGCTCTATGAAGAGATTTTTCCTTATCCCCTTCATGCTTTTATTGGTCCTTCTCCCATTGGCCTGCCAAAAAACCTATACGGTCGGGCCTTTGGCGCCAACTCCCGTACCGGCCTTCACGTCCACTCCCACGCAAAATCCCTTTTGCACCGTGGTCGCCTTGCCCACGGCCGGGACCATCCCTAATGGTATCGTTTGGGGGGCCGCTGAGATCATGAGCACGGATTATATCGGCCTTCATCTGGATGTCTCGGTCATGCTCTACCTGGCGGTCAACGGGGCGCCTGAGTCGACCGACGCCGTGACCATGTCCGGGCCCGGATACGCCGGTCCGGTGTCCTATAACGGTCCCGCCACGGTTTCCGGTGACGTGTTCGCCTTTTATACCAGTCCGGCCGGGGGATCACCCTGGTCGCCGGGGCGCCTTATACCCTCACCACGGTTACCTCCATCGGCACGGCCACGTCCGTGGTCACGGCGCCCGCCGATCCATTCCTTTCCGCGGATGGGTACACCGCGACCTGGGCTGGGCCCTCCATGTTCAACCAGACCGAGATCTACAACACGATCCCCAATGAGGTTTGGTCGACGCCCAATTGCGTCAACCAATTCTCGCCATTGTCCATTCCCGTCACGGCTTATACCGGCTCGGCTTCGGGGACCTATTACACCTACGTCAATAGCGTGAACTATACGACGACCGTCACGGGCGGGAAGGGGCTGTTCGTGGTGGATGTGGCTTGTGAACGGGATCTGAGTAAATAAAACCGTTTATATCAAGAACGACTCATAACTATTAAAAGGGGTCCTATGCTTATCTCCATCATCCTCAGTAACCCCAGCCCTGAAAGTTTCAACCACGCCTTGGCCAAGGAAACGCGCGAATGTTTGCTGAAACTGGGCCATAAGGTCCATTTCCATGACCTTTACCAGGAACACTTCGACCCCATCCTGCTGGACCTGGAACAGGGCCGAAAGACCGTATTACCGCCCCTGGTCAAAAAACATTGCGACGAGATCGCCGCGGCCGACGGCATCGTCATCATCCATCCCAACTGGTGGGGACAACCGCCCGCCATCATGAAAGGCTGGGTGGACCGGGTCCTGAGGCCCGGGACGGCCTATGAGTTCCTGGAAGGGGATGGAGGGGAGGGAATACCCAAGGGACTGCTAAAGGCCAAAGCCGCGCTGGTCCTGAACACCACCAATACCCCACTCAAGCGTGAGATGGAAGTTTTCGGGGACCCCTTGGAGAACCTTTGGAAAACCTGCATCTTTGATTTCTGCGGGGTCCGCCAATTCCATCGGCGGGTTTCGGGGTCATCGTGACCAGCACACCGGATGAAAGGTGGCAATGGTTGAGGGAAGCTTCGGAACTGGTGGCCAAGGTTTTCCCGAAAGATGGGGCCGCATAAAGCGTTTGTTTCAGTGTAACGGGTTAACCGATTTCGTAATCCACTGTCCGGCGTTCGATTCGGTCGGCTTTGATGGCGGGCTTCACTTTTAAGTGCTCGGGATGGGCTTGGTAGGCGTCCAGGGCTTCCCGGCTGACGAATTCGGAATAAAGGACCAGATCCGAGGAACCGAGTGGGAATTTCAATTCGGCAGCTATAAAAGATCAACGCAAGATCAAGAGTTTCCCTATGGATCGGCCGTTAACGGTCGTCACCTCCACGTAGTAAATCCCGTTGGCCATAGGGTGGCCCGATCTGTCCGTCAGGTTCAAGGTTACCGCCGTGCCCGAAGGCAATGAGGGATAAGTCTTGTCCTGCACTTTTCGGAATGCCAACGTATAAACTTCCACCCTCACATTGGATAACCCAAAGTAGAAAGGAGGGAGTATCTGGACCGTGGGACCGGTGACGGGGTTCGGATAAATCCCCACTTTTCCGACAAGCGGTGTAGGAGCCGGCGTGGGCGTTGTGGTTGGACTCGCCGTTTGGGTCGGGGAGAGGGTCGCCGTGGGGCTGAGGGTGAATGTGGGCGTGAAAGTCCCAGTGTTCGTCATCGACGGGGTGAAGGACAAAGTGGGAGTGTGGGTGGTCGTTGGAGAGACCGTGAAGCTAGGAGTGCTGGTGAGGGTGGGCGTGTCGGTAGAGGTCCCTGTAAAAGTCGAGGTGAGGGTGGTGGTGGAAGTCAGGGTGGGAGTGAAAGACAAAGTATTGGTTGGGCTGAAAGGGGAAGTGGCGGTTGGTGTTCCGGTGAAAGTGGAAGTCGCTGTAAGCGTGTTGGTCAAAGTGGTGGTTGAGGTGCTGGTCTTGGTCGGGGTAGGCGAAGCCGAAGCGGTGAGGGACGCCGTTAGCGTCATCGAATCCGTCGGGGTGAATGTAAGGGTTGCCGTCGGGGATAAGGTGTTCGTCGCGCTGAATTGCGAAATGGCTGTGGCCGTTGGCGACGCGGAAGGCGTAGCGGTTGGGGTGACCGTCGAGGTCATCGAAGCCGTTTGAGTCGGGGTGGGGGTCTGGGTCAGGGTGTTCGTTTTTGTCGACGTCGTGGTCGAAGTGGCTGTGTCGGTCGAGGTAATGATCGGAGTTTGGGAAGAGGTGGAGGTCGTGGTGTTGGTGGCTGTCGAAGTTGAGGTAGGGGTTGCGGTAGTGCCCAGGGTTGGCGTCATGGTGGCTGTCGGGGTGGAGGTTTTTGTGGAAGTTCCGGTCGTAGTGTTGGTCATCGACGCTGTTTGAGTCGCGGTGGGAGTCTGGGTATTCGTTTTGGTCGATGTCGTGGTCGAAGAGGCCGTGGCGGTCGGGGTAATGACCGTTGTTTGGGTAGAAGTGGATGTGGTGGTATGGGTTGCGGTAGATGTTGAAGTAGAGGTGGCGGTAGTGCTCGGGGTTGGTGTCTTGGTGGCTGTCAGGGTGAAGGTTTTTGTGGGAGTCCCGGTTGGGGTGGAAGTCATCGTAGCCGTGGGGGTGAAGGTGGGGGTGCCGACGGGGCAGACCAGGAATTGCAGACCCACGGCGCTGGTGAAGTTCGCGAAACTGGGATCGATGAGGCCCGTATTCGCGCTGATGTTATCGTCCCCATGCCAGGCCCATGGCATGTAACCGGCGTAGCCGTTGTTATAAAGCGCGGTCGCCATCTGTTGGTGGGTGAAGCCTGGAGAACCGGGCCCCGAGTACTCGGTGACGGGGTTTCCCATCGACTCGCCGACAATGACCGGTTTGCCGGTGTCCGCGTTGAAATTAAGGGTCGACACGGCGATAGCCGCGGGGTTGTACCAAGTCGTCATCCAATCGTAATAATGGAAATCGAAGAAATCGAGCCCCTGACCCGCCCAAAAAGCATAGTCCTTTCCACACCATTTCATGCAGGCCGATCCCACGCTAACAGGCTGTTTGACGTAAAGGTGCAGGGTGGCCGCCATGTCATGCACATAAGATTGGACGTTGACCAAGCTCATTTGATCCAGGGCTGTGTTGGCGCCCCCGTTATCCGAGGCTTGGACCATCCATTCGGGCTCGTTGACAATGTCCCATCCCATCACACCCGCGTTATTGGCCAGGGCCGAGGCGATCGGGGTAATGGCGTTATTCAGGAAGCTGGCCCTGATGGCTGTGGAGGTGATGACGTCGTCATGGCACCAGGCCCTTCCGGTGTAAGCCATATCGAAGCTGGACAACGTGAAATAGATCTTCATGCCCTTGGAAGCGGCGTAGTTGGCCGCGGAGGTCATGTTGGCGACCCAGTTGGCTGGAAGCCCGGTACAGGTACTTCCTTTGCCGGTGCCGCTCCAAAGGGGTGAACTGTCGAAGTCGGTGAAAACCCACCACCTTACCGATCTTATGCCCGCCGTATACATAGCGTCGAAATCAGCCTGCATGGTGGCCTGGTTGTAGCCCGTGCTGAAATCGGTCCCCCAGTTGTTCCAGGCGTAGTCCACCCCCAGGGCCCAAAAAGTGCAGCCGTTCACCGCGGGGATCCGGTTGGGGGCGGCGGAAAAGGACCTAAGCGGGAAACTCAATATTAGGAAAATCGCCGCCAGGAAAAATACTCCTGACCGGGGATGGAATGAACGCGGGATGTAGGCGGGGGTGATTCCGGATTTCAGGTTTCTGGTCATTCAAGCCGCTTCCTGGTTGGAATTTGCGGGATCATTCGAAAAGGGAAGCGGGTATTGAGTGTTCATGGATCGTTCCCTTTACGTTTTTCATCCGGACAGGGTCGGCAGACCCGATCCTTGGATTCGTTCCTTATTTCAGATCCAACGGTGTCTTTTGATCGATCAAAGTTATCATTCCAGGTCGTTGGCATGTAGCTCTTTTGTGTCAATTCGGTAGTACTATTATTCCACTCGTTAATAAGAGTTGAGCGTTGAACCGATCTGTTTCTAGGGCGTTATTTTCAGATGTCGAGGTTGGTTCGGTACCGCAGGGGGGTCATCCTGGTTTTTTTCTTGAAAGCCCGGATGAAATAAACACTGGAAGAAAAACCGCATTCCTGCGCGATCCGGGCGACACTGAACCGGCTGGTGTGCAGCATTCGTTTGGCCTCTTCCAACCGTACTTGTTGGACATATTCGTTGAAGCCCATTCCCATCCATTTTCGGACGCGGCGGTGGAATGTGGACCGGGAAAGCCCCATTTGCTTGGCCACCTTCTGCACCCTCAAGGCCGACCGGAAATGCTCCGAAACGTAAGCCTTCAGTTCCTTGGCGTTGGCTTCCATTTCAGCGGTGGATGGGTTCGTTGAGAATTCCGTGAATGTTTGGAGCGCCGTCTTGAACGAGCCGATCAGTTCGTGGGTGGCCCGCAGTTTTTCCAAACGCGATATCCATTCTCGCAGGGAACCGGAAAGACGGCCGGCGGGCAACAGGAGCTTTTTTTCCAGTGACGCGGCGAAAAGCGAAAGGGCGTCGATGAGGATCACGCGGACAAGGTCGGTGCGCTCGGCGGTTTGACGCAGTACGTCGCGGAGGTACTGGTCCAGCACGGAAACTTTTTCGGCCCTGGAACCCCGCAGGCGCGACTCGACAAGTTGCTGGGCATCGGGCCAGGGGTTGCCCCGTTTCAGGGGTTTGATCTCCGATGGCTCGACCTCATCATGGAACAAAATACTTTTATTTTGATGAACGGCCCATTGCAAAGCCCGGAAGGCCTCCTGGCAGCTGGGATTAAGACCCTCGCCCTCGGGTAAAATAGGCCCGATCCCGACAAAGGCGTGGGTATCGAATAGTTTTTCCGTCCGCGCGGATATCGAATGGGCTGTTTCCCTTAACTGCAATCTCGCTTGGGTCGGGCTGGAGCCAGGACGGGGCGAAGTGAGGAACGCCAAGCCTTCATCCCACACGGAAATCGCCACGGTCTCGTCCAACCGTTGAGCGTAGAAAAACCCCTCGCGTTCCAGGCGTTTTTGCCGGATCATGGAGTCCACAACCCCCAAAGAGCGGTCGGGTTTATCCACCAGCAAAAGCGCCATGGCCGCCGTCGGCACCCTTCTCATTTTAGTGACGAGCCTGTCCCGTTCGCCAAAACGATTATCCGGCCAAGGCTGGTCTGACCCCGGAATTTCCAGTCCCAAGGCCTTCAGGGGCCATCCCAGGTCCAGTTTCCATTTTGTGACGACCTTTTGGTTCAGCTCGGTCGCCCGGGAAGCGATCGCTTCCGGATCCCCCTCGCCGGATATGAGCGACGCGACCATTTCGAGGAGTTCTCGATGCGCGCGGGCTAGGGGTCCGTCCAAGAGAGGCATGTTGATAGCGTTAAAGACGAAATGCTTGAAATCCGTGTCGTCCGGAGAGGGGACTTTACCGGACCATAACTTCCATTGGCGCTCCAGTTCCTTGCGGGTTGGAATACTTTTCAAGGAATAGCCGGAGGTTACAAATGCGACGCAATTTCCTTCGCTTAAAACCGGGACGAAATAATCGTGGAACCCCGAAAAGCTTGTACAAAGCGATTTTTTCTCAGTCATCAAACGTTTGAAATTCATCTGGTTGTAATGGTTTCGGTCTTGTCCAAACCGGTTCTCAAAGTTGATGATCCCAAAACTGTTGAGCGGCGGTTGAAGGCAAAGCCATTGGGTCGGTTTCGCGTTCGGGATCAGGTAGCAGGACATCCCGGTGTAATTACGGAAATTGTTGAATATGGCTTCAAAGGCGCGGAATATTTGAACGGAAGGAGAACTCGCAACCTGAGGGGTTTTTTTGAAGGACATTTTTCTATTATGGAAAGAATCTGGGACCTGAGCAACGAAATTGGCTTAAACGTTACGGATTTGGTGATGGATTTATAACACTGGGGCATGGTTTCTTTCTTAAAGGGGAACCTGGCATTGAGCGCTGAGGCAGTCTAGTCAATTGGGTTTGTATTTCTGGATACATTCACAGGTGGTGGAAGTGACGTAGACGTTTCCAAGAGTATCGACAGCCACACCGTTGGGATAAGGTATCTGCCCATTGCCGTAATAATCCGCACCGATGAGAGCCAGGGAATTACCCGAAGTATCGAATTCCTGTACCATGCCAGTGACATTCAGCGGAGTACTTACCACCACGAAAAGATGGTCGTGGGAATCCATGGCCATCGCGCTTGGACTCCCGTTCATGTTCGAGCTCCAAACCCAGCCCCATTTCAATAGAAGTTTTCCGTTGGGGTCGAATTTCGAGATGAAGCCATGGTCTGAATTCGCCACGTAAACATTGCCCAGGCTGTCCAGGGCGATGCCTGTGGGATAATCGAGAGGCCCAACTTCTTGACTATCGGGATCTGACCATTTCTGGAGCATATTCCCGTTGTCGTCGTATTCCCAGGCGAGGCTGGGGTTGGCTTGCGTGACGTGGACGTTCCCTGAGGTATCCAGGGCGATTCCGGAAAACTCACTTGCAAAAGTAGTGATCCCATTCCAGCCTTTCACCCAGGCTCCCGAGGGGCTGTATTGCTCGAAGGGCGTGACGGTCATGCCTTGGTTGAAGATGACATCGATGTTGCCGGATTTCTCCAGGGCCACGCCGCTCGGCACGGTCCAATCGGGACAATTGCCGTCGAAAAGTATTTCCATCATGTATTTCCCCAAAGAATTCAATTTTTCGACCCTCGCGTTCCCCGAATCCACCACGAATATATTCCCTGTTTTATCGACCGCTATCCCCGTCGGCCAGTTCAAGGGTCCGTTCCCTCCGCTTCCCAGTTCGGCCACAAGGCTATAGGCCGGAGTCCAGGAGGGATTGACCGTGACCGTTACGGTCGGGGTATAAGTGGGGGTATAGGTCAACCAGGGGCTTGGAATAGCGCTCACAGGGGCGGAATAAGTGTTGGTCGGTGTGGGACTGCTGGACGGAATAGATGTGCTAGTCGTGGTTGAAGTGGGGCTGCCGGAGTATAGCGGTGTTCCGGTGAGGACAGGCGAATTGGTCGGAGTGCTGGTCATCGTAGAGGTCACCGAATCTGTCAAAGTCGCGGTACTCGTGACAGTGAATGAAAGCGACACGGTCACCGTGTTGGTGACCGTAGGGGTCATTGAATCCGTTCCGGTCGGGCTGTCGGATGAAGTGGCCGTGATGATGAGGGTATGGGTGGGAGTGGGGGACCATGTCGGTGTGGGTGTGGTCGTGGCGGTCGGCAAGGGAGTGAAAGTGTTCGGGGGTGTGGTATTAACGGGAATCCCTGTGGGACTGGAGGTCGGGGTCAGTGTATGGGGCGCTGGGAACGTAGGGGAGTCCGTGGGAGTGGACGGCACGGTCGGGGAACCGATGACAGTCGGGGTTTGACTGGAAGGAGGGGTGGCCGTGGGCGTTAAGGCATGGTATTCCTCATAGGGCACATCCGGCCCCACTACCGAAAAGGATCTGCCGCAGCCGATAACAACACACCCACTCAGTAAAAGAAAGATATAAACGAACCGGACCGGATGTTTGGGACCCATCGAACGCTCCCTAAAATAAGAATGCATTAAATTAGACCGCATCTGTTGAAGGAGCATTTTCCATGCCAAGGATTAAAGGCTCAAATAGAAGGAAAATGGCGTTGGTGGACTTGGTTTGAATCGATAAAAGGATATAAAGGAAAGTAAAAAATATGTCTTATGGTCAGTGAATCGATTGTTCCTTTGCCAATGGGACAGGCTTGGTTGCTGGTAATTTCAAGAAGAACGGTTGTTTTACCTGGTTGGTATTTCCTCGTGAAGGCGATTGGGAGTCGATCGCGACTAAAATCACAAGACTAAAGAAGAAATTGATAAGAACTCCGACTGATATTGAGAGCCCGTAATTCAACTGGAAATAAAAAAGTGTCTCGAAATAGAGGAAAAGGCGTGGGAACGAAGAAATTGGCTTAAATGTTAAGGATTTGGTGATGGGTTTATAATGTGTTTATTCATTCGTGTACTTGCGGGATGGTATGAAGCGTTTTATTCAGGGAGGCAGATATGAAAAATTACTTATCCATGGGTGTTTTAATAATTTTTATCCTTCTCGGAACAATGGTTCCAACCGTTTTCGCCCAGGAAAAACCCACTCCCCAACCGACCATTGATCCCCTTGTCGATATAGCCGAAGGCAATAACGCTTTTGGTTTGGAGCTATATCACAAACTCGCGAAAACAGTAACTAACGACAAAAACCTGTTCATGTCCCCTTACAGCATCTCAACGGCGCTTGTCATGACCTGGGTGGGCGCGCGAAATGACACCGAATCCCAGATGGCCCAGGTCCTTCACATAAAGGGTGATCGAGATACCGTAGGGGAGAACTTCCATCAACTCCAGAGTTCTTTGGAATTATCTGCTGTGAAAACCGATGTTCGAAAAGAGGACGCGGTAAATACCAACCAGCAAGAAACTTCGAATTCTGCCCCTTTATTCGATCTGAAGATCGCCAATTCCCTTTGGCTTCAAGAGGGTACCGAATATCTCCAACCCTTTTTGGATGTTTTGGGGAACGATTTCAAGGCCCCGCCGAGAAAGGTGAATTTTTCCAATACCGAACCAGTACGTTTGCAAATCAACCAATGGGTGGAAGAAAAAACCGAACAAAAGATAAAAGATTTGATCGCTCCTGGAATTCTTAATGACCAGACGAAAATGGTGTTGGTGAACGCGATCTACTTTAAAGCTAATTGGCTGTATCCATTTGATATAAATCAAACACTTGGCGTTACTTTTCATCTGGGAGATGGAAATACCATTCAAGTTCCAATGATGCATCAAAAGAAACGATTGATGATCGCCGAAAATGAGAAATTCCAGGTCTTGGAACTTCCTTATAAAGGAAATCGACTTTCGATGGTGGTCATTTTACCGAGGGATTCCAAGGATTTAATCGGTTGGGAGAAAAATCTAAATTCGGATCTATTGAATAAGTGTTTATCTCAAATGGAACCGGGAATGGTCCGGGTATGTTTTCCAAAGTTTAAATTTTCTTTTGGAAGTGTAGACCTGACTTCTCAATTATCTGGTATGGGTATGTCGGACGCGTTTGGTACTAAGGCCGATTTTTCAGGTATGACAGGGTCAAAAGACCTGCTTATTTCGCATGTTTTGCACAAGGCATTCATCAATGTCGATGAAAAGGGGACCGAAGCCGCGGCCGCGACTGCTTCTGTAATATCAGTGACGAGTATGAAATTCGGAAAAATCGTTTATTTCAACGCGGATCACCCGTTTTTGTTCCTGATCAGGGATATGGAAACAAAAAGCATACTTTTCATTGGCCGTGTGGCGAACCCGACCTTAGAAGAATAGGGTGTTTTGGCGGCATAGGGCGGGTTGATGGATTTACGAGGATCGTAAAAGGAGTATTCATGAATAAAACCCTATTTGTTGGTGTAAGTCTCTGCTTTTTCGTTTATCCCTTATTCGCGGGCGCTCAATCCACTGTCCTCACGCCCGTCGAAGGGGTCGCTACCACCCCTACCGCCCTATCCACGCCAGTCCAAGGGGATGTGTCGGCTCCATCCATGTTATCGACCTTGGCCAACACGGAAAAATCCCCATTGGATGACAAGATCAAGGCGGCTCAGCAAGAAGTCACCGATATGACCAATCAACGTTCTGATACCGGCCTCACCTATAACCATATGCTTCGAACGAACGTGGAAAACCTGATGCGGGAAAAGGCCGAGGAACTGAAAAAGGGGGGCGATAACGCGAAAGCGGAGGAGATATTAAAGACGATCGATGAGTGGGAAGTCATCCGCAACCGAGAATGGGACCAGGACGATGTCCTGCTTGAAAAAAAGAGCGCGTTACAGCAATTGAGGATCGACCGAGCGATAGAACTGAATAAGTACGCTTCTAATAAGTACTCGGAAATTGGGAATGAAAAGAAGGTTAAGGAGCTGAAGGAAAGCGAAAATCTTCTGGAGCAAATGAAAACCCAGGAAAGCCAATATCTTCAATTAAGCAAGGACCTGCTGAGGGCACGGCAGAATTACGATCTCAAGAAAGCGGATGAATTACGACAAAAGCAGAAAGCCTTGAGGGATCAGCTGGACGACCTGACGAAACAGTCGAAACAAAAAATTAAAACGTTGGAAACCCAGCAGGATATAAACGAACAGAACCTATAAAGAGGGCGGAATGGGCGAGTTTCGACCAATTATTTAGTAAAGTCGAGGCATATATGAATCGATCATTTGTATTAGCTAGCCTCATTGGTTTGTTTATGTCTTTTGTGGCATACCCATTAGAAGCATCCCAAACCCGGGTCGATTCGACCGGTGGGTTGGACATGGTATTAACCGACGAAACCACGGACATCAATCCCTACAATCTTGATAATCCCGCTGGTCTATCCCTTTTACCCGCTGGAAGTCGCATTGAGATCGGCGTTCCTTATTATTCCGTTACGAACAAGAGTGGTTCGTACAATGACACTACTTACGGGTTATCCGCTGGCTCAACTCTGGGTTTTTCTTCTGTCGCGAACGGCGAAAAGTACCAGGGATTTCTCGATGTGCCGAATAATGGTTTGGCTTTTCAGGTATTTGGAAGTCTTGTTGATGATAATTCTCAAGGGTCGGTAAGCATTCCAACTCAAACAGGAGATGAATTAATAAATGTCTCAAAGCAATTTGGCCGTTTTTCAATTGGCACAGAATTGGAATTTATCGAATGGACATCCACGTACCCCGCTGACTACCCTGGTACCGGTCCTAATACATCATCGTGGTCGGCTAAAACAGGCTTTCTCTACAACATTCCGTTAGATGAGGGTGGAACGGGTAAATTCTTAAGATTAGGTGGGTCGTTTTTATTTAATGTTCTTCCTTTGGCACAAAGCCATGATTTAACTTTATCTCCCGCCGCCTCAATAAAAGAAACCGAAAAAATTTATAATGATGATTTTGAACCATGTTTTTATCTGGATATTCCTGGTTCCTTCCAAGGGGGGCTTTTAGTGAAAATGCTTCATTACTCTGAGACGGATGAGATTACAAGTACAAATGTCTCTTATGCGCCTGATTTAACGCCATCTGTAATTGAAACGGATGATTCAGAACAACTTGTCGCGATCTACAAATGGAAGATACCTTTATCCGATTCTGGAGATCCACATCCATTCACTTTTAATCAGGGCGGTTCTTTGTCCACTGGAATTTCCACTTATAACGACTATTACTCTACTGGAAATAATTACGCCAACTACCAGATAAACAATACCCAATACAAATTTGGCATTGGGTTAGAAAGGGATAAAAACTTTACGATTGGTATCCAACTGGACGGTATCACAAGCGGACTGAATGTAATTAGCAGTACGTATTTGGGTTATCCACAATGGAACCATTCCAAGACTCAATTGACTTTAGGGGGCGAGAAATGGCTAACTCAAAACTTGACCTTGCGCATAGGTTTCACTTATTTGGATGAAAAATATCCGCCAATTAACTCAATAGGCTTATGGATATCGACTGATTATTTTGACATATACGCTGGTGAGGAAATATCCGGCATTTGTTGGTCGACCGGAGTGGGTTATGAGGATAAATCCCTGCGACTGGAGGGTTTGATGTTCCTGGAGCAACCTCAATCTACCGGGGGTGATTCGTATAATTCATATACCGGTCCTGATTATGCCTATACCGTCTTTGGGGGCCAATTGTCCGTGGCGTGGTTATTTGGGCAATAGTTATGTTGGGTTGGGAAATATTAGGATTTGGTTTTGTTTAAATGACCTTAAAATGTGTTCGATGGTGGGCTGAACCCCATTATTTTACGCAAAGGTGACCTATGCGGACGATCTATAGGTTTTATTTGTATTGGAAATACTTTTTTCAGTTTCTTTTCGAGAATCATCCCAAACTATTAAAAAGAACTAAAGACAGTTTGGTCTGCGGCGTATCGTTGTCCATTCCATTTGTCATCGCCAATTACAGGCCATGGCCTTATTGGCATGATGCGTATTTTATTTGTATCACCATAATGGGATTTGGGCTGGTGCTATCGGGCGTTACCTATTTCCTTTTCCATGTCGCAAAAGCTTTGATCCACGACATTAAATACGCCCTCGACACCGCCCGTCGAAAAAAGTTCGACCCGAAAAAGTATTACGTCTGTTACGACAAATACGATGTACCCCTTCCTGAACCGCAAGATATATCCATCGCCCGTATCCAGCTAGGCACACCCTTTCGTATGTTTATTCCTCCCGGCGCGGTCGAGCGCATGACCCTTTCGCTCAGCGCGGTCGGTCTTTTAACACCCATCAAGGTGCGGCCCCTCACACCCGAGGAAAAAGCCAAGGACTCGGAACATGATCATCTTCTTATCTGCGGTCAGATACGGCTTCGGGGGGCCATTCAACTGGGATGGGAAAAGATAAAGGCCTACGTCCTGGAACTGGATCTTGAACAAAGCATCAGCGAGGCAGCCATCGATAACCGCCATCCCATTAAGGATTGGGTGACTGAATATGAAGGAGTATGGGATCAATTGGCTGAGCATCCCACGGTGACCATGGAGATGTTCGCGCAGCTCACCAGCCGGAAACTCGGGGAAATCCGTCTATTTCTTGGTGTCTTGGACCTTTTGACTCCGAAAGCCCGAAAAATGATCCGGGAAAGCGTCTTGAGTTGCGAGGAAGAATATATCGAACTGCACCGTGAGCCGATCGACGAGTACAAGGCCCAATTCCTCGCGGGTTTAACCGGGCTCTGTCACGACATCTGTCTCACCCGTGAGTTAGTGGAAAGGACCGTTCGTTACGCCCTTAAGTGGGAAATGGGAGGGGAGGAAATTGAAGAAATGGTGGGGTGGGTCAAGGATGGTTTCTATCCGGAAGATTTCGGCAAGGAGGAAGGGCCCCAATTGCGTAGTTGGAAAGAACGGGACACCCAGGAACCTCAATGGCCTGAGTACCTCACAAAACACGGTCCAGCCGAGGCAGGTCAAGTGGAACGAATGGAAACAAAGCAAGATCAGGGCATGAAAACGGTGCGTGTTTCCCAGGAAAATATCAGGACAAACCCATATGACCCGAGGGTGATACAGGAAGGGGGCCTAAAATCATTCGCGAAATTCATCCATAAATGCTTAAGCCAGAAAGGGCTGGGGACATCCCAAAAGAACAACTATGAGTGGGGTGTCCGGGCCATGATGGCCTGGTTCGACATGAAACAACCGAACGCTTTCCCCCTGTTTGAGCCGGGGCCAGGAAGGATCGAGGAACCGGTTTATGTTTTCTACATTTCCAAGGTGGGGAACCGGCCTATCCAATGGCTCGTGGCGGCGGAGGTTGATGATATCCTGAGAGGCTGTCATCTCCAATACGACCCTATTTGGGCCAAGGAATACTGTAAGTGTATCCAGGTAGGCCTGCTTGACCGCCTAGCCCAAAAGAATGGATCGCCGCTGGAAGGTCTCTGGGCAGGGGGAGCCTGCGGCGGCGACGCGGTTTATACCGTTTATCCCCAGGTCAAGGTATGAAGGAATAGTGATTTCGTACCGGGCGAAAGAGGCCTTTCCGGTGACCAGAAGGCCGCTTCCGGTGGGTTATCCCTGGCAGTCCACCGGCACTCCCACCGACATTTCGGGGTTCCACCGACATATCCACCGGCATTCCCACCGGCATTTAGGGGTCTCCACCGACATGTCCACCCCCCTTCGCACTGGCGTGCTACGGGGGACAGGCTGGCATTATGGATGATCTGGGCAATAAGGCTATTTTCCTGTAAACAACCTGGTGCTTCCTGTAAACGGCGCCAGATTTCCTGTAAACAAGACGAGAATTCCTGTAAACGACCTGGTGTTTCCTGTAAACGGCACCAGATTTCCTGTAAACAGATGAGGGATTTCCTGTAAACGACCTAGCGTTTCCTGTAAACAAACAGAGAATTCCTGTAAACAACCCGTTGTTTCCTGTAAACGGCACCAGATTTCCTGTAAACAAACCGATACCTTCTAACACATTAATATTCCGCCGGGCGGACCGGGTCTTTCCGCCGGAGGGGGTGGTGATTCCGCCGGGCGGACGGGGTCTTTCCGCCGGAAGGGGTGGTGATTCCGCCGGACGGACGGGGTCTTTCCGCCGGAGGGGTTGGTGATTCCGCCGGACGGACAGGGCCTTTCCGCCGGAGAAGGCAGTTATTCCGCCGGACGGAGGGGGTCTTTCCGCCGGAGGGGGTAGTGATTCCGCCGGACGGACAGGGCCTTTCCGCCGGAGAAGGCAGTTATTCCGCCGGACGGATGGGGTCTTTCCGCCGGAGGGGGTGGTATTCCGCCGGGCGGACGGGGCCTTTCCGCCGGAAGGGGTGGTGATTCCGCCGGACGGGCAGGGTCTTTCCGCCGGAGAGGGTGGTGATTCCGCCGGGCGGACGTCACCATAAGCTTAAAAAAGCTCAAAATCATGGGTTTGGTTTCTTAGGCCCTTATATTCCCGTTATAATGCCGCCATGTATCACACCCAATTCGTCCATCTCCACCTCCATAGCCAGTTCAGCCTCCTGGAAAGCACCATCCGGGTGGATTCCCTCATGAAGCGGCTGAAAGAACTGCAAATGCCGGCGGTGGCCCTGACGGACAAATACAACCTTTTCGGGGCCATCCCTTTCTACCAGCAATGCCACCTTCACGGGGTCAAGCCCATCCTGGGCTGTGAGGTATGGGTCACCACCGGGTCCCGGTTGGACCGGTCCCAGGCCTCCGGGCGGCCGGACAACGCCTACCCCCTCATCCTCCTGGCCGAGAACGAGGACGGCTATAAGAACCTGATGCAGTTGTCCTCCGCCGGGTACCTGCAGGGTTACACCCAGGGCCCCCGGGTGGACCGGGAAGTCCTGGCCCGTCACGCCAAGGGTCTGATCGCCCTTTCGGGCGGGGAAGAGGGGGAGATCGACCGGTTCCTCCTGAAGGAAGAGGCCCCCGTGGCCCTCAAGACCGCCAACCTGTACCAGGAGATATTCGGGAAGGACCATTTCTTCCTCGAACTGACCGACCACCACAAGCCGGAGCAAAAAAGGGTGCTGAAGGCCCTCATGGATATCGCCGAAAAGACCGGCATCCCGGTGGTAGCCACCAACGACGTGCATTACCTGCGCCCCGAGGACGCCCCCAACCATGAGGTGCTGTTGGCCCTGGGCAAGGGGGAAGTCATTTCCAGCCCCACCAGGCCGGTGATGGGTTCGGACGAGTTCTACCTGAAGTCGGCGGCTGAAATGCTGAAGCTTTTCGGCGAGATGCCCCAGGCCCTGCAACAGACCCTGGAAATATCCTCCCGCTGTAACGTGACCCTGGAATTCGGGCAATCCCGCATGCCGTCCTTCCCCATGAAGGACAAGGCCATGACCGAACACGCGTTCCTCGAGAAGCTGTGCCTGGACGGCCTTGAAAAAAGGTTCGGGACCCACGCCTACGACCCCCAGGTCAAGGGGCGCATGATCGACGAACTTGGCATCATCCAAAAGACGGGCTTCAGCGGATACTTCCTCATCGTGTGGGATGTCATCACCAACGCCCGCAAGATGGGCATCCCGGTGGGGCCGGGAAGGGGCTCGGCGGCGGGAAGCCTGGTGTCTTACCTCATCGGCATTACGGACGTGGACCCCATCAAGTACGACCTTCTGTTCGAACGGTTCATTAACCCTGAACGGGTCAGCGCGCCCGATATCGACGTGGACGTCTGCGACACCCGCCGGGACGAGGTGTTGAAGTACATCACCCAGGCCTACGGCAAGGACCGGGTGGCCTCCATCGTCACCTTCGGCACCATGGCGGCCAAGGCGGTCATCAGGGACGTGGGACGGGTGTTGGAAATTCCCCTGCCGGAAATAGACCGCATCGCCAAGCTCATCCCCTTCGAGCCCAAGATCACCTTGCAGGATGTGCAGGATAGGGTGCCGGAACTTAAAGCCCTCGCCACCGAAGAAGGCCCTTTGCGGAAACTCTGGGATGTTTCCCGCGCGCTGGAAGGTTTGGTGCGCCATATTTCCACCCACGCGGCGGGGGTGATCATCGGTAACGAACCCCTATTGCTGTCCGTCCCCCTTTGCCGGGGAACGGGCGATGAGGTGCTGACCCAGTACGATATGAACGCCCTGAAGGATGTGGGCCTGCTGAAGCTGGACATTTTGGGCTTACGCACTCTCACCGTCATCGACGAGACCCTTAAAAGGGTAGAGCACACCCGTAATACCAAGGTCGACCTTTCCACCATCCCTCTGGACGACCCGGAAACATTCAAACTGCTCAAAGAGGCCAAGACCCTTGGCGTGTTCCAGTTGGAAAGCCGGGGCATGAGGGATTACATGCGCAAGCTGGAGCCGGAGCATATTGAGGATTTGATCGCCCTCAACGCCCTTTACCGTCCGGGTCCCTTGGGGTCGGACATGGTGGACGATTTCATCCACCGCAAGAAGAAGCTGGTGAAGGTGGAATATATGCACCCGAAGCTGGAGCCCATCCTCAAGACCACTTACGGGGTCATCGTCTATCAGGAACAGGTCATGCGTATCGCCAAGGACCTGTCGGGTTTCTCCCTGGGCCAGGCGGACCTGTTGCGCAAGGCCATGGGCAGCAAGAACCCGGACAAGATGGACCAGATGCGGGGTAAGTTCATCGATGGGGCCAAGGGCGTGCCGCCCGACGTGGCGGAGGCCATTTTCAATCACATGGCCAAGTTCGCGGGCTACGGTTTCAACAAGTCCCACAGCGCCGCTTACGCGTTGGTGGCCTACCAAACGGCCTATTTGAAGGCCCATTTCGCCCCGGAATTCATGGCGGCCCTCCTGACCAGTGAGACCGGCAACCAGGACAAGGTTTCCCAGTACATTTTCGAGTGCAGGCGCATGGGGGTGAAGGTACTGCCCCCGGATGTGAACGAGAGCGATGAGGAATTCCATGTAACCCCGGATGGGGCCATCCGGTTTTCGCTGTCGGCCATCAAGAACGTGGGCACCCCGGCGGTAACATCCATCGTGGCGTCCAGGAAAGCCGATGGGCCTTTTACCTCCATCTTCGACTTCTGCAAGAGGATCGACCTGAAAGCCTTCACCCCCCGCATGGTGGAATGCCTCATCCTGGCCGGGGCTTTTGACTTTACCAAGGTTGGCCGGGCCACGCTGAAGGCGGCGGTGGAAAAGATATTCCACCAGGCCCAAGGTATCCAAAGCGACAGCCAGAGGGGCCAGACCTCGCTTTTCGAAATGATGCCGTCCCAGTCGTCCGAGGAAATGCCCCAGGTGGCGGAATTTTCACCCGCCCAGGCCCTCATGAGCGAAAAAGAGGTGCTGGGCTTCTATATATCAGGCCATCCCCTTTCGGAACACGAGTGGGAATTGGAACATTACGTCACCCCCCTGCATGAGCTGGAGGAGATGAACGACGGGGCGGAGGTACGGGTGGGAGGGCTGATCCGCAGTTTTTCCCAGAACCAGTCGAAAAAGACCAAGGAAACCTTCGGGCGTTTCGTGCTGGAGGACCTGCACACCCATGTGGAGGTCATCGCCTGGCCGGAAGTGTACCGCAAGTACCAGGACATCCTGGGCAAGGACAAGCTGGTGGCGCTTCGGGGCCGGGTGGACAATTCGGGCAACCGCCTGCAAGTGATCGCCAACGAGGTCATAGACATGAACGACATGGCCGTCAAGTGGGCCAAGGAAGTGCATATCGACGTGAACGTGGTGGGGCTGGATGACGCCCTGATGCCCAAGGTGAAGAAGTTGTGCGAGAAATTCCCGGGTAAGGCCCATGTGTTCTTCCATATGCAGACCGCCCATCACGGGTTGATGGTGCTGGAAGCGGGGGACGACCTGAAGGTGAGACCTTCCAAGGGATTCCTGAGGGAGATATATGATCTATTGGGAGAGGATAGTATCGAGATAAAGATATAGGCGGGATGTCTCACGATGGGGACCCGGATTGGGCAACGTCTTTAAGTAAAATGTTCAACAAAGCTTTACAGAATAATTAATGTGGGGATGCCATATGTTCGGCAATTTTTTTAAATCGTTTAATAGGGATTATTGGGTCAAGAAAGCCATGGAAGAACGTGGAAGAGAAGTACGGATATTCGAACCAGTAATAAATGTCCTTCAAGAGTTTGGAATTAGCCGTAATCTGAAATTTGAAAGACATACTCATGGTGGGCCCGGCCCTTGGTTTTTATTTAGGAATCCAAAAATATGGATATTGTTGTATGAAATTATTGCTGGCGGAGGCGGTGACGGCGGTCAGCCAACAGATGGCGGGCAACGCCGAGGAAACCGCGACGCAAGCCAACGTAGTGTCTGCGGCCAGCGAGCAGGTCTCGAAGAATGTGGCCTCTGTGGCCTCGGCCTCCGAGCAGATGCAGGCCTCGATCCGCGAAATCGCCAAGAATGCCAACGAGTCGGCTCGGGTGGCAAAGAATGCCGTCAGCGTGGCGCAGTCGACCAATTTGACTGTGAAGAAACTGGGCGAATCCAGCCAGGAGATCGGCAACGTGATCAAGGTGATTACGTCGATTGCGCAGCAGACCAACTTGCTGGCTCTCAATGCGACGATCGAAGCGGCTCGCGCCGGCGAAGCGGGCAAGGGTTTTGCCGTGGTGGCGAACGAGGTGAAGGAACTCGCCAAGCAGACCGCGAAGGCCACCGAGGACATCGGCCAGAAGATCGATGCGATCCAGGGCGATACCAAGGGCGCCGTCAAGGCGATCGAGGAGATCGGCACCATCATCAACCAGATCAATGACATCTCCAACAGCATTGCTTCGGCGGTGGAAGAACAGACGGTGACCACCAATGAGATCGGCCGCAGCGTGACCGAAGCCGCCAAGGGGGTCGGCGACATCGCCAAGAACATCGGCGGCGTGGCTATGGCTGCAAAGAATACGACGCAGGGCGCCAACGACACGCAAAAGGCGTCGCAGGAGTTGAGCCGGATGGCGGCCCGGCTGCAGGCGGTCGTCGCGAAGTTCACATTCTGACGACACCGTCTGGCACGCGGCCCGGCGGTGGCGCCCATCCGCCGGGTCACGCGTTTAATCGACGAAAACAGGTGAAACGATGGCCAAAGCATTAGTTGTGGACGATTCGAGGGCCGTTCGGATGATCCTCGCCAGGACCTTGAAGGAGCTTGGATTCGAGGTTCGCGAGGCGGCCAACGGAAGAGAGGCCCTGGAGATGATCGAAGCCGAGAAGACGGCGGTGTCGTTGGTTCTGGCGGATTGGAACATGCCTGAGATCAATGGACTGGAACTGCTCAAGCGGTTGCGCCAGAAACCGGAACTTCTTCGCTGGTGGTGGTCATGGTCACCACGGAGACCGAACTGGACCAGATGGCGGCCGCCCTGGAGGCGGGCGCCAACGAGTACGTTATGAAGCCCTTTACGAAGGACATCCTCGTGGAAAAGCTCCAGCTCGTGGGGATCCATCCATGAGGGGGGAGCAGGCATGGCGGCGCTGAACAGGCGAGTGCTCCAACCGGGAGAACGGATTCGGGTGCTGGTGGTGGACGACTCGGTAGTTATCCGGCGCCTGGTCACTCACGCCCTGGAGCAGGATCCGGCGCTCGAAGTAGTGGGAGCGGCATCGAACGGCGCGATCGCGCTGCAACGGATCCCGCAGTTCAATCCCGACGTTCTGACTTTGGATATCGAGATGCCGGAGATGGATGGCCTGGAAACGTTGCGGCGGGTTCGGCGCGAGTATCCCCAACTGCGGGTGATCATGTTCAGCACGCTCACCGAGCGCGGCGCGGCGGTAACCCTGGAGGCATGACGTCTGGGGGCCGACGACTACGTGGCCAAGGCTTCCAACGAATGCTCGCTCGATGGCTCGATGGCGCGCCTGCGGGAAGAGCTGATCCCGAAGATCACACAGTTCTTCCACCTGCCGGGGAGAACGGCGCCGGGGCCCGGCCGACACCGGCGCGAGTCCCGTAGCGGTGTCGCCGGTCTGGCAGAGCATGAAAGCTGCGGCCCAAAGTTGTGGTCGATTGGAGTCTCCACGGGAGGGCCGACCGCGTCTAGGCGCGATCATGCCGGAATTGCCGGCGGGTTTCCGCTGCCGGTCCTGGTGGTGCAGCACATGCCGCCGCTGTTTACGCGACTGCTCGCCGAACGTCTTCACTCCAGTTGCCGGCTGGCAGTCGAAGAAGCGCGCCAGGGCGAGCCGGTGGAGCGCGGGCAAGATCCTGATCGCGCCGGGAGACTTTCATCTGAAGGTGGCCTGCCAGCGGCGGCGGAGTGCGCGTGTGTCTGGATCAGTCGCCACCGCAGAATTCCTGCCGTCCGGCCGTGGACGCGTTGTTTACTTCGGTCGGGGAGGTGTATGGCGGCGCAGTGATCGCCGTGATTCTGACGGGCATGGGGCAGGATGGGCTGCGCGGGGTGGAGATTCTCAAGGCGCAGGGCGCGAGCGTCCTCGCGCAGGATGAGGCCACAAGCGTCGTCTGGGGCATGCCCGGCGCCGTAGTGAATGCGGGTCTTGCCGACCGCGTGCTGCCCCTCGATCAAGTCGTACCGGAGATCCTGCGGATGGCGGGCCGAGATGTGAGGGGAACTGAATGGCCAGCCAAACGCCAATCCGCGGAGATCCACTCGGAGAACTACCGGTTTCTTCAGGAGCATGTCTATTCGCAATCGGGCATCGTACTCGAAGGGGACAAGCACTACCTGTTCGAGAGCCGCCTTGCGCCGATCGTGAGGCAACTCGGCCTGGGGTCGATCAACGACTTGTGCGCACTGCTCCGGGCCACGCGCGAGATCAGAAGTCGGCCGCCACGTCGTCGAGGCCATGACGACGAATGAGACCTACTTCTTCCGAGATCCAGCGCACTACGATGCCATACGGTCGGTCCTGCTGCCCAAGCTGAAGGAAGAGCGGCGAGATTACAGAAGATTGCGATTCTGGTCGGCTGCGGCATCGACCGGGCAGGAGGCCTACAGCCTGGCCATGCTGCTCTTACAGGAAGGGTTGAGCGACTGGAATATCCAGATCCTAGGCACCGACTTTTCCGCGCCTGTGGTGGAACGCGCCCGGTCCGGCAAGTATCAGCAGATAGAGGTGAACCGGGGGTTGCCGACGGCGCTGCTGGTGAAGCATTTCCGCCGTTCCGGCGTGGACTGGCAGTTGAGCGAGCCGGTGCGCCGGCTGGCGAGTTTTGAGACGATTGACCTGCGCCAGAGCATGCGCGCCCTGGGACCCTTCGACCTGGTGTTCTGCCGCAACGTCATGATTTATTTCGATGCTGAAACAAAGAAGAACATTTTAAGGCAACTCCACGGAACCCTGTTTCGCGGCGGCTGGCTGATGCTGGGCGGAGCCGAGACGGCGTTCGGCGTCGAGGAGTGGTTTGACAGAGAGACCGTCGGAAGCGCAATCGTGTACGTTGCCCGCTGAGAGGAAAACCATGCCAACCGGTGCGAGCGTAGAGATACTGCCGAGCGAACTTGCACAGATCGTTGTATCCGTTTTCGAGGCCATGTTGGGCCTGCAAGCGAGCGAGAGCGAGACACCCTGGTTCTTCAGCGGGGACCGGTTGACATCCGTTGTCCACCTGGCGGGCGATTGGAACGGAGCGGTGCTGGTGGAGTGCGACCGCGGGCAGGCCTGCCGCTTTGCGGGCCGTTTTCTCACCATGGAGCCACCGGAGACGGTGGACGACGTCGTGCGCGACGTGCTCGGCGAACTGGCCAACATGATCGGCGGCAACCTGAAGCCTGTATTGACACCGGGGATCCGGCTTTCCATGCCCAGCGTAGTGGATGGCTGCGACTACAGCCTGCGGGTGTGCGGGGCCAAGGTCCAGCAGCGGCTTGCCTTTCAATCCGCCGAGGGCCTCTTCTGGATCACCATCCTGACCACGCGATAGTGAAAGCGGAAGCGCTCGGGGCGGTTTGACCTCCTCCAACAAAACAGGCAGCCACGCAGAGTGGGGCACCGTCGGACGAGGTAGCCACGGCACGCCAAATCCTAGCGAATCCGGCACGGTCCGACCAGGCACGCCGTCTCGGGAGACCTGCTCCGCGCAGCTTGTTCGATCCGCTCGCCGCGGGTTTCGATCGGCCCGCTCAATGCGAGAGATGATCCCCAGTATGACCGCGAGGGCTGCGCTGTGATAAACCGGACATGATTGGAGCCGACTCATGTTCCGCATCTTCCTGGCACTGGCAACCGTTTCCGTGGCCCTGGCGAGTAGCCCCGACAAGGTAGTCCCCGCGATCAACGACATTGAATCCTGGCAACAGGTGGGACAACAACCGTATGAGATGACGTGGGCCGAGCGCGCTGAGAATCCGCACACGCTGGTCGATTTCGAGGACCTGAGCGGCTGGAAGCTGGAACTGTATGGCGGCGCGGCGGGTGAATTCCGGCGCAGCCGGGAGCAGCAGATGTGGGGCCACTCCGTGGGGAAGTTCGTCTTCTCCGGACCGACCACGGAAAGCCGCGTCGTGGCGCGGCCGCCGCAGCCGATTCCGATTCCCGGCGAGTTCGACTCGGTGGAGCTGTGGGGCTACGGGAACCGGTGGGGCTGGGAAGAGGACAAAACGACGCCGGCGGCGGACGTCGCGGTGCTGTTGACGGACGCGCGCGGCAAGGAGTTTCGCATCCCGCTGACGGACATCCGCTGGAAGCAGTGGTGGCTGATCCACCGGCGGGTCAGCGCCGAGATGCTGAAGGAGATGACGGCGCCGGTGGCGATTTCGGGCATTGAAATCTCGAAGATCGGCAACACGGAGCCGCGCTACTTCTTCTGCGACTCGCTGGCGATTTATCGCGAGGAGTTCCAGCCGCTGCACTTTGCCGAGCAGCCGAAGCGCAATCTCAAGCCCTGGCGCGGGCAGATCGCCGGGCTCAACACCGGGACAGGCAGGCTGCCGTTCCCGACGCGCGAGGAGACGATTCTGCCGCGCAATCAGGAACGCGAATTCAAGGCGAGCGTCGTCCAGAGCGGGCCGCAGAAGTTCAAACTGCGCTATGCCGGCCGCGATGCGACGATCGTCTATGAATACCGGCCGGCGGCGGGGAGTCTGGGCGAGATCACGGCCAGTGTGAACGGCGGTCCGGCGTTCCGGCCGCTGGAGGGCGGCGGCGTCCGGTTCGAGGATACGGCCCAGGCCAGCGTGGCTGAGGGCTCGCTGATGACGGCGAAGCTGGATGGGGACGTGGTGCGGGCCACGTTCAAGTATGGGACGCGGCAGGTGGAGTACGAACTGCGGTTGTGGCAAAAGTCGCTGGTGCTCGACGCGCGCGCAGAGGGCGGCGAGGTGACGGAGCTTTCGTTTGGACGCGTGGCTGGGGTCACGCGACCGAAACTGATCACGGTGCCGTACATCACCTACGGCGGCACGAACCCGCGGGTCCTGATGTCGGGGCCGGCGGCGAAGCCGATGTTCACTTCGGTGTGGTGGGACTGGTACCGGACCAACGCGTCGGCGCCGTACGCGGCCAAAGAGCCGCAGGTGAGCGACGACGGCGCGCCGGTGAACGGCGGATTGAAGTACACGCCCAAGACCGACGGCCGGCGCAACCCGATGTACGAACGCATTTTCGTTACGACGTCTCCGGTCTACGAGGAAACTTTGCCCACGATCCCGAATCCGCCATCCCTGCGGCAGGCGGAGGGCAAAGCGGTCGTGTGGACCGTGGCCGGCGACATTGAGACCTTCCAGAGGGACCATGCCCGCAGCCGCGCCATTCGCGCCTACGGACTGGATCACATCATGCAACACAGCCATGAGATTACGTGGCGCGACGAAGGCGACAGCTTCACGCTGCGACTGCGGCCCTCGCCGCAGAAAGGCGGCGAGGCGGGCCTGAAATGGTACATGGCGGCGCAGCTAGGGCTGGGGTGGCTGCAAGGCGTGTACAGCAACTACACCGACATCGGGACGACGAACACCAACTTCAGCGGCGACGCGGTGCAGCGCGAGCCGAATGGGGAATGGCGGCGCGCCTGGATGCGGTGCTATGCGATCAAGCCGTCCAAGGCGGTGGAGTTTGACGAATACTACGCGCAACGGATCGAGAAAATGTACGGCGTGAAGATGTCGTATACGGACGTCCATACGGCCAACCCGCAATGGGAGTACAACGATTTCGATGCGCGCGTGCCGGGCGCGGGAACGATGGCGGCGACGTTTTACGCCTATGGGCAACTGCTGCTGAACGACCAGCGCGTCTATGGCCCGACGCAATCGGAAGGAACCTACCAGTGGATGTACGCGGGCCTGGAGTCGGGCAGCTACGGGTGGGTTTACACGGACATGAATCTGCTCACGCACCCGCTCGACGTGGCATTCCATCTGAACGAGATCCATCCGCTGCAGTGCGACTACGGCATGGGAGACACGTCGTTCAGCCTGAGCAAAATGGAGCCGGGCTGGATGAAATCGCCGAAGCGCCGGGAGTACGTGGACCTGTTCCTGGCGACGACCATCGGTTACGGCAACATGGGCTGGCTGGTGAGCGAATTCCCCGACGAGCCGTTCCACGCGGAGGCGATGGCGCGCTCGTATTACATGCTGCAACAACTGCAGCAGCAATATGCGTTCGTGCGTCCGGTCCAGAATCGAGTACGCGGACCAGGAAGGGAAGATGCTCACGCCGAGCGCAGCGCAAGCGACGGGCGCGATCGAGGGTCGCGGCTGCACGTGATTTACGAAAACGGCACGGAGGTGTACGTGAACCGTGGGGATGGAGGCGCGTGGACGGTGAAGAACGGGCGCGGCCAAGCGCTCGAACTGCCCGCGGCAGGCTGGCTGGCATTCAACCCGCGCAATGGCCTGTATGAACTCTCGGCCAATGTGGGAGGGCGCCGGCTGGATTATGTCACGGCGCCGGAGTACGAGTTCCTGGACGGGCGCGGGCAGTGGACGCAGCGCGGCAATGTGGGCGCGACGGGCAGCGTGGCGCTGCGGCATGACGGGCGGGCGCTGGAACTGATCGACGTCTATGGGAACGACCGCATCGCGTTCCGCGCGGAACACGCAGGTGCGCTGACGGCCCGCGATGCCGATGGCAAAACGCTGGGTCCAGTCGCAGTCAAGGCCACCGCAGGCTGGTACGAGTTCCGGCCAATCGCGGGCGCGCGCAGTTATCGATTCGAGTAGCGTCGGGGCCAGCGGGCGCGGCTATTGCACGGAGCGAATGGATGCAGCGACGTGTATCGGTTGTGCCGTGTTCCGACCCTGGCCGGACCGGATGAGACGCCGTATACTACGACTCAAGGGACACCAAAAATGGAACATCTGGCTAAAGCTCTTGTCTTACTTCTGGGCCTGGCGCTGGCGTCGGGATTGCGCGCGGAACTTCCACCGTTGATCGATCGTGAGCTGTTCTTCGGCGACCCGGAGATCTCCGGCGCGCAACTTTCGCCCGACGGCAAGTTCATGACGTTTTTGAAGCCGTGGAGGGCACCCGAAACATCTGGGTCAAACGGACCGGGGAACCTTTCCGCGGCGGCCAAGCCGATCACCAACGACAAAAAGCGGCCGATTCCGGCCTACTTCTGGAGCCGCGACAGCAAGTACGTGCTGTACGTGCAGGACCAACTGGGCGACGAAAACTACAACGTCTACGCGGTGAACCCGGCGGATGCGCCGGCCGCGGGCTCGCCCGTGCCGAAGGCGCGCAACATCACCGCGGCCAAAGGCGTGCGGGCAGAGATATTCGCGGTGCCGGAGAGCGACCCTGACGTCCTCTATGTCGGGCTGAACGATCGCGACAAAGCGTGGCACGACCTGTACAAGGTGAAGATCTCCACGGGCGAAAAGACGTTGGTGCGCACGAACACGGATCGCATCAGCGGCTGGATCTTCGACAACAAAGACAACCTGCGGCTGGCGTTGCGATCGCCCGAAAACGGCGACACCGAGATTCTGCGGGCGGATGCCGACGGGTTCAAGAAGATCTACTCGTGCGGAGTGTTCGAGATTTGCCAGCCGTTCCAGTTCGAGCCGGGCGACAAGCAGGTTTACCTGATGACCAACAAGGGTGACGACGTGGACCTGGCGGCGCTGGAGCTGCTGGACCCCGCGACGGGCAACGCCACGCTGGTCGAGAGCGACCCGCTGAAGCGCGTGGACCTGGGCAACGCCGTGTTCTCCGAGCGCACGCATGAACTTCTGGCGACGGTCTACACCGACGAAAAAGAGCGCATTTATTGGAAGAACAAGGCGTGGGCAGCGGACTACCGACTGCTGCAATCGAAGCTGCCGGGCATGCAGGTCGAGTTCGGCTCGGGAACCAAGGATGAGTCGCTGTTCCTGGTGTCGGCGAGCAGCGACACGGAGCCGGGCGGGACGTACCTGTTCGACCGCAAAACGAAAAAGCTGACGCTCGAGTACCGCGTCCGCGAAAAGATCGACCGCGGCGCGCTGGCGCAGATGCGGCCGGTCACGTTCAAATCGTCGGACGGGCTTGAAATCCCGGCGTACCTGACATTGCCCAAGGGCATGCCGGAGAAGAAGCTGCCGTTGGTCGTGTTTCCGCACGGCGGCCCGTGGGGCCGCGACACGTGGGGCTATCGCGGGCTGACGCAGTTTCTGGCCAACCGCGGATACGCCGTGCTGCAGATGAACTTCCGCGGCTCGACGGGCTACGGCAAGAAGTTCCTGAACGCGGGCAATCTGGAGTGGGGCCAGAAGATGCAGGACGACATCACGTGGGGCGTGAAATACCTGGTGGCGGAGGGCATCGCGGACCCGAAGCGCGTGGGCATTATGGGCGGCAGCTACGGCGGCTACGCGACGCTGGCCGGGGTAGCTTTCACGCCGGACCTGTATGCCGCGGCCGTCTCCATCGTCGGGCCTTCCAATCTGATCACGCTGCTGGATTCGATCCCGGCGTATTGGGAAGCGGGCCGCATGATGTTTTACAAGCGGATGGGCGACCCGCGCACGAGCGAGGGCAAGGCGCAGCTCGAACGCCAGTCGCCGCTGAACTCGGCGAACAAGATCAAGACTCCGCTGCTGGTGGCCCAGGGCGCCAACGACCCGCGTGTCAACAAGGCCGAATCGGACCGGATCGTCATCGCGCTGCGTGATCGAGGATTCCCGGTGGCGTATATCGTGGCACCGGACGAGGGCCACGGCTTCGCGCGCCCGGTGAATAACCTGGCGCTGTTCGCGGAGGCGGAGAAGTTCCTGGCCCAGTACCTCGACGGCCGTTACCAGGAGGCGATGACGCCGGAGGTGGCGGCGCGGCTGAAGGAGATCACGGTCGATCCGAAGAGCGTGACGCTGGCCAAAAAGATCGACGCGCAGTCGGTGGGCGTTCCCAAGCCCGTGGCGGAGCTCAAGCCGGGGGTGCTGAAGTTCAAAATGGCGATCCAGATGGGCGCTCAGACGATGAACATGGAGATGACCACCGAGATCAAAGAGGACGGCGACCTG
>CAWHOE010000044.1:0-55884 GCA_963830915.1 candidate division FCPU426 bacterium
AAGGGCTTTATGTCGCCTCCGAATACGGCCTTGCCCAACCGGCCCTAGTCTACAGCCTTTCCCTTTATATCGAACTGGGGTTGGGCCAGGTTCGCGTGGCTATTTACGCCAACAACGCCGGCCTGCCAGGCGCCCTCATCGTCCAATCCCAGCCCCAGGCGGAACAGGCCGGATGGAACATGATCCATATCACCCCCACCTACCTGCCCCCGGGGAACTACTGGCTGGCTTACCAATTCTCCGGGTCGGACTTGGCCGCCACCTATTACACGTCTGGTTCTCCCTCCGGCGTCTATGTGAACGCCCCTTCCTTCGGTAACTTTCCCTCCAGCTTTCCCCTGACCGGGGTTTATAGCTACAACGCCAACTGGTGCTTTTACGCCAGTTACTGCCCGGTCGCGCTTTACACCAACACACCAACGGCCACGGGGACATTGCCCACCTACACTCCTACCGTCACCTATACCCCTACCTCCACAGCAACTAAAACATGGACGCCTACTCCCAGCTATACGCCCACTTCCACCCACACGCCGGGCTGCGCCAATACGGTCATCGCCGACATCTCTTCCAACATCAACGGCACACCCGTGATCGGCAACAATACCGGATTGCCCTCGCTTTACAGCTGTGGGGTTTACGGTCCAGGTTCGGACGCCCTCTACACCTTCTACCTGACCACGCCCCAAACCATCACCGTTTCCAATTGCAATTCGGCATCCAACTGGTTCACGAACTTCAAGATCTTCCAGGGCGCCTGCGGCTGCGGCGACGTAATCGGCTCCAGCGGACCCATGTGCGGCTTCGCCAGCTACGGCTCCCAGCTTTCGGTGACCTTGGGAACCGGAAGGTATTACCTGACAGTGGAAGGTTACACGTCGGCGGATCACGGCAATTACCAGATTTGGATCAGCAACCTCATCCCCACGGCCACGCCTACCTCTACCTATACGCCGACTTTCAGCCTCACCCCCACCTGGACCGGCACCTTTACCGCCACTTTCACCCGAACCTCAACCCCCACCATCACCAATACCCCCACCGGCACCCTGCCCACGGCGACCTTCACGGGTACTCCTACCAGTACCCCCACGACCACCCCCACCGCCTCCATTCACTGGGTCGAAGCCACCAGTTGGGGCGGGTTCGACAATCGCGAAGGGTTCGACGCGACGGTTTTCAACAACAACTTGTGGATCGCGGGAGGGAACGGCAACGGCGGCAACTGTCTCAACGATGTCTGGTCCTCGCCCGACGGCGTCAACTGGACCGAAGCCGTTACCAACGCCGCCTGGTCCGCCCGCCAATGGGCCTCCCTGGTCACCTTCGATAACGGTGAAGGAGCGGGACCCCAACTTTGGCTGGTCGGGGGTGATACCTGCTCCAATAACGCCTTCGCCGATGTCTGGTCGTCACCCGATGGCGCCACCTGGAGCGCCGCCACCACCACCGCGGCCTTTGGGCCTCGCGACATGCAAGGCTGCGTGGTCCTCAACGGCAAAATGTACGTGATGGGCGGCGTAAACCTCAGCACCTATTACGACGACGCCTGGTCCTCGCCCGACGGCGTCAACTGGACACGAACCACGGCTTCAATCGGCCTGGGAGGGCGTGTCATGTTCGGTTGCGCGGTCTTCAACGGCAAGATCTGGATCGCGGGGGGCGGCAACAACACCTGGCCCTATTACTACAATGATGTGTGGTCCTCACCCGACGGCATTACCTGGACCCAGGTACTTGCCAACGCGCCCTTCAGCGTCCGCAGCGGCATCAAAATGCTGGTCTATAACAACCAGCTTTGGGTCCTTTCCGGCGCCGGCTCGACTTCGGACGTGGCGATCTGGAGCTCACCGGACGGGTTGAATTGGACGGAAGAAACCGGCACGCCCGAATATGGGGCCGCCCGCGACGATTACGCGGCGGCGGTTTTCGCCCCAAGCACGGGACCGAACACAGGAGTGACCTCTATGTGGGTGATCGACGGCAACGGGAGTTTCTACTACTTGAGCGATATCTGGCATTCGCCCTGAGTCCGAACCTAGTCTAAATTTGCCTGACCAGCAATGGCTGACGCTAAAATTATCCCCAATAAATCCTGATGCTCCAATGATGTCTTTTCATCTGTTTTTATTACCCCTTAAAACATTTTCAGTATCTCTATCCCACCCGCTTAGGTTTAACTCGTAAACCTCTTTTCCTTTGACCCCCCTTTTTGGATTTTATATAAATGCCATGTTCCAACAGGCCGATAGGCCACCCGTCGGAAAAGATGTTTCCGAGCCTCGGAAAGGCTAGGCCACCCCTCGGAAGAGATGTTTCCGAGCCTCGGAAAGGCCAGGCCACCCCTCGGAAGAGATGTTTCCGAGCCTCGGAAGAGATGTTTCCGAGCCTCGGAAAGGCCAGGGCACCCCTCGGAAGAGGTGTTTCCGAGCCTCGGAAAGTCTAGGCCACCCCTCGGAAGAGATGTTTCCGAGCCTCGGAAAGGCCAGGGCACCCCTCGGAAGAGGTGTTTCCGAGCCTCGGAAAGGCTAGGCCACCCCTCGGAAGAGGTGTTTCCGAGCCTCGGAAATAGGTTCAGTTCAAGTCGTTAAATCTAAAGTCTTATTAGTGCAGGGCAATATTTTATAAAGGCGGTGTTTTTATGGCTCAAATCCAACCGGAATCACTCAATTGGCTAGAACAGATTGCCACCCTTGAATCCATGATTCAAAAGGAAGGTGGTATCAATAGACCCGCAATTCAAGAAGCCTTCAAAATTGGAAAGAGTCAGGTAAGTGATTTTCTTTCTATAAAGGACAGCTTTGATATAACCGCCCGGCAAAAGATCCGTGAAGCAGCTAAAGCGAATCCACCTTATGTTCTTTCTTTTACTAGTGCTATAGCCGTATCGCGCTTAAAAAGCCAAGTTGCTGACGCACCAAAAGCGGTAAATGAAGTTTTAGACGAGGTTTTAAAAAGAGGGTTTACTACCAAAGATATAAAAGCTCTTGTGGCTTTAGTCGCGAGTGGTAAATCAGCCAAAGATTTTGACCCTGAAAACATCGGCCCCGAAGTAACACCGTCCCTGAAATCCAAAACAACGGGATCACCCACCTCTAAACCTGCACTCGCCCCCAGTTCAGAGACAATTGATCAGGATCAGGCTGAAGTGGGAAGTGAAATAGAAGACGATACCGATACTGAAGAAGATCCTATTCAGGCTTCTGCCAGTCCCAAGTCAGACAAAACCCCAAAACACAAGGCACAATCAGGCGGCCCCCAAACCATTGCCATACCGAAATTCATAACGAATCCAATTAAGGATGTTGGTAAAGAGACCACTGGCGCTTTTTCTGATGTTTGGCATTGGTTGCTCCACATATATAGAAAAGTGTTGGCCATCGTCATCATCTGTTTATTGTTCATCAGCGCTATCTTGGTGGCTTATGAGCGCCTTATTGAACACCATAGCTTCCATTGGTGCTTCGAAACGATGGTTTCGTCTATAACCAAAACTAATGACCAGCCCGAAGCTGTGGAAGCGCCCAAGCCAGTAACCCAAGTGGCCGCTGTTCCAACCATTCAGCCTCAAGTTACGGCCCAAGTGACAGCCGTACCGCCACCGGCAAAAGCCAAGGCTAAAAAACACCCATCCGAAAAGATAATCTTTACCAGCGACGAAACAACCAAATTAGCTTTGGACTTCGTCACTAATTACTACGGGATCTCTTATAAGAACTTGGATGACATGATGGATTATTTCCACAAATGGCTGAACGACAGTTACGAAGATACTTTTATGGATAAAGTCCTACCCAATGATAGAAGGCACGAGATCAAGGACCAGAAATTGGTTTTGTCCTTTAAACCAACCCAACCGGTCAAATATTTGAAGGAAGGGCCGACCTGGGATGAGGTCTTGGTTCAGGGAACATTGACCACCCGATGCGAAAAAGAAGAGGGAACCGTGACCGTCACCACCGAATCGGTGTCGTTGGCCATCGGTGTGATGCATACCGGCAGTTCGGATGGGCCGATCTGCGAAGTGAGGGAAGTGGAGTAATCTTGAACCCGCAAGCTAAGGCTAGATTGGGTATACAAAGCCATAGTAAGCATTTGTAATAAACACATTGAGTACATCCTGTTCTCTCACAGATTCACCGGCTAACTCCCCCTTCATCCCCCTCTTTCAGAGGGGGAAACACAGTGCCTCACAAGTAAACACTTGTAATAAACACATTGAGTACATCCTGTTCTCCCACAGATTCACCGGCTAACTCCCCCCTTCATCCCCCTCTTTCAGAGGGGGAAACACAGTGCCTCACAAGTAAACACTTGTAATAAACACATTGAGTACATCCTGTTCTCCCACAGATTCACCGGCTAACTCCCCCTTCATCCCCCTCTTTCAGAGGGGGAAACACAGTGCCCCACAAGTAAACACTTGTAATAAACACATTGAGTACATCCTGTTCTCTCACAGATTCACCGGCTAACTCCCCCTTCATCCCCCTCTTTCAGAGGGGGAAACACAGTGCCTCACAAGTAAACACTTGTAATAAACACATTGAGTACATCCTGTTCTCCCACAGATTCACCGGCTAAATTCCCTTCATCCCCCTCTTTCAGAAGGGGAAATGCTGTACATAACAAGGATTAAACAAATCCCAAGCATTTTGTACATAAGCGAGCGAAATTCGGTAAAATAACCGAAATTTCCACTGAGGGGTCGTTATGGCAAGTCAGCCGTCTTTTGAGGAAACTCTCGCTAAACTCGAAGAAATCGTCGTCAAAATGGAATCCGGGGACCTGAAACTCGAGGACTCGTTGAAGCTGTTCGAGGAAGGCATGAAGCTGACCAAGGAATGCAACCAACGTTTGAACGACATCGAAAAGAAGGTCAAAACCCTGCTGAAAAACACGACCAACAAGCAAGGGGAGACGGGCTCGGCCAAAGGGGACAAGGGCTGAATTAATGTTCCTTCCCATTCCAAATTACATCGAGAATAAAAAGTCCATTGTGGATGACGCGCTTAAGCGTGTTTTTTCGAATCCGGGAGATTGTCCCAAGAAACTCTGGGACAGCATGAAGTACAGCGTTTTCGCCGGTGGAAAAAGGTTACGGCCTGTCCTTTGTTTGGCGGCCAGCGAGATAGTCGGGCTTGATACCCGTTCCGCCCTGCGGATCGCCTGTTCCCTTGAATTGATCCATACCTACAGTCTCATCCACGACGACCTTCCCGCTTTGGATAACGACGATTATCGACGGGGCCGAAAGACCAACCATAAAGTCTATGGGGAAGCGATGGCCATTCTCGCGGGTGATGGGCTTTTGACCTTGGCTTTCGATTGGTTATCCGAACCCAAATCCATCCCAAGCCGTTTTCATCCCCATCTCCCGATAGTCATCCATGAGTTGGCGGGTTTTGCCGGTTATCCGGGTATGGTGGGCGGCCAGGTGGATGACATCCTTTCGGAAAAAAAGAATCCGAATTTTAAGATGGTCCATTCCATCCACCGAAGAAAAACCGGCGCCATGTTATTGGCCAGCGTACGGCTTCCGGCCTTACTGGCGGGAACAACACCTAAAAAATTGAACGCCTTGAGCCGTTACGGTAGATCAGCCGGTCTGGCTTTCCAGATCGTCGATGACATCCTCAACGAGATCGGGGACAGCAAGACATTAGGGAAGAAATCGGGAAGCGATAAGGCCCGGGGAAAGATGACCTATCCCGCCGTGATGGGCTTGGAAAGGTCCAAAAGGGAAGTGGAACGGCTCACTCAGGACGCCATTTCTGCCCTCAAGCCTTTGGGCGCCAAAGCCCATTATCTCGAAGCCTTGGCCCGCTTTATGGCGGAAAGGACCTATTGATTTGTTGAGGCCCGACCTTTGACATCCAAGATCTTTTACATCACGGCGATAGCCTGGGCCGTCGCCCAAGGGTTGAAAGTGTTGCTTTATTATTTTCGCTACCATAAAATCAACTTTCGCCTTTTTATCGGTTCGGGAGGCATGCCTAGCTCCCATTCGACTTTGGTCTCTTGTTTGTCCACGACGATCGGGTTGCAAACGGGTTGGAATTCCCCGGTGTTTCTTTTATCCCTTGGAATGGCCTTGATCATCATGACCGACGCCGCTGGCGTTCGAAGGGCGGCTGGGCTTCAAGCCAAGATATTGAATGAGATGATGGATGACCTTTATTCCTCCAGGCCCATTCCCCATCAAAAACTCAAGGAACTCATTGGCCATACTCCGGTTCAGGTCCTGGTGGGGGCTTTGTTAGGTATCGCGATAGGTTGGCTTCTGTACTAAAAAATTCTGACTGAGAAGGTTTCATGTACGAATATCTGGATAAGATCGATTCTCCGGCCCAATTGAGGGCGCTTCCTCCCGAGGCACTGCCCAAGATCGCGGAAGAATTACGGGATTTTTTGGTTACGTCCGTCGCCAAAACGGGCGGTCATCTGGGTTCGTCCTTGGGAGCGGTCGAATTGACCCTGGCCCTCCATTATGTGTATGACACCCCTCAGGACAGGATCGTTTGGGATACGGGACATCAAGCTTATGGGCATAAAGCCATCACCGGCCGCCGGGAACAATTTCCCACCCTTCGCCAGGCGGACGGACTTTGCGGGTTCCCCAAGAGAAGTGAAAGCGTTTATGACACATTCGCCGTTGGCCACGCAGGCACGGCCCTTTCCGCCGCCTTTGGAATGGCCATGGCCAGGGACCTTCAAGGGAAGAACTTTCAAGTGGTTTCCGTGGTGGGCGACGCGTCGATCTCGAACGGTTTGTCCTTGGAAGCCCTCAATAACATTGGCGACCATCCCGAATTGAACCTTACGGTCATACTCAATGACAATGAGATGTCCATCTCGCCGAATGTGGGCGCGCTTTCTTCATACTTGAACAAGATCCTCGCTGGCAAATCCTTCAACGAGGCTAAAAGCCGTTTGGAAAAGATACTCGACGGTATCCCGAAGGTCGGGCATCAGGTCTTGCAGGTGGCCCATCACGCGGAGGAAGCCCTCAAAGGATTCATGACCCCGGGGACTTTGTTCGAGGAATTAGGGTTGCATTATTACGGGCCCATCAACGGACACGACCTCAGGACATTGGTTGAGATATTGAAAAAAGTGAAACAGCTCAAGGGCCCCATCCTGCTCCATCTAGTCACGCAAAAAGGCATGGGTTATGGCCCGGCGGAAGATAACCCGGAGCGTTTCCATGGGGTGACCGTATTCGACAAAGACACTGGGAAAAGCGTCACTATTCCGGGGGCTGTCTCGGCGCCTTCGTACACCAAGGTGTTTGGGGACGCATTGACCGAATTGGGGAAGGATCATCCCAAGATCATCGCCATCACCGCCGCCATGCCGGAAGGCACGGGCTTGAAGAAATTCGCGGAAACTTTCCCTAACCGATTCTTCGACGTGGGTATCGCGGAAGGCCACGCCGTCACGATGGCCGCGGGAATGGCCTGCGAGGGGATCAAACCGGTCGTGGCCATCTATTCCACCTTTTTACAAAGGGCCTATGACCAGATCATCCATGACGTTTGCTTACAAAAATTACCCGTTGTCTTCGCGCTGGATAGGGGCGGTTTGGTGGGCGAGGACGGGGAAACACACCAGGGAGTTTACGACCTTTCTTATCTGCGCTGCGTCCCGAACCTGGTGGTTATGGCGCCTTCGGATGAGAACGAACTTCGTAACATGCTTTATACCGCCGTGGAATATTCAGGCCCCATCGCCCTTCGCTATCCTCGGGGAAGCGGGGAAGGGGTTGTTTTAGAAACGGGGTTCAAGAAAATCGAGATAGGAAAAGCGAAGATAGTGGAAGAAGGCTCCCAGTACGCTCTGTTGGCGGTGGGGCGCATGGTCGGGGTCGCCAAACAAGTGTCGGCGGCCTTGAGAAAAGAAGGGCTAACCGGCATGGTGGTGGACATGAGGTTCGTAAAACCCCTGGACAAAGAACTGATCCTCTCTGTCGCCAAGAAGGTAAAAACCATCCTGACCCTCGAGGAGAACGTCTTGATGGGAGGCTTTGGAAGCGGCGTTTTGGAACTGCTCATGAGCAACGGGCTAACGGACTGCGCGGTGAAATGCGTGGGTATCCCTGATAAATTCATCGAACACGCCAAGCCCCAATTGCAGAGGGAGTTATGCGGCCTGGATGGTCCCCACATCATGGAAGAGGTCCGGAAAATGTTGAAGGACCGAACGGCCTATACCCTGGGAAACGTTTCTTAAAATGCCCCTGACCCAAAAACGTCTCTTTCGGTTGATCGCCCTGAACACGGTCATCGTTATTGTCCTGGTCCTATCGATCGTTCTTGCCAAGAAAATAGCGGGACACTCTTCCTCGACTGTCAGCGAACGCATCCTCACCACGCCTGAAGTGGAAACGACCAGTCCAACCACGCCCCTTGTTCAACCGACCGAAACCATCCAACCTTCTCCCCAGCCAAGCCCTAGGGAAGTTCTTGAACCAACCGGACCCATCGATATCAAAAAACTGAGGGCCAAGAACGCGAAAGTATCGGTTCACGCTGTTGAACTGGGCGAGAATTATTGGTCCATTGCCAGCGATAACGACATCGATATTTATACCCTGATCGGCGCCAACCCTGACTTGCCTTTCAAAGCCTCTCTGGGCCACCCGGTCAACATCCTTTCCCAACGGGGAGTGCTCCATGTCGTGACTAAAGGCGAGGACACCCGTTCCATCTCCGCCCTCTATAAGATCGATGAGAAGTCCTTGAAAAATGAGAATGGGATCTCCTGGTGGCATGGTTTGAATACCGGGGATGTCCTCTTTGTTCCCAACGCGAAACCCATTGTCATGAACGGTGAATGGAAGAACTATTTCAGCCGAAGAGGTATTTTTGGCGTACCCTTCGCCAATTGGGGAAAGGGCTGGACCTCCGGTTTTGGGTGGCGGACCGATCCGATCACGGGCGAGAGACGTATCCATAAAGGCGTGGATTTTCGAGCGAAATATGGGGACTCGGTATTCGCCGCCGGCAGTGGAAAGGTCATCTTCGCGGGGGTATCGGGGGGATACGGTAATCTGATCCAGATCAAGCACCCGAATGGTTACATCACCATGTATGGCCATCTTTCGAAAATATTCGTCAAAGCGGGCCACAAAGTGCGCCGCGGGGAACTCATCGGCCGTGTGGGCGCGACCGGCCGAGTGACAGGTCCTCATTTGCATTTTGAGATCCGGAAGAACGGGGTCGCGATCGACCCGATGCTGTTGATATAACCCGTCTAATCAAAAAACACTTGGGCCTTTCGCTAGTTTGCGGCTAGGTTATTTTTGAGTTCGATACCAATCCGCTAGAGTGATTGGTTTCAAGTTCCCCCCTTTGAAAAAGGGGGGATAGGGGGGTATTCGATGTTGACTTACAGAAGAGGCATGACCCCAGTCGTCCGAAAACTTCGCCGTAACATGACGGATGCTGAACGTTCTCTTTGGTCTAAACTTCGCCGCAAGCAACTCGCGGGGGCCTGTTTTTACCGGCAAAGAATTATTGGTGAATATATTGTGGATTTTTATTGCCGGGAAGCCGCTCTGGTCATTGAATTGGATGGAGGGCAGCATTTCCATGGTGAAGTTAAGGAAAAGGACGCTGTTCGAGATGCCTTTCTTAGGAAACGCGGGTTTCGGGTGTTTCGCTTTAACAACCATCAAGTGTTGAAGAACACGGAAGTGGTATTGGAGATAATATTCAAGGCGGTCACCGGAGGCTAATACCCCCCTTCCCCCCTTTTTCAAAGGGGGGATATAATCTCATCTGCGAAATCAGAAAAGAATCACAGATTAAAATTTTCCTTATTAAAACCAACCCCACTGTCCCGTTTTTGAGGATTTTTCCTGCCCCCGGCCTGTTGCTTTCTTTAATTCCAATCTGTAAGGTAATCGACCAATGGATCCAAGATTTTTAAAAGACAAAGGCGTCGAGACCTATACCGGCAATGAGTTGATATTAAAAGGCGGGTTGGAAGCGGGACTCAATCTTCTGACCGGTTATCCAGGCTCCCCAGTGGCGGATGTTTTTGAGGCCGCCGCGAACGCCGCTCCTTACCTAAAAGAACACGGCATTCTGGCGCAGATCGCCAACAACGAGGCGCTTTCTGCCGCGAGGCTCAATGGCGCCCAAATGGCGGGTTTGCGGGCCATCACCGTCATGAAATCGGTGGGGTTCCATGTGGCGGCTGACGCGTTGATTTCCGGGTCGCTCGCCAAAAAAGGGCATCAAGGCGCGGGAGTGATCGTCATTGGGGACGATCCTTGGAGCGATACGACCCAAGTTCCGGTGGATTCCCGAAGGCTTTCGGACCATTTATTCATCCCCGTCCTGGAACCCTCCACTTTTCAGGAAGTCAAGGATTGGGTCAAGGTCGCGTTCGAGCTTTCCGAGGCGGCCGATCTCTTCATCGCCTACCTTCTTATTACCTATACGGCGGAAGGCGGAGGGAGCGTGGAAGTCCATCCCAATCGTCCTCCGGAAGGTTTTTCCACCCTGAACAAAGCCACTATTGACAGTTCCGAATTCGATATAAAACATTCCATTGTTCTTCCGCCCCATACGATCCATTTGGAGAAAGAGGCTTTGGAAGTCAAGTTCCCGAGGGTTTTGAGCGCCGCCCGGGAAAAGGGGATCAACCGATTAATACCGGGTAAAGACAATCGATCCCTGGGGTTCATTTCGGCCGGCGCCTCTTATACCTACCTGGAACAAGGTCTATCCGAATTCAACATGTCCGGCCGTTTCCCGATCCTCAAATTGGGGATGACCTACCCGATCGATCCGGAAGCGATTTTGGAATTATTGAAAACCACCGACACTATCGTGGTCGTGGAAGAGAAACGACGCTTCATCGAAACCCAGGTCCGCAATATCGTGATGGACCTGTTCCAGGCGGGAAAGATCAAGACCATGCCGACGGTATGGGGAAAAGTCTTCCCGGCCGACCTGGCTGGTTTCCCGGTCGATAAGGGATTGAATCCGTCGGTGGTCATGACAACTTTGGCGCCTTTGTTCAAAAAATTGGGGCTTTCAACCCCTCAAGTCGAGCAAGAGATCGGATTTCTAGCGAAATTGGATTCTTTTGAGATGCTCATTCCGCCCCGGACCGCGACATTTTGCCCCGGATGTCCCCATCGGGATTCTTCCTCGACCTTCCTGACCCTGGTCCAGGATTTCAAGGATCCTGAATACATGAAAAAGAAACACAAAACCGGTCCGATCGACATTCTTTTCCACGGCGACGCGGGCTGTTACGTCCTTCTTTTCATGCCGCCCAATGGGCCCTTGATGCACAACTATATCGGCATGGGGCTGGGAGGCGGGACGGGAGCGGGCCTTTCGCCTTTTTCCACGAACAAGTCCGTTTGTTTCATCGGGGATTCCACCTTCTTCCATTCCGGGCTTTCCGAGGTTTCGGACTCCATCAAGAATAACCAGGATGTCCTTTATGTGGTTTTGGATAACAAAACAACCGCCATGACGGGGCATCAACCCCATCCGGGCATGGACTCGGACATCATGGGCAATCCCACTTTCGCCCAGGACATAGAAAAAGTATTGCAAGGCCTGACCCATGGCGAGGACGTCTCCATCGCCCGGGTCAATCCGGAAAACCGCAACGACTACCGTCAACTCCTGGAAGAAATGATCCTGGAACCTGGGGTCAAATTCGTGATCGCCGATAAAGAGTGCGGTATCACTTATCACCGGCGCAAACGGCGGGAAAAAGCCAAGGAAAGGGCCAAGCTGGGTTATTTGCCGGTCGAAAAAAGGGTGAATATCAACGCCCATGCTTGCGAGCTTTGCATGGAATGCACCAGGCTGACCGGCTGCCCCGGGCTAAATATAGAGGACACGCTCTATGGCCCTAAGATGGCGACCGATCTTTCTTTCTGTGTATCCGACATGGCCTGTACAAGGATCAAGGCCTGCCCCTCCTTCGAGGAGATGACCATCATTCGCAAAGGCAAAACAGAACGCATGCCCTTGCCCGATCCCGCGAAATTGCCCGTTCCCAAAGCCCTCGAATTCAAGGATGACTGGAGAGCCTACATCGCCGGCGTCGGGGGGATGGGTATCGGGTCCTCGACGGCGGTATTGGTACGGGCCGCCCACAAGCATGGGTATTTCGTGACCTTTTGTGATAAGAAAGGGATCGCCATCAGGAATGGCGGGGTCTATTCGCAAATGACTTTTTCGAAAGAGAAAAAAGTCGTGTCACCGCTCCTTCCCCAAGGAAAGACCAACCTCTTACTGGGCCTGGATATCCTCGAGGCCGCGCGAGGCATCGATCCCAGGCACTCTTTCAAGATCGGCTCAAAAGAATTCACCCACTCGGTGGTGAACAACCACAAAACACCCACCATCCTTACCCTGATGGGGAAGGATGATTTCTCGCCGGTGGAGCTCGCGGAACTTTTCAAAACTTACACCCAAAGCTACCTGGGGGCTGACCTGAGCCAGATCGGCCAGGACTACTTCGGGAACAAGCAATATGTGAACATCATGCTGCTGGGAATGGCATTTCAGAAAGGTCTTTTACCGCTCACGCTGGAAGACATGACCGACGCGATCCGAGAGAATTTCAGCGGGGAACAGGCCAAAAGGAACATGATGGCTTTCCATTTGGGCCGGGATGTGGCGGAGAATCCCACCCATTATTTCGCGGAGGAAAGGGAAAGCTTCAAAACGGTCATCGACCGAAAAGCCAAGCTTTTGGGTGGCTCCCGCTCCAAAAGTTATCTCGCGATGATCGACGGATTCCTTTCCGTTTGGGATGGCGACGAGGAGACCAAGGTCCAATTCTCCACCCGTCTTTATGACCTGTTCATATGGGGAGGGAACTCCTACGCCAAGGAGTACCTGACCCGGGTTCTGGGAACCTTGAGGAAGGATTCGAAAGCGGCGGGGTTCGCCGTGACCAAGGCGGTCATCAAGTACCTGCACAAGGTAATGGAGATCAAGGATGAGATCTATGTGGCCCACCTCCTGACCAACCCTGAGAAATATCAGGAGGACGCCAGGCGTTATAAGTTGAATCTCCAAAGAGGGGATCGCATCCGATACAATCATATCAACCGGCCGCATTTCGACATCATGGGCTTGGAGGTCGAGTTCGACCTGAATAGCCGTGATTGGATGCTCAAGATCATGAAGCGAATGGGCTTCGCCCGGGTATTAATGCCTTCTTGGCACAAACGGGAAAGGGCTTTCCGGAATTGGTACGGCGCTTTGGTGGATAAGTTTTCATTTCGGGATCAGGCTGAATATGACCGCTGGTTGACCGCTTTAAGCGTACCGGAGGATGTGAAAGGTTTCCGTTCGATACGTTATCCGAAAATGGAGTCCGCCAGGGCTAAAGCGGATTCGATACTAGCGGATGGGCAAGAACTAAAAGGAAAAGAATCCATAGCCGTAAAATGAGCAACTGGCGTTAGAGAACTTCCGTAATTTCCCACTGAGACACAGATAACCCTTTTTTGAAATAGGCAAAAGCAAAATAGCTAGATTCAGAGGACTCGTTATATAATCCGACTTAATATTTGCAATGATCGGGGGCCAAGTTATGAGGGTGAATCTATGCTTTTTTTTGTTTTTGATCGGGTCTTTCGCTTATGGAAATCCCATCCCAAACACTCAAACGCCCATTAAACTCAATGTGGAATTGGCGCCAGGCTCGAAAGTGGTCCTTTATTGGACCGATGCTTCCAAGGGTTTGATCAGGGGATATAACGTCTATACCCGCGAATCAGCCAAGAGCAAATTTTTCAAATTGAACTCCAAGATCGTCAAACGCCGCCAATTTTCCATCATCATGGTCCCCAGATCGGGTTTTTCCTTTTTGGTCAAAGAGGTTCTCGGCGAGGCCCCGCTCAAAGAGAGCGCCGCTTCCAACGAGGTCAGGGTTTCTTCGGCGGGATTACCTGTCTTCAAACCGGACCAACAGCCCAAAGCGAACGGGATGATCGACATCATCAAAGCGGCTGGCGTGGCCAAATGGGAGGACCCGGGAAAAGCTAATTTGACGGGGTATAACGCTTATTGGTCCGATCGGCAGGATGGGGTATTTATCCTGGCCAATTCCATCCCTTTCGGAAAGAAACTCGGGCCGCTAAAGGGACTGGAGGCCGGTAAGAAATATTTCCTGACTTTCACGTCAGTCTCTAAAAACGGGAAAGAAAGCAAACCCTCCAAGCTGATAACCACGAACGCAGAGCCAATTCCGGATTCTGATACTTCGTCTAATTGACGAACAAATGTTAATATTGGCCGCTAAAAAAGATGACTTCAGGAGGAAATATGAAAGAGGTAACTGTCGTCATAGGGCATCGCGGATCGGGACAGATCCTCGGGGTATTTACCCAATCCAATAAGATCAACGCGCTTAAAGAGATCGTTAAGGAATTCAATGAGGAAGGTTATGTGAGTTTTGAAAAGGTGAAGTTGAACGAATTCCAGTTGAAGCGATTCGGGTTGTATTTCAAATGAGGCCTTGATCAAACCACTTGTCCCGCGGCCCAGCCGGAGGACCAGGCCCACTGAAAGTTGTATCCCCCTAACCAACCTGTCACATCCACGACCTCGCCGATAAAATATAGGCCTTTGGCTTTCCTGGCTTCCATGGTCTGGGAGGATAGTTCCTTGGTATCCACACCCCCTTTGGTCACTTCGGCTTTGTTGTACCCGACGGTGCTTTCGGGAATAAGCGTGAGATCGACCAATTTATTACAGAAGTCTTCCAGATTATTTTCCGCGATCGAATGAAGGGAAGCGTGGGGCGGAAGCTCCAGGTCGCTTAATCGATCCGCTAACCTTTTGGGAAGGAATCGCGCCAGAAGGGTTTTGATCTCTGATCGATCCCCGCTTTTCTTTTGCGCTAAAAACCAACCGAACAACCCGTCTTTCGGCTCGTCGGGAAATAGGTTGAGATGGATAGGTTTCCCTTTTTCCCAATAGAGGGAAGCCTGCAAAGCGGCGGGACCGCTTAGACCAACATGAGTGAAAAGGATGTTCTCGCGAAAACTAACATTGCCGCATTTCAATATCACTTCCGACGAAACCCCAGCGAGTTCCATGAATTTTTCCAGGTCCCTCGAGGAGAATTTGAATCCGTCCAAAGCGGGAGCTGTTTCGACCACATTCAAGCCGAAGTCCTTGGCGATCCTGTAACCCAGGTCAGAGGCACCGACCTTGGGGATGGAGAGGCCGCCTGTGGCAACGACCAAAGAATGGCAAGTAAAGAGATCCTGGTTGGTCCAAACGTTGTAAACGCCGGTCCTTTGTATGGATTCAATTTTGGTGTTCAGGTGCGTTTCTACCCCGAACTTCTCACAATCTCCAGTAAACATCCGGATGATATCCTCGGCGGAATGGTCGCAAAATAACTGGCCAAATTTCTTTTCGTGAAAGGGTATGCGATGTTCTTTGACCTTTTGGATGAAATCGGCCGGTGTGTAACGGGATAGGGCGGATCTGCAGAAATGGGGATTCTTTGAAAGATAATTCTCCGGCCCCGCGGTTAAATTGGTGAAATTACAACGGCCTCCGCCCGAAATACGTATCTTGGCCCCGACCTTATCCGAGTGATCGATCAGAGCGACCTTACGGCCTCTTTTTCCCGCCTCGATAGCGCACATGAGGCCGGCCCCGCCGGCTCCTAAGATCACCACATCGAATTGTTTCATTAATTTGTGGCCTTCCCTTGAAATTGGATCGGGGCCTGTGTTCCTATGACCCTATTGATCCGTGTAATTCTATATCTTTTTGGGAAGGCTGGAAAAAATATCGACCCGTCCTGAACGGGTCCACTGATGGGAGGTATTCATGTCGAGGAAATTCGACCCCGCGCATTTCACGAAATTGGAAGCTGAGATACAAAAATTGATCCCGGGATACTCGGCTAAGAGGGAAGAACTGTTGGAAAAGCTGATGGCCGAATGCCCGAAAGATAACGAGATCTATCAGGGCTTTTTGATCAACCTGTGCGTGATGGATATCATCCAGCATTTAAGGAAACCCTGGAGCAGACGAATGGAGAAGTCGGAAGTGCAGTTCATTCACACGTCGGTCATGAATTATTTGAAAACGAATTTAAAAATATTGTCTTCGCCCGGCGTTGAACCAGGTCAATAAAGGTTAAATGAAATTCTGCCGGTTGGTTCGGAATTTACTTAGGTCTCCCCATTTCCTGGACTCGTAGCGGATTGAATTTGAAATCTATGTATAGGAAGTAATGGAAAGCGGTTTTCATTCAAATTTATTGAGGCAAATTTCAAAAACATATTCGATGTCGGAAGCCCACCACAAGGACGAACTTGACCCTGATTTTAGTTAAATTTTAGTAAAGCTTTACCGTGAAATGATGGCTATAGAAGAATATTTTCTTTTAATAAAACCTAACGAGTTGAAGTTTTACCGGTTTTGAGGCATTTTTACTACAGAACTTCAATCGATTTGAGCCTGTTTTTAATCTCTCTTTCCTTAAGGGAATCAAAGTTAAAAACGATCCTTGATCAATTTTAAAAGAAGAAAATGTTTCCTATAAAAAGCATAAAGATCATTAAAAACAAAATACTCGCCTTGGCAACAGGGCTTGGCATCCTTGTGTTTTTGCCCTCAATGGCTCTCTCCCAAACGGCGACTTTGCTTTCCATTAATCTATCCAATACCAATCCCGCGCCCGGCTCAACGGTCGCTGTTACTCTTGTCTATTGTGATACCAATACCTATTCCATCCCGTACTTCTTGGTTGGAATTACACCCTCCTCAAATACCGTATTAAGCGGATGCGCGTTACCCCAACAATATCTTCTGGTGGATAGCACTTCGCCTGGAGAGGGGACAACTTTTGATGGAACAGCTGGTTCTGTCATTACTTCGCCCAACAATGATGGAAGCGATGGCAATGGTTGGATTGGCGCTTCCACTGGTGGTACACCAGTTTGCCCAGTCACGGAAGTTTGGAGCGTTACGATCCCCCCTAGCTTGAGCGCGGGTTCTTTCAATATTGTTGTAGCTGAACATGATTACAACGTTCAATGTCAAAGCGGTTTTCCAAACACTATCTGGAAGGGTGTGACGGTTCCATTCCCACCTCCGGCGATTTCCACCTTTAATAAATCGGCCGAAGGAAATACGGCCACCCCAGGCGACTTGATCCTTTTCAGGATGGACTATACATACGTCAATACCGGGCCGGTTACCATCACCGACACGCTCCCCAGCCAAGTGAGTTTGGCGGCGGCAAATGGATCTGAGATCAGCTCGGGCGGGAACATCGGCGGTTTTCCTACGGTCACCTGGGTCTTGCCTTTCAGCAACGCGGCGGTCAGCGGCTATGTTTGGGTATTGGCCAAGGTGAACGCTGGTGTTACCGGCGAGATCTCAAACACGGCGACAGCTAAATCAACAACCGCGGGGCCAGTTAGCTCTACCACCACCGTGGAAGTGGGAGGGAAATTCCAACTGGCAAAAAGCCAATCCTCTGCCACGATCAATGCCGGCGATACCGAAACCTATACCCTCAATTATAGTATCGGCGGGACCAGTCTGCAGACTTCCGATTCTTATAACAACGATACGGTGGGCACATCATGGTACGGTTCAACGGTTCCTGGATCCACTGGTTACGACGGAACCGGATACAACTCCACTGATCCTAATAATGCCGTCACTTGGTCCATCAAGAACGATCCTGTGACGGAAGGGAATTATATCGATGTCCAGACCTGGGCTAACAACAACACGGATGGCTATGTCCCGCTGCTGAGGAACACCCCTCAATCGCCTTTCTGCCCCGCTGGAAATGTTTTTGAGGTGGAAGGGGACGTCAATATACCTTCATTATTACAGAGCGGCGCCGCTAACGCGGTTGGCGAGGACGCGACCTTGGCCGTGATGGTACAAGCCGCGGCCCCGCATTATGGATTCGAATTGATCCTTTCGCGCGACAATGCCCCGGGATTTTTCGCTCTCCAAGAGAATAGCGCCGCAAACGCGTATAAAGCGGTGGTGACGGTCAACACGGGATTTAAATCCCCGGCCATGTCCGGGAATCCGCCTGTAAGCGCGGATACCTGGTACACCATCAAGGCTCAGGTCATCCACCTCGCCAGCGGTTCGATCGAGATCAAGGCGGTTGTTTGGCCTGTGGGAACGCCTGAACCGGTGAACCAGTGGGATATCGACTATACGACAACCGACGCTAGTACCGGGATGGCCTGTAGCGGCGGTCAAACCTGGCAATATGGCTTCCAATCCAACCCTGGTTCGGCGGCCGGTGTTTATTCGGCGGGCCGTGACCTGTATAGCAATCTCCGGATGTTCTCGGACGATCCGGCGGTGAACGTCAAGGTTTCAGACGCTGTGCCAACCGGGATAACCTACTCGGGGGCCAGTACGGCGCTCACCTCTGGGCCCTCGCCCCTGCTTTGGCAATTCTCGCCTGTGACCATCTATGACCAGACCGGGGCTATTACCTGGTGGGGTGTGGCTTCTTGCGCGGGCGAGTCGGGGATCACGAATGTCGCCACGATCGATGATGATCTCTCCCCGGCCCCAGTGACTTCCAATTCCGTGACTGCGGTCATTGTTTGCGCCACCAGCACACCCACCAATACCGCTACCAATACCGCTACCAATACACCCACTCGCACGCCAACTAACACGAATACGGTGACCCCGACCAATACGGTGACCAATACCAGGACCCCGACCAACACGGTGACCCCCACCAATACAGACACCAACACGGCCACATACACCATGACCATGTCCCCTACCAATTCAAATACCGTCACTCCCACCAATACGGTGACCAATTCTAATACTCCGACCAATACCGCAACGGTCACCAATACTCGCACGAATACGTCCACACCGACCCCAACCTCCACTCAAACCGATACCCCAACCAACACACCCATCATCACCAATACTCCAACTAATACGCCTACCAATAGCGCGACGATGACCTTGACCAAAACACCCACCAATACTTCGACTGTGACAGACACCTACACAACGACGAACACACCTACCAATTCCAACACACCCACCTGGACTATTTCACCCACGAACACCGCCACCAACACGGAGACTAGAACGCCGACCAATACGAATACCATTACAAACACCAATACTGTCACCAATACTCGGACTGACACGAACACGGCGACTCCGACATCGACGTCCACTGATACTTTCACTTTCACTAATACCGCTACCAACACGGCGACTAATACTGCGACCAATACCACCACCAACACGCCGACTCCATTGGGAGTGGCCAATGTCAGTAAAGTGGCTTCGAATACAGCTCCGTCGTCGAATGACGGGGAAGATTATGTCATCGGCATCAGTGTGCCGAATTCGGGTGTTTCCAATATCACCATCTCGGATACGATCCCGACCGGTTTGTCTTATGTCAGCGCCACTAATCCAACTTCCCCTCCTGGCACTCTTTCCGTTCTTCCCATTCCTACTCCAGCTCCGACCTCGGGCACGGGTACCCTTTTGGTTTGGAATTTCCCATTCGTTCCTACCGGGAACTGGGCGGTCACGGTCAATACGACGATCAATGACTTCATGCCGGGCGGCACGGTCATTGACAACCAGGCCGCCCTTTCCTATCCAACCACTTCGGTCATAAAATTCGCGGACGCTCCCGTGACCGTGACGGGTAACTTCACCGTCCGTATCAATGTCTATAATGAGGCTGGCGAGATCGTGAAGACCCTTCTGATCAAGCATTATTCCGAACCCGTCAACGACGTCACCTTGGTGGCGACCAATACCCTGCTTTCCATCAATGACAAGATCAATATCGTTTTTCATGGCATCGTCATCGGGACATGGGATGGTACCAACAACAGCGGGAATGAGGTCAGCAACGGGAAGTATTACATCAAGGTCGATAACGTGGACCCCATGGGAGTGGTGCAAACCCAGACCCTGGTGACCATGGTGGCCCGCCATTTGGCCCAGGTGACGGTGAATATCTATAACGAGGCTGGTGAAGTCGTCCGCCACCTGTATTCATCGATCGCCGATTACCAATCACTCAGTTCAGGGGTGACCCTTTCGACCAACACACTTTCACCCAGTTATTCAGGCGGGCCCAATTCGACCATGAATATCACTTTGTCCGATGGGACGGTCTTGACTTGGAACGGCATGAACGACAACGGTAGTGTGGTGACCAACGGCCAGTATTTCGTTGAGATCGAGTCCAATGACGGCACGGGCGGCACCGCGACCGTGACCAAACAGATCATGATCTTCCATAACGGCCTGAATCCTGCGGGCAATGAGGTGGTGGCTTATCCCAATCCTCTAAGCGTGGCGAACAATGGCAAACAGGTCAATTTCGCCTTGGGAACCCCGGGCATGACCCTTAAGCTGAATGTTTACACTGTGGCGGGGGAATATATCGCCCACCGGGACGGGTTGCCGGGAGCGAGTTTCGCGGTTTGGGATTTCCCCAATGAATCGGTGGCCAGCGGACTTTATATCGTGGTCATTGAGATCCAGAACCCTACTGGCGGGGAAGTGCGGCAGATGAGGAAGATCGCGGTTATCCAGTAAATCCAATCCTCTGGTTTTTCATTTTCAGAAATATTTCCCTTTCACATCCTGCAAATCACTCTCTCGAAATCGCTGAATGAGCGCCGTCATACTGTTTCTTGGATGAAACCTGGAAAATATTCCCGCGTTTATATTGATTGGGCGGGCGAATATGAAAGAAAAACATCCCCAGGGTGTTTCGCGGGAAGCCAAGCTGATCGTTCTAACGGCGGGATTGGCCTCTCTTCTGCAGATGATCGACACTTCCATCGTCAATGTCGCCATTCCTACCATGATGGGCAATCTGGGCGCCACGTTGGACGACATCGGCTGGGTAGTTACGGGCTACATCATCTCCAACGCCATCATCCTCCCCATCTCCGGCTGGTTGAGCGCTAGGTTCGGGCGCCGCCGTTATTTCATCACCAGCGTGGCGGTTTTCACGTTCGCCTCGGTCGCCTGCGGTTTGGCCCCTAATCTGGGGGTCCTTATATTTTGCCGGATCATCCAGGGGGCGGCGGGGGGAGCCATACTTCCCACTTCCCAGGCCCTCATCCAGGAAGCTTTCCCTGGGCAAATAGGCTTGGGAAGCGCCCTTTACGGGATGATCGTCATCATTGGACCCACCATTGGCCCTCCCTTGGGAGGATACCTGACCGATCATTTCGGGTGGCGCATGATATTCAACATCAACCTGCCTATAGGACTTTTAGCGGTTTTCCTTTCGGCCCTTTATGTGACCGACCACAAGGTGGAAAAAGAACACGCCCATATCCATGACAGGATGAAGAGCGCTCCCGTGGATACGGTAGGGTTAACGTTATTGGTGGTCGGCATGGGTTGTCTTCAATATGTCCTGGAAAAAGGTCAACATGATGATTGGTTTTCCTCGCGCCTGATCCTGACCCTGACTATCGGCGCGGCCGTTTGTTTACCGACATTTGTTTGGTGGGAATGGAACCACAAACACCCCATCGTGGATATTAAACTCTATAAAAGCTTCGCGCTGATCAATGGGACCATCACGCTTGCGACGGTTGGGGCGATCCTTTACGTTCTCATTTTCATTATCCCTATCTTCGCTTCGACCATATTGAACCTGGACGCTCGACAAACAGGTAATCTTTTCACGCCCGCCGCCTTGGCCTCGGGCTTATTGATGCCATTCATTGGAAAGATGATCCATAAACATGACCCGAGATGGTTCATGCTTTGGGGGATCCTTTCCACGGAGATCGCCCTGTTCATGATGAGCGGCTTCACATCGCAGACGGGCTACTGGAACCTCTTCTGGCCGCTGATGATCCGAGGGTTGGGTATGTCGGCGCTTTTCATCCCCATCAACGCCGTCGTTTTGGGTGAATTCACCGGACCGGCCTTAGGCCAGGCGGCTGGGATCATGAATCTTGCCAGACAGTTAGGGGGAAGCTTTGGCATCGCCATATTCTCGACTTTATTCAGTCATGGCCAGGATGTGGCTTACGAAAATATGCGACGTTACGTGACCCCGCTCCATCAAAGTTTTACCCAATGGGCCCGGGGAGCGCAGGCCATCCATTATCGCTTCGCCAGCGAGGTAGGAATGTCCACCCAATACAACTTAGTCGCTAAGGAAGCCTTCTATCGGGTGAAAAAACAGGCCTTCGTCATATCTTTCGACAACCTCTGTTGGTACCTCTTGATCACCTTCGCACTGGCGGCCATACCCATCTTCCTATTAAAGAAGCCAAAACATTTGACCCGCGCCTCGGCGTCAGGGGATTGATCATTCGATGAGGTCGCCTGTTACCGATCATGGGGTTTAGTTTGTTTGTTTGAAAAATGAATGTTCATTTAAAGCTAGGGAAATACTAACGAACCAGCAGGACCCGCGCTGATCTTCTGCCGAAGGGTTCGGTCAGGACAATGATATAGACCCCGCTCGCGCAATTTTGACCATTGGTGTTGGTCCCATCCCAAGGGAAAATGGTCACGGTCAAAGGCCCGGTCAAATGGGTATTCAAAAGTTTTTTGACCAATTCACCGGCTGTGTTATAGATCTTTAGGCTGACATCGCCCGGATAATCATAGACGATGGCCGTAATGGTCAAGGCGCCCTGGGATGGGGTGAAGAACGTTCTTGGAAACATTGAAATAAGATTGTGGAACAGGTCCGGTGATCATCGTGGGTGTGGGAGCGGGTGCCACGGGTACCAGGACGATCTCCCGGACTCGATTGCTCCATTCGTCTCCCACATAGATATTCCCCAAATTGTCAGGACATATCCGGGCGGGGTTATCCAGTTCCGCGGATGTCGCTAGCCCGCCATCCCCGGTGGTTCCCGCGACGCCTGTTCCAGCGATGGTCGTGATGGTGCCAGTCCCGGGAGCGACCATGCGAACCCGGTTGTTCCGATAATCCGCGATGAAAAGATCCCCTTTGCTGTCATAGGTGATGCCGACAGGAGCGTTGAGTTGGGCGGAGGTCGCTGGGCCGCCATCTCCGGAGTACCCAGCCGCGCCATTCCCGGCGATGGTCGTGATGATCCCGGTTGCTAGGTTCATATATCGGATCCTCGCGCCGCCTGTGTCCGAGATGGCCAAGTTACCGGAAGGATCGAAGGCAAGGGAGAAGGGGGTGTCGATCCCAGCCGATAGAGCTGGCCCTCCATCACCTGATGAGACAGCCGTGCCATTGCCCGCGATCGTGGTGATGATCCCAGTCCCTGCCGCGACTTTTCGGATCACGTTATTATTGCTGTCGGAGATGTAAAGATTCCCCGCGGCGTCATAAATGGCCGCGTATGGACGATTGAGTTCCGCCGATGTCGCTGGTCCGCCGTCCCCCGTATAGCCGGCGGTTCCATTCCCGGCGATGGTCGTGATGATACCAGTCGCCATATCCACGACACGTATACGATTATTGGTGGTGTCCGCGATGGCCATATGGCCGTGACCGTCAAGGGCGACATACTGAGGCCCGTTCAAACTCGCCAAAGTGGCCGGACCTCCGTCGCCTGAGAATCCCGCGGTGCCGTTGCCGGCAAAAGTCGTGACGATCCCTGTGACTGTATTGATGACCCTGATCCGATTATTGAAAAGGTCGGTCACATAGAGATTTCCTGTACCATCGATCTGCATGGGACCCACATGGCTAAAGGTCGCCAGGGTCGCTGGCCCGCCATCTCCAGAAAACCCACCGGTTCCGGTACCCGCGACGTTCACGATGATTTGAGCGTAAAGCAAACCGCCGGAAAACCAACACCCCAGGGATATCCAAAGGAAAATCCACAATGTTTTATATTTAAAAAGAAAATGGGATTCTTTCAAAAGCCTCACCTGTCATTTTGATGACCGTTTATTCTCAGGCAACCAAGCGAAATATAGACTTATCTGAAGAAGTATAACTTTCTAAAACCCAAAAGTCTTGTTTGGACAAGAAAGTTAACTTCTTTCCATTGAAGCGATAAACAACAAGCGGAATGAGCTAATTACCGAATAATGACGTTCATAATTCTGGAAATTCCGCTAACTGTTCAAGACTTGGTTTTAATTTTCGATCTGCCTTTAATTCTAAGACGTATAATTGGCGCGTATGGTGATTGAATATCGGTAAGGAGTGGACCATGGAACTTTTTGAAACTATAAAGAAAAGGCGGACCATTCGGAGTTATCAGGTAAAGCCGGTTGAGAACGAAAAGTTAGAGAAGATATTTGAGGCCGCTAACCAGGCCCCGTCGGCGGGGGATAATCAGGGTTACGAGATCGTTTTGGTAGAGGACCCTTTGCTCTTGGGTCAATTATGGAAGTCCATCCATTTCCAGACCTTCTCCAAACCCTCCCAGCTGGCCTTGGTGTTTTGCGCGAACGATAAGCGAAGCGATCCGAAATTTGGCGAGCGCGGGAAGACCCTTTATTGCGTCCAGGACGCCACCATCGCCGCGGCCTATGCCCAGCTTGCCGCGACAGCCTTAGGCTTGGTCACTGGATGGCTAGGTTCTTTCAACGAGGATGAAGTGCGCAAGACCATCGGAGCGCCGGCATATATCAGGCCGGTGGCGGTTCTTTCGCTGGGGTATTCGGCGGAAGATCCGGCTTCGACCACTAGGCGTTCCATATCCGACTTGGTCCACCGGGATAAATATTAAACTTCATAACCAATCCTAAGACCCGCTCTTGAATCGTTTTTTACAGGAGTGGGTCTTTTTCATGGCCAAACCTGGGAAAAGCGGTGTTTATCATTGTGCCTTTTTCTTGACAATATAAAATATGACCATAGATTGTCTTTATAGGGTTCCTGCCCGAACCTTCATGGAGCGGATCGAATGGCCTTCGACTATAAGATCGAAAATAATCCTGGATATCTGTCGATGATCTATGCAGGGGACTATGATTCCTCATTGGCTGGTCTTTTCACCGATCAAATTCTGGAAACCTGTAAAACCTATCAACCTAGTAAACTTTTGATCGATATGAGGGCCGTGAAAGGTGACATGACCATGTTGGAACGTTTCAATCTTGGGGTCATGGCAACGGCCAAATATTTCAGCGGTAAATTGACTGGAAAGATCCCAAATTGTAAATACGCGATCATTGGGAACCCTCCCTTGATCGATCCCGATCGATTCGCCGAGACCGTAGCGGTCAACCGAGGCCTCAATGTGAGGGTGTTCACCGATTGGAAGGAGACCATCGCTTGGCTTGAAGGTAAATGACCAACTGATGGGGTTTCCTGTATAGAACCAACAATTTCTTCATTGTTTTCCGCAAATCCCTTGTTTTTTAAACATAAAAACATTTTATATCCCGGAATATATGACCGTTTTTTACGTCTATTTAATAGGGGAACCCTCACCGATTCGGAATAAAATGTGGAAATTGGTGGACAATATATGCTTCATGGGTACCCAATCTTTTGGAGATGGCTTTCAATCAATGACAAAACGACTCACGATCATCTCATTCATTTTCATAGCAGTATTTCTGTTGATACCAACCATTTCCTTGGCCCAGCCGGTGAGAGGTGTATCAGGGGATAGCTGGGCGGACGTCATACTAGGGCAATCGGACTTTTCCCAAATGTCCATGAACACGGTCGTCGCCAACCGAGTGGCCCGTCCCGGCGGTGTCTTTGTGGACCGGGTCTCATCCCCCAACCGCCTTTATGTTTTCGACGCTGGCAACAACCGCATCCTGGGATTCAGCAATGTGGGTGTTTTGAGCCCGAACCAATCGGTGACGACCGGGGTTACCTGGGCCCCCGACATCGTGCTGGGCCAAACCGATTTCACCCACATGGCCGCCAATGGCGATTCCCAACTGCAGGATTTCCCAGGTTACAATTTCGCCGCCTATCTTTCTTCCACCGACCCATTGCCCAATCCAACAGCCTCAAGTTTGAATTTGTTGGACCCTCGGGTGGTCTCGCCAGGTGAATCGGGGTCCTACGCCACCATGGCGGTTGACAGCCAGGGGAATCTTTATGTCCCGGATTATTACAACAACCGTGTGCTGTGTTACACCGCCCCGACCTATACGGGCGAGGCCGCCAGTTATGAATGGGGCCAGCCGGATTTCAACAGTTACCGCCCCAACCAGGGCGGTTCAGCCACCAACGGCACCTTCTCATTCATGAACCAAAGGGGTTTCCTGGTGGCGGGTGTGTGCATCGATCAATGGGGGAATCTGTGGGTGACGGACACGGGGAACGACCGGGTGATGAGATTCCCCAATCAGAGCGCTCCCGCTTTCGGGGTTCCAGCGGCCACGGCGGATGTGATCCTGGGGGTTACGGGTGTACCGGCGAGCAACGACCTGGATATGACCCACTTTTATTATCCCGGGTCCGTCCGGGTGGACCCCGCAGGCGATGTTTTTGTCGCGGATGGACCGCCAGCTTCGAATCCATCCAAGACCCAAGGCGGGCGGATACTGATCTTCAAACCCCAGTCCTATAACGGCTCGGGTGTGCCCCAGTACACTAACGATCAGACCCCCAACGGTTCGGTCACCAACGGATTGACCTGGCCGACCGGTCTGGAATTCGACCCCTCGGGGGATTTGTGGGTGAATGACTTCGGCAATACCCAGGTCATCCTTTATCACATGAACCTCTCGGCTGTTCCGCCTACCGGTACCCCGACCAAGCTTTTGCTGAGGTCCCAGTTCTATCCCGGTGTCGGTTCTTCCTTGGACGCGATTACAACCGATAACAGCGACTTCAATTACGCCTATCCGGTGGGGAGTGTCATGTCGGGCAATTCTCCCGAGTATCACCACGACAATTGGGGCGGTTTGGGAGTGGATTCGGCTGGGGATGTGTTCGTCGCTTCCACCGACCCCATCATCGACATCATGCGCTATCCGGCTCCCATTCCCAGCCTGACGACCTCAGGGTCCGTCACGGCGGTCAACCTGCCCGGCTTTCCCAACGAGGCTCACGCGCCCGATGTGGCGGTCTTCAAGAACGGCCAGGACCCAGATACAGGGGGGATCAATAACGTGGTGACCAACACTTCAGTTGGAGCTTTGGGTCTGGTTATCGGCTATACCTCGTCGGTGACCCAGTTGATCGCCACCGAAAACCACCGTATGGATTATTGGAACTTGGATACGACCAATGAGCCTTCCTGCGGCCTGGTCAACGGGAAGGCCATCGATGGGTTCGCCGGTACCACCGCTTCCACGGTCAATTACATGGCGGGAGAGGGTTTTGGCCGGGTTTGCACCGACCAGGTCGCGGGTCAGCCCCATCTTTGGGCCATCCATGGCGACAGCAACAATATTTGGGTGGAGGTCTACAATCTGCCTCTGACGCCCTGGCAGACGGGGGCGGTCAGCATCACCTTTCCCATCCCCATACTGGGTGGAGGCGCTCTCACTTGCGGTTCGCCCGGGAGCAGGGTTCTGTATGGGATCGCGGTGGACCAGGCCGCGAATTATCTCTGGCTTTCCGATTCCCTCAATAGCCGCGTTTTCCGGGTCCGGAACCCCCTGGGTGTTGCACCCAACCCGACACCGGTGGTGGATATCATCCTGGGGCAACCCAGCGCCGCCGCCACCTTGACCAACCAGGGAGGAGCCGAATCCGCCAAGACCCTCAACCTTCCCGGCGCTGTGACCTATGACCACCATGGGAATCTTTACGTCTCGGACTTTTCCCTGGAAGCGAACGGGAACGCCCGGCTCCTGGAGTACGACGCCGCCACCATCCAGAACGCCTCGACGACAAGCTGTCTTTACGATGTGGCGGCTACCCATGTTTACGCCGAGAACGGGAACATGAGCGGAACCTGCGTTGGCTTCAGCAACCCCAGTTTGAGCCCCTGTGGTCCCTGGCAGCCGGCTTTCCGGTCGGACGATCAGGTCATGGTCGTGGGGACCATGGGCTATACGGGCTCCCGCTGGCCCGTGGTTTTTTACTATCCCTTGACCAATTTCAACCAGCCGACCACCTTCCTGAACGACTTCATGTCCATGGGCGCCTATTCAGGGGTCTTCGATAACCAGGATAACTATTACATGACCGATCCGGACCGGGGGAAGGTCATCGTCTACTGGCGACCTTTCCCGGTGACCTTGCCGCCCACCGCCACACCCACACCAACGCCTTGTTCATGCCCGGTCACCCAATTGACCTACGGGACGAACGGATCTGGCACGGCGAACGGAGTGGTCAATGGCGCGGGCCAGATCGCCGTGGGTACGACCAATAGCGTGGAGTACATGTATATCGCCGATATCAACAACAGCCGGGTGGAGCAGTTCAACGCTTCCACCGGGGCCTGGGTGGCGAACTTGACGGGGGTGGGACCTTCCAATCCTTACGGCGGGATGTCCAACCCATACGGGGCCGCGCTCAGCCCTGACGGGCATTACCTTTTCGTGGGCAATACCAACGGCGGCAACGTGTTGAAACTGGACATGACCGCGGCCGGGGCGCCAGTGACCGCTTTTGCCGTGGTCCATCCGGTTCGTTTGGCGGTGGATGCGGCCGGGGCCGTTTATGTCACCGACGATTACACGGTCAAGAAATATATGGAAGGCAGCCCCAATGTTTATAGCTGTGTGGTCACCATGGGAACGCCTGGCGTGACCGGGTCGGGGACCAACCAATTTTACAAACCCTATAACATCCTGCCGGAAGGGAACGATCTCTTCATCTCAGACAACTCCAATTCTCGTATCGTCCGTTGGACGACCACCGATGGGATCAATTACGCCTACGCCAATACGGTGGTTCCATCCGGCAGCGGCGTAGCTTTCGAACAGATGGCGCTGGAACCAGGGACCACCCATGTCCATGTGGGAAGCGATTGGTCCGGCTATTTCATTTACGATTCCTCCACGACCCCCTGGACCCAGTTGTTCACTTGCGCCCCCAGCGGGGGAAACTCGACCACAGGGGTCCAGGTGGACGCGAACTGGCTTTATATATCGGCCGCTCCCGGCAACCCTGCCGCGAGGTTCACCAAACCTTTGATCGGATGCTTCACCCCCGTCACCCTGCCGACCAACACGCCCACTTCCAACGGGACCATGACCCCGACCTTCACCCCGACCCTTTCGCTCACCCCCACCATTACCAACACCTTCACCAATACAGCCACGCCCAGTTCCACTTCCACACCGACCAACTCGGCCACACCCTCGGCGACATTCACTCCGACGAATTCTGCCACTTCGACCTTCACCATCACGCCTACCGCGACCATGACGGTTACCTGGACCCCGACGAATAGCGCCACGTATACGGCGACCCCAACCTTGACCTGGACCGCCACTGCCAGCTGGACCCCGACCATTACTCCCACGCCGACCGTTACTTTCACCCCAACAGAGGGCTGTCACGACCCCGTGTTTTATCCCAATCCCTGCAAAACAGGTAAGATAACGATCCATATGTCTTCCTGCGACCCCATCAAGGGAACGACGGTGAAGATATTCACCGTGGCTTTCCGAAAGGTGGCGAGCCGGGAAATCACGGCGTTCTCCGAGGGGACGGATCTCTATATCGATCTGAGGGATGATTGGGGACATGACCTGGCCAATGGGATCTATTACCTGGTGGTGAACACGGTCCAGAAAAGGACCGTTTTAAAACTGCTCGTTCTTCGCTGAACGTTTCTATCCACCTTTTTTAAAATTAACAGAGCCTAGGGTGGGATGGTAAAGTATTCCCAGACTTTACCGGAGGAAGCGTGAACCCGACCCCCTTTTCCCATTCCGCGGCCATTCTATTGGTCTTTGTTATCACTTACGCGGGTGTCGCCATTGGGCGTATCCCTGGATTGAAGATGAACCGGGCTGGTATCGCCCTTCTGGGAACTATCGGCATGATGGTCCTCGGTCAGGTGACCACGGCCCAAGTGGTTTCCATGGTGAATTGGCCCACCGTCCTGTTGCTCTTCGGCTTTTTCGTCATTTCCGCCCAACTTCGGCTTTCCGGATTTTATGACCGCGCGGCCCATTCCATTTCGGCGAGATTGGGCCATCCCGCGAAATTCCTATTCACCTTGATGGCGGTCACGGCAGGCCTTTCCGCTTTTCTTAACCACGATATCGTGTGCGTGGCCTTTACTCCCGTCGTCACCACCGCTTTGCTGGGCAAAAAACTGAATCCCGTGCCCTTTTTGGTGGGCATGGCTTTAGCCAGCAACATCGGGGCGGGCGCGACCCTGATCGGCAATCCTCAGGACATGCTCATCGGGGAATACGCCCATTTGAATTTCGGGGCCTATATGCTCTGGAGCCTGGTGCCGGTCCTGGCCGCCCTCGGGGCCGCCTACGGCATCGTTTGGTGGCTGTCACAAGAACGTCTCAAGATACCCTCCGCCATCGCTCCAAGGAATCTGACCCATCCTTATCCTTACAACCGTTCCCATACCATCAAGGGGTTGGTCATGTTGGTCATCGTGGTGGCTTTCTTTTTCACGTCCATTCCCAAAGAGATCATCGCCCTGGCCGCGGCAGGCATCCATCTAGCCAGTAGGACATTCCGTTCCGAGGATCTATTGGATGAGGTGGACTGGCAGGTGCTGGTTCTGTTCATGTGTCTTTTCGCGGTTACGGGAGCTTTTCAATCCACCGGATACGGTGACGCCTCCGCTTCCTGGCTTGCCAACGCTGGGTTCGATCTCCAAAAACCGATCAACTTGACCTTGGCCACCACCGTTCTTTCCAACCTCATCGGCAACTCGGCGGCCGTCATTTTCCTACTCAAAGTGATCAATATATCCCGGCCAGCCATGGCCTATGGTCTTGCCCTGGCCAACAGTTTTGGAGGCAGTCTTTTGATCGCCGGAAGCGTCTCCAATATCATCGTGGCCCAACAAGCCCATGAACTTGGGGTGAGCGTTTCCTTCAAGGACTACGCTAGATTGGGCATTCCGGTCACCCTGAGCGCTTTGGGTATTCTATTGGCCTGGATCGCCTGGATGGGTTAGTTTTACGGATCATTATTTCGTTAATATAAATTTAGTGTGAGTACAGTGAGGACAAAATGAGAACAGGCCCCATGAAACTGACGATCTGCTTGGCTGTGCTATTAGGGAGCCTGACTTCTTTGAACGCCCAGACTCCCATACCTTCTCCGTTAAAAAAGATCAATCCGCCTCTTTTCTTGAAACCCACGGATAAAACTCCGTCGAAAGGATTGGTCAGTCCGGAAGTTCCTGAACTGGGACCGGACAGGACTCCCTTGAAAGTGGAAATGTCCATCGAAGCGCCCACCCCTAACATTATGGGGGAGTTTTCTGATCCTGAATTTTTCGAATCCCTGAAAGCGCTCAAAAAATCCGAAAATGATATCGGAGTTGTCAATTGGCATCTCAACAATGAGGTGGATTTCGATTATTGCCATCTTCGAGATGAGCAAGGCAACCATTGGTATGGTTGGATATCAGGCGAAAAATTCCATTGGATATTGATGACGGGGAACCGTTATTGGTGGCATGACGAATTCGCCAACCATTGGCTGTATTTTAGCAAAGGTCATTGGTGGCGGGCAGGGGGACAAAAGGAGCCGGGCCAGTTGCAGGTGCTGGTGGACGGGGAATACTATTTTTGCCAGAGGGACGGGCAGTTGCTCAAGGACATGGGCCAAGATGGCAATGGCCAGATATTGAGCGGCAATGGTCCTTTTCGGGGTGATTTTCACCATGGGGGTCATGGCCATGGCGGCGGCCATTCCCCATCCGGGAACACGGGGAGTTCGACAGCTCAATGAAAGACAGGTCCAGGAAGAAAAAGGGATGAAACGATCATCATTATTCGGCATTTGCTTATTATCGGCCCTGCTTTTTCCCTGTTTGGCCATAGGAAACGCCATTTACTACAGGTCCCCCGGGTTTGACATCCCCAACGGCCGCATCGCTTTCATGGGTTGCTATTACAGCCCCTTGCGTGTCCATGCCAATGGTTTGGACGACCAATTCCTAATACCCAAGCGAAAAGAAATTTTCGGGATGAACATGGAAGAACCCTATTTCACCCCGGAAAAGATCCAGGCGGTCAACGAGACAAACCAAGGTCTGCAGGATGTGATATCGGAGACCGGCTTGACCATGGACCCTGTCCCTTTCAACGAGGCCTACCAAAGAGCCCTGCTCATGCATATCTTCTCGCCGGAAAAATACCTTTACAATCCTGGTATCGCCAAATTCTGCGGTAATCGGCCTTTCGCCCTGATCGTGGTCATCGATTATTACGCGGACTTTTCCAGTTCCATCAATATCCGGGAAAGCCAGAATGGGCAGAAGATCAATTATTTGAACAGGCGGTCCATTATCGAAAAGGATGAGAGCGTATTCAAGAACAAGGGCCGGCAAAGGGCCGCGGCCTTGGAGTTATTCCTGGTCTCCACTCTGGATGGCAGGACCCTCTGGCAATGCAATACCATCTCCACCGACAACGGTTATGGTTCCGGTTACGATATCATCGCCAAAAGCCTGATAGGCTCCGCTTTCAACAACATGATGAAAAGATGATCTGACTTCATGAATTTTCAAATCATTTAATGACAAGGAAAGCATGTTCTGCAAAAAGTGCAAGCTCAAGATGCGTGAATTGGCGCATTCAGCCCATAAAAAGAGGAAGTTCATTTGCCCTAAATGCGGAAGGGCGCGCATGATGGGCGGCAAGGAAAAGGCGGGGGACCGCCGACGCCGTGACAAAGAATAAACCAAATTAGGAGCCTTCCGTGAGTTCACCCTGGTTCTTCGCCTTGCTGACGACCTTCTTTTTTGGTTTTTATAACATCTTCACCAAAGCCGCAGGGCCCAAGATCGGTGGGGTCCTGGGACCGTTATTGCTGGAAAGTTTCGCGGCGGTCATTTTGCTGGTGTTTTTCCTCTGGCGCAGGTCCAACGGGTCCGTGGAAGCCTCGACCTGGCCAGGTGTAGCTTATTCTTTGGCGGGCGGTTTTTGCGCTGCCGCCGGTTCCATCTGCTTTTTCATGGTCTTTTCCAGGGGGGGATCGCTTTCGGCGGCCGGTTCTTTCGTCCTGATCGGAAGCGCTCTCCTGACCATCATGGGCGGGTTCATCCTGTTCAAGGAACCCCTCAACGCCTACCGTCTGGCTGGCATTATCCTGGGGCTTATCAGCCTTTTTCTCCTGAAAATGGAATAAAAAAAACGACGCTCAATAGCCATCGCTTGAAACTCTTCCGGGCATTGAAACGTCATATGTGTGTCGAGATAATGTTGCCATTCCATGGGGAAAGAGGCGAACTTGAAACATCATCTTTATCGTTTTCTGATGATTTGTGGGTTCCTTGCTGCTAATTATTCATCCGCATTGGCCCAGCAATCATTGACTGTCCAGAAGTATCTGGACGCGGCCAATCAAAGTTACAGATCCGGTCAATATGAGCAGTCCCTAAAATACTTCAAGGCTGCGACCCAACTTGATCCCAAATCCGCCCAGGCCTTCCAAGGTTTAGGGAATTGCTATTACAAGCTGGGCAACCAAGCGGAAGCCTTGAAAGCCTATGACCAATCCCTGGCCCTTAACCCTGATAACAAATCACTGAAAGACTTCGCCTCCTCCATTCGGGAAAAGACCGGGACGGATGGTGAAATGGCCAGTGATGAGGAAAAAACGGAGATCGAGAATGACGCGGAGGAGGTTGAGGAAGCGATGTTCAAACCCAATTGGACCGAACAATTAGGTTTGAATATTTCCGGCCAACCTTCCCAGACAGGCGCGGGCCAGGTCACGGATGAGTTGGATTTTACCGGTACTGATCACCTCACGGAAGGCGGTCATTATTTTTCCATCGGCGGGGGCGCGGGGGTCCAAAAAGTGGAGGGGGCCTCAACCAAATACGGGAAACTCACATTAGAAGGCGGATTGGGTTTAGGGTTTTTCCTGCCGTCTTTGGAAGCCCAGTTCGAAAGGGGTCAAACGGCCCTGAGTACCAATGGCTTGACCGGTAACCTAAATTTCCAACTCTCTGACCTTCTTACCCTTGGTATTAGCGTGAACGGCGACCTGGAAAGCCACAATGGCCCCGCCTCGACTATCGGGGTTAACTCTAGTACGAATGTGCAGATCGATGACGAGGGGTATTCAGGGAGCGCTCTGGTTACATTGAATCCTTGCGACTTCCTGGGTTTCACCCTCACGGGCGAGGAAGCCTATAACGACACCTACCAGATCGAAGGCTTAGGACCCCGTCACTTGGTAAGACCCATTCACGAAGCCGACCGGACCGACTCCATCAGTTTGATGGCGGACATCAATTTCTCCAAGAATTTTGAGCTGCAGATCACGGGACAGGCTGGGGTGGAAAACCTTCCGGCCGGGACGGTTTATAGCGTGGTTCAGGCCCAAACAGTCACCTTGACCCAGGCGACCACCCAACCGTTCAAGGGATATTCGTTGGGTTTGCTATATAATTTCGAATGATAAGTAATTAGGGGCTTAGGAGGGTTTAAGGTCAATTTCAATGACGGGTGAAACTTTTTCTAAACCAACTTCGTCTAATTAAATGAAGTGGAAATTCAATAAAAGTTGGAGGAGTAGTTATGAAACATTCGATTCTTTTGGCGGTTATGGCTTTTGTAATGGGGATGGTGGCATTGGCATCGGCTCAAACGACCACGACGGCTCCCGCAGGTACCCACCCACATCCCCGTATCGCGGAAGTCCGCGCAAGGGCTAAAGAGCAAATGGTTAGGATCCACGAGGGCGTCAAGTCGGGCAAACTCACTAAGGAACAAGCCGAGAGCCTTATCGCGAACTTGAAAGCGGTCAAGGCGCAGATCGAGACCGATTTTACGACCAATGGCAAGAAAGAATTGACCGACGAGCAATTGGCCCAATTGAACCAGATGCTGGACGCCAACTCCAAGGTCATTTACACCGAAAAGAATCCAGGCGGCGCCGCTCCTCCGGCAACTGGGGGGACTGCGCCAACCACCTCAATCGCGCCCTGAAAAACTCTAATTCAACGAGTTCGGATAAAAGCCGGGTGGTCAAAGACCACTCGGCTTTTTTATTTGGAAAAATCGGGTAAACTTGATCCATGAAACCAAATCACTATCCAGGCTTGAAACATGTCCTCCGATGAATTGTTCCCGCCGGTGGATCCTGTCGATTCCATGGTGGGTATCCCAAAGGTAGTGCCCCGAAGAAAAAGATTCGGCCCCCGTTCCAAGGAACTTTATAACCAGATGCTCAAGGAACAAAAAGATCTCAGAGAATTGAAAGGGAACGAACCTCTACCCAATCCATCACTTAATGGGCAATATCCGTATCCAAGTATTGACCGATTGGCGTAATACAAAACGCGCGCGCTTAGTTACAAAAAGTAATCGGCGATTCATTGGGAAAAACCGTGATAGTTTTTCTCAACTAGAATTAACATATTAGATATATATCTCAATTTAATTTAAGTGCTAAACTTCTTAGGTAAACGGCAACCATTCATCAGGGTGTGTTTCCATCAATTCTTAGCCGTATTTTAAAATTCAGGGGAGCGTGTCATGAAATTTAATTCTATTTTGTTTGTTCTTTTGGGCCTGGCCGGTATATCCGTCCTAATCAACGCGTGCGGAAGCAGTCCTACCGCTCCAGCGGCCACACCCACACCGGTCCCACCGACCGCTACTTACACGGCTTGCACGGACGGTTCGGGCCATACCTGTACTTTCACCGTTACCAATACGGCGACAAACACAGCGACCGTTACGGATACTCAAACGGCTACGAATAGTCCAACGCTTACCAATACGGCAACCCTTACCATGACGCCAACACTTACAATGACGCCTACTCAAACCTTATCCCCGACCAACACCTTACCGCCTACAAATACCGGAACCCCTACATATACCGGCACGCCTAGTAGTACGCCTACAATTACAAATACCGCTCCCCCTTACACGGCAACTCCTTCGATGACCTCGACCCTGTGTCCGACCCAGGCTTTTACGGCGACAGCCGTCGCCGACGGATATTCCATTTCTGGAACGGTCGATTACACTCCGGGTGGAGTCAGCGCTACCCATCCGATTTATGTGGTCGCGTTCCAACCAAGTAATGGTGGAACCCCAGCTGCTTATGCTATCGTGACGACCAATAACACCACCTATACCCTCCAAGGTCTTGGTAATGGCCAGTCCTATACGGTCGTCGCTTTTTACAACGCCTCTATGACCGGCTTCCGTTGGTCGCCGCCTCCTGGTTCATACGCGGCGCTTTATGGAACGGCCACCTGCTTGCCCAGCAACGCGACACAGATCACCACTACGGGAAATATGACAGGGAATAACATAACTTTCGGTACTTCCAACGTGCTGAATGGTTGGGCTGGGACGGCAAGTTACACCGGAGCCAAGGGAAATGTGGATGGTTGTAAAGGCATCTTCGTTATCAGCTATCCGGCCGGAACAGGCATTAGCGGCATCAGAGGTTCGGCTAGTTCGAATAATGAGGCTTACGTCAATACCAACGGTGGGTCTTACTGCATGATAGGGGGCAACGGAGGCAGCAGCGTTTGTGTCACCAATAGCGCAGACATTCTGGTCTATTATGACGCGACTGGGGCGGGTAACAGCGGACCTCAATCCGGTGATCCTTATTATTTCGTCAGTAGTCAATCTTCCAGCACTACGCCCAATCAGAACTATTCCTTTGGCGATACCAACACCTGGTAAGAATTAAGGTAAGGACAAAAAGGCTCGACGGGAAACCGCCGGGCCTTTTTTATTTCTTTATATATTCGGAACTCCCAGTTTCTAATTTATTAGAATTCCAACGGTAGTTTTAAACTGCGATGGAACCGGTCAATAAAAAAGCCTGTCCTCTGAAAAGGGGACAGGCTTTTTGCATCCGTATAGGCTTTTTACTTCATGGACTGCCATTGGGCCTTGATATCAGCTTGAACGCTTTTGATTTGGTCCGTGTCATTCAAAGCGTCGGATTTATCGCTGGCCTTGAGGTCCTTGATACGGTCTAGTTTCAAGGACAGAATTTGATCCTCATCCGCTTGGATCTTTGACAAAGCTGTCAACTTGGCCTGGCACTTGGCGACCTTGGAGCTGTCATTTTTGGCCTGGGCCTGGGCAAGGCTTTCTTGCTCGTGGTCCTTATGATGGCCGAGTTTAACGATCTGCAAGTCATGCCCAGCTTGTATCTCTTGGGCCTTGGCGTCCAACCACTTGTCCCTGGCGGCGATGACATCGGCAGGAAGTGGTTTGGGTGTGGCCACCAAGGAAGGCGCGCCCGTGGAAGGGGTAGTTGATGCGGCGGGTTGATCCGCCCAAACTGGGATACTGGCAAGCAACAAACCGGTTAAAAACGTGAAAAAAACTTTATTCATGAAATGCCTCCTGAAAGGATAAAAAGATGACTACCTCTTTTAGACGGTTGGAGGCCCGCTTTCGATTCAAAAAACAGAAGGAGAATTAACCTGTTTTAGTGACCAATGAATGATAGGTAAGGGGTAAAAAAGAGCCTGGCTTTCGCACCAGGCTCTTTTTACTAACCGGCTCAAGTGACCGATATTTCTCTTGGTTTGGCTTCCTCGCTCTTTGGGACAACTATCTCCAAAATTCCGTCCTTGACCGTGGCGCTGATCTTATCGGCCTGGATCAAATGAGGAAGGGAAAAGCTTCGCTGGAAAGTACCGTAGGAACGCTCTAATCTGTGGTACTTCTTATCATTCGATTTATGGGTCGTTTTCTTCTCGCCGGTGATGGTTAGGACATTCTCGGAGAGGGTGATCTTGACGTCCTCCCTTTTCATCCCGGGCATTTCAGCGAAAAAGCGGTATTCGTCCTCTTTTTCCTCCACATCCACCGCCGGTATCCAGCCTGTTCCAAAGCCTTGCACATCGAAGTCTTGACGTATGTTGAACACGTCATCCAAAAGCCGGTACCACGGCGTCAATCCCGCGGTCTCGTTGGTTTTCAACATTTTGGATGGATTCATCTTGGGCTCCTTTCGCCGTGGATCACGGCTTTTTATTTCCTGCTTGGTTTTTAAAATAAATAGGAAAGGTCCTTTAGGTCGTCAAGATGGTCTGAGGCCTGTAAAAATATTATTTTTTAGTTCCAATGAAGAATGGTAGGGTCCGTCCAGTCAAAATGATTACCAAGGTCACATTCCAAAGTCCGGTCGCCCATGAAGGGTCCGGCCGTGGGAAACTTTGGCCCTTGCTCATCTCCCCTGGTCCGCAAATCATTTTTTCTCTTCCAACATTTCCCGTTCTATAATTACTGGACCCAGTCCCGAAGGAACCCCATGCGATATAGAATTTTGGGTCCAACTCTGGCCATCTTCCTGTGTTTCGCGGGGATGGCGGTAAAGGCGACCACCCAAACTTTGCCCGAAACATTCAAGAATCCCATCCTGAGCGGTTTCCATCCCGATCCCAGTATCTGCCGGGCGGGGGATGATTTTTACCTGACCAATTCCACTTTCGAGTTTTTCCCGGGCCTGCCCATTTACCACAGCCGCGACTTGGTCCATTGGGAACAGATCGGCAATGCCCTTGACCGTCCCAGCCAACTGCCCTTAAAAGGCGCCTCGGACCGGGGCGGCCTGTACGCACCGACCCTCCGTTATTGGAAAGGACTTTTCTACCTGACATGCGACAACGTCAGCGGTGGCGGGAATTTCATCGTCACCGCCAAGGACCCAGCGGGACCCTGGTCCGAACCGGTTTGGCTGAACGATTATGGAATCGACGGCTCCATGTTCTTTGATGACGACGGTAAGATCTATTACGACCGGGCCGGAACCGACAATGGGAACGGTATCGCGCAGGCCGAATTGGACCCTTCCACCCTAAAGCTGAAAACGCCCTTCAAGAAAGTCTGGGAATATCAGGGTGAGTGGAATGAGGGTCCGCATCTTTACAAGGTCAAGGGCCTGTATTATCTCATGGCCGCCACGGGCGGGACCGAAAGTCATCATCAGGAAGTCGCGGCCCGAAGTAAAAGCCCTTGGGGTCCTTTTGAGCCATGTCCCCATAATCCCATACTCACCGAGCGAGACGAACCCCAAAGTCCCATCCAATGCGCGGGGCACGCGGACCTGATCGACTCGCCGGATGGCACCTGGTGGATGGTTTTTCTTGGGACCAGGCCCCACAAAGTCATGTCGGTGCTGGGCCGGGAGACTTTTCTGGCGCCGGTCCATTGGACCCAGGACTGCTGGCCGGTCGTGGGCCGGAACCATCATGTGTCCCTGGATATGGAAGCCCCGAAGTTACAGGCGTTCCCTGTGAAGTCACCTGAGCCGAGAACCCTTTTCACGAGTTCTGGGCTGGGCTTGGAATGGCTGCGTATCCGTAATTATGACCCTCGCCATTTTTCGCTGACGGAACGAAAGGGGTTTCTCCGTATCCGGACAGCCTCGGCCTGCCTGAACAGCCGGTTCGAAGAGCCCGCTTTCGTGGGTCAGCGCCAGACCTCATTCAAGTTCAGGGCCCGGACCCAGATGGAATTCAAACCCTTGCAAGACGGGGAAGAGGCGGGACTTTGCATCAGGGCCAACGAGGATAACCATTACGAAGTGGGTGTGGGGCGGTTCAATGGGGAAACCAGGATATTCGTCAGGAATAGGATCAAAAACCGCGAGTATCTTGTCGTTCAAATGCCTGTGGAAACGCTCAAAGTCCAATTGGAGATCTCCGGTAACGAAGACCAATACCAATTCGCCTGGTCCAACGATGGTAAGGCCTGGAGAACCATCGCGGCTTGTCCCTCCGCGGACCTTTCCCGAGAGGTGGCCGGTGGTTTTACCGGAACTGTGATCGGCCTCTATGCCACCGCCAAAGGAAAAGCTTCCGATAATTACGCCGACTTCGGTTGGTTCGAGTTCCATCCCGGTGTCGCTCCCGAACCCATCCCCCTGACCCATCGGCCCCCGCCGACGCCCCTGGTTCCTTCCGGCCATTGGCGCATCCGAACCGGCTGGGAAGAATTCCAGGACAAGGACGGTTCGATCTGGTCGTCGGATATCGGTTTTTCCGGGGGGGATGTGGCCCGTTGTTGGGATACCATCACCGGAACCCAAACACAGGACCTATATCAATTCGAACGTTTTGGAAAGGATTTCAGTTATTCTCTACCCGTGTTACCGGGTAAATACCGGGTCAGTTTGAGGTTCGCCGAGATCAACGTGAGGAAAGAGGGCGAGAGGCTGTTCGATGTGCTGGTGAACGGGAAAAAGTTCCTTTCGGGTTTCGATATCCTCAAGGAGGCCGGGGCTTTCGATAAGGCGGTTGATAAGATCCTCACGGACATCGTTCCGGACGCCGATGGTATGATCCATCTCCGATTCGTTTCCTCGGTCCAGAACGCCAAGGTCTGCGCGCTAGAGATCACGCGGGAACGATAATTCGCAACGAAAGGTTCCCTCATGCGAACGACTATCTGGAGTCTCATTTTAGCCGTTTCCGTTTGTCTCACGGGGATGGCGGCAAAGGCGGATACCCAAACCATGTCCAACACATTCAAAAACCCTATCCTGACCGGCTTCCATCCCGACCCCAGTATCTGCCGGACGGGGGATGATTTTTACCTGACCAATTCAACCTTCGAGTATTTCCCGGGCCTGCCCATCTACCACAGCCGCGACCTGGTTCATTGGGAACAGATCGGCAACGCCCTTGACCGTCCCAGCCAACTGCCCTTGAAAGGAGCCACCGATTATGGAGGTCTCTACGCGCCGACCCTCCGCTATTGGCAAGGAATTTTCTATCTGACCTGTAACAACGTCACGGGCGGGGGTAATTTCTTCGTCACGGCCAAGGACCCGGCGGGCCCCTGGTCCGAACCAGTTTGGATGAATATCCCGGACATCGACGGGTCCATCCTTTTCGACGACGACGGCAAGGCCTACTACACCAGCCAGGGAGGCGGGGAAAAAGCGGGTATCAAGCAGTGCCAGTTCGACCCCCGGACCGGGCAGGCCATCGGCCCTTCCAAGGTCATCTTCAATGACCCGAACGAATCCTGGAACGAGGGTCCCCACCTCTACAAGATCAAGGGCAAGTATTTCCTCATGCTGGCCGAGGGCGGCACGGGCGACCGCCACATGGAGACCATCCACCGTTCCGATTCCCCTTGGGGCCCTTTTGAGAATTGTCCCTACAACCCCATCCTGACCGAGCGGGACGACCCCCAAAGCCCCATCCAGTGCGCTGGTCACGCCGACCTGATCGAGGCTCCGGATGGAACCTGGTGGGTGGTCTTTTTGGGGGTGAGGCCCCATCACGGCAGATCCGTGCTGGGCCGGGAGACCTACCTGGCCCCCGTTACCTGGACGAAGGATGGCTGGCCCGTGGTCAACGGGGACCATCACGTGGCCCTGGAAATGACCGCGCCAACCCTGCCAGGTCAAATGACGGTGAAACCTATGACCCATTGGGATTTTAAAAAGCTGAAGAACCTGGGGCCGGAATGGCTTCGGGTCCGCAATGGCAATCCGGCCGATCTGAGCCTCCAAGCCAAGCCAAACCATTTACGTATTCGTTGCGCTACCGGGTCCTTGAGCGATAAGAAGGAAGAACCAGCCTTCGTGGGACAGCGCCAGGGTGATTTCCGTTTCACTGCCAGCGCCTCCATTGAATTCCGTCCCTCCCAGGACGGGGAAGAGGCCGGCCTTTGTGTCAGGTCCAATGACGATAACCACTACGAGGTCGGGGTGGAATGGGCAGAAGGGAATACCCAAGTTTTCATGCGCAATACCATCAAAGGCCGAGCCTATACCCCGGCCCGCATGCCTCTTGACCAGGGTCCTGTCCAACTCCGAATCTCGGGTGATGAGGACCAATACCAATTCGCCTGGTCCAAGGATGGAAAAAACTGGGAAACCTTGGGCGCTTCGCCTTCGGAGGATCTTTCCAAAGAAGTGGCGGGCGGATTCACCGGAACGGCCATCGGCCTTTACGCATCCTCCAACGGCAAACCCTCCAAGGCCTACGCTGATTTCGGGTGGTTCGAGATGGTGGATGGCAAGGCTCTTGCGCCGGCTGCTCTTTTACCCAGGCCGACCCCCACACCCCTGATCCCCTCGAACGTCTGGCGTATCCGCTGTGGCGGAATTCCCTGGACCGACCGGTCCGGGAAAAAATGGGGCGAGGATATCGGCTGGACCAGCGGAGAGACGGCCGAGGCGGGCAGCCCTATCGCCGCGTCCCAAGACCCTGAGTTATACGCTACCGAGCGTTGGGGCTCCGAATTCAGCTACCGCCTGCCTGTGCCAGCGGGAATATACAAGGTGACCCTCAAGTTCGCCGAGTCCTACGTGAAGAAGCCAGGGGAAAGGGTCTTTGACGTGATCCTGAACGGCAACACAGTCCTGAAAAATTTCGACATCCTTAAGGAAGCCGGGGCCCTGAATCGGGGCATTGACCGGACCTTTTCGGATATCCGGATGGACGCTCCGGGCATACTCGAGTTGCGTTTTAAGTCGTCCATCCAGAACGCCAAGGTCTGCGCTCTATCGATTGTTCCCCAGGAATAAGGAACGCTAGGTCATTACGGTTCTAAACATTTCCTTGGCACATGGTTTAAAAGCCATCCCGTTCAGATTTTTGGATTGGGTTTTGAAAATGCGCGCTTACCTTTGGCCGGACTGGTCCGATCGTAGGACTGGGACAATGATCCGGTCGCGTTTTTCGGGGTTGAACTTGTCGAACACGATGCTCATGATCTTGAAATCCCCGGCTCCCTGATTCGGGGGGAGGTCCAGTTCCAACGAATCAATAGCGTTCAGGTCCAGAACCTTATTGCCGTTTTGATTGCCCCAAACCGGGCTGGGACTGAACTCGGATAACTTGATCTGATAGATCTTCCACTTGCCCCATCCCTTCATCACCGGGCTTTGGTATTGCTCTCCGTCAGTTCCGCTCACCCCTGGGTAAGATGCCGCGCCTGGCGCCCCAACGCCCGCCTCGTTAATGGAGACCTGGAACCTTAGACCGGCCGGGGCCATGGCGTGCAGTTGAACCATATCGCAGCCTTCCACGATGGCGTATTTGTCCGCGGCGAAAGGCCCGTTAATGGGATAAAAAGTGACCCCGCTTCCGTCCGCGTCGCTGGTGTAATAATGGTAATTGAGCAGGCCGTTTTTGGCGTCGCGCGTTAATTCATTGCCGGGTTTAGAACAAATAACGATGTTTTGGTCGGTTTGCCGGGACATGAAGAACGAGTTGAAACCGTACCTCGTCTTAAAGACGGCGTGTTTGGGGGGGAAATAATAACAGAACATTCCGGCCAGAGCGGCTAAGAGTATCCCGACCAGTATCACGGCGATGAGTAATGTAAGGCCTTTGTTCTTTTGGGCCTCCACTTTTGAATGGGGAACGGCCCTTTCCTTCGCCCCGCCGATGACCTCCGTGACGATCTTATAGATCTCGATCTTTTGGGCGATGTTCTTGAGCTCATGGGGGCCCAGGGAGGTTACGTGGAATTCCACCTGGTTCTTGATGTGGTTGTAAACGTCCTGGGATATGCAGATGCCGCCTGGCTCGGCGATGGGTTGGAGACGGGCCGCGATATTGACCCCATCCCCGAAAATATCGTTGTTCTTCATCACCACGTCCCCGATATGAATGCCGATGCGAACCTGCCGGTTCTTCCCGCTGGACCGGGTGAAATCCAGGTTGTAATCATGGAGATGCTTTTGGATGGAAACGGCGCAGCGCACCGCGTTGACCGCGCTATTGAAGTCGGCCAGGAAGGCGTCGCCCACGGTCTTGATGACCCGTCCGCCGTTCTTCTCGATCTCACCTTGAAGAAGGGCGTTATGGAACTTCAGGAATTCCAGGGAACCGGCCTCGTCCTCCCCCATCATCTTGCTGTAACCCACGATATCCGTGAACATAATGGCGGAAAGTTTTCGCTGGACGTTTTCTTCGGGCATGGGGACCTCACGAACTCGGGATGGCCCGGGGCTCCCCAAATCCCAAGGCCGAAAACAGATTCCATTATAGAAGTTTTGGACCCGGAGTACCTTTAAAAGGTGATCGAAAAATCGCATTAGCTTTGTAGGTTTTCACAAAAAGATTTAATCCAGAGAAGCAAGGAGGTCAGTCCATTTAGCCTTGATTCCATCAGAACAAGGAATATCAACGGGGAGGGAAAGTGTGGAAGATCCTTTCCCCGGGCTCAATAGATGATAAAATCACGCGTCGAATGATTTTCCCTATTTAACGGAGATGAAATGTCAAAGACGTACCGGGAAAAGATCAAAAAACTCCTCAAACGCCAGCGGCTCCTGAACGATGAGATCCTCATGTACCGTCGGGTGATGGAAGGCATGAGGCAAGGGTTGGTGTTCGAGAACTTGTTGAAGCTCATCATCGATTCAGTGCGCAAGGGGATGGGATTCAAGAGGGCTGGCGTTTTCCTGGTGGAACCGGATGGGAAGCATTTCCACTTGGCCCTGGGCATCGGCGGGAACGGGAAATATGAGCACAACAAGGACCGTTTACCCCTCGACTCAAAACCTGGGAAAGTCCCGCTGGCCGATGTCATCAACGGCCGGGTGAGTTATTTCCTCTGCAATAATATCCCTGACCGCATACCCCTGCGTTATCACTACCGGGTGGAGGTCATCAACAACGCGGTGGTACCCATTCAGGTGGGGAAGGAAAAGACCATCGGCGCCCTGGCCGTGGACAACCTGCGCTTGAACCGTCTCATCACCAAGTCGGATGTTGCAAGCCTGATGAACTACGCCACCCAGTTGGGATTGGCCATTGAGTCATTAAGGGTCCACGAAAAGGCCATGAACCTCTCCTTGATCGATCCTTTGACAGAGCTTTACAACCGGCGGCATTTCGATAAGGCCCTGGCCCAGGAGATCAAGCGATGCCAAAGGTACAAACGGGCCTTCAGCATCCTCCTGATCGATATCGACCATTTCAAGCGCATCAACGACAAGTACGGCCATGACGCGGGGGATCGGGTGATCCGCCAGGTGGGAAACCTATTGAGGAATACCCTGCGAAATCCGGATGTGGTCGGGCGTGTCGGCGGCGAGGAATTCGCGGTCATCCTTCCTGAGACACCACCCCAAAGCATCAGGCTGGTCGTCAATAGGCTCCTGAAGGAGATGCGCAGGACCATACCGGATGTGCCGGCCATGGCTGAAAAGAATGAAAAAGTGACCTTCAGCATCGGGTTAGCAACTTACTTAAAGGGAAGCGCTACCGGGCAGACGATCATGAAATTGGCCGATCAGAGCATGTACCAGGCCAAACGCAACGGCCGGAACAGGGCCGGAAAGTTGAAGGTCATCCGGGGAAAAAGCTGAAAGTCAAGAACGCCTACAACAACGGGTTCGCCCGATCCGCGAAAGCGGAACAATGAATATGGTTGATCAAGAGAACGAATGACAGGGACCGTGACATAAAGGGCCTGGTATCTTTCCCGTCATTAAAGTGGGAGGGGTGTCGGCCCCTTTTTATTTTCTAACCGTTTTCCCAACTTAAAGTTCCGCCCTCTAGCTTTTTACTAGAGCCTCATGAGGTAATACGGGAACAGATCAAGAGATAGGAGGCCCCATGAGGAAATATCTCCGCATGATCCTGGGAGCGTTGTTCATCGGTTTAGCGGCTTCATCCCTTTACGCTGATCCCGCTCAAGGAACGGTTTATTCTTTCAAAATGAGGGACATCGACGGAAAGATGGTTTCTCTGGCCAAGTACAAGGGCCAGGTCATCCTGATCGTGAACGTTGCCAGTAAATGCGGTCACACCCCCCAATACGCCGGGTTGGAAACCCTTTATGAGAAATATAAGGAGAAAGGGTTCGTGATCCTGGGTTTCCCCTGCAACCAGTTCCGTAACCAGGAGCCTGGCACGGCCGCCCAGATCAAGACTTTCTGTACCACCCAATACAACGTGACCTTTCCCCTCTTCGACAAAATCGAGGTCAACGGTGAAAAGACCCATCCCCTTTATAAATTCCTGAAGGCCGCCGAGCCTGACCCGAACGGCAAGTTGGACATTGGCTGGAACTTCACCAAATTCCTCATCGACAGGGATGGGCATCCGGTCAAAAGGATACTCACGACGGTCGAGCCGGATCAATTCGACGCCGATATCCAATCCGCGGTTTCGAAATAATATTCCTTCGTCTGAACGATGTGTACGTTTTATGTTAAAAACTCACGTTGTAGATAAATGAGATGAATTTAATCCATCAGGCGAGAAAGTGGTAACAAGTGCATCGGGGGAGATTGGAAGCCTTCAGTGACGGGGTTTTGGCCATCATCATCACTATTATGGTGCTCGACCTCAGGCCTCCCCATAGTATCGAACTGGGATCCCTCAAGACGGTCCTGCCCAATCTCATTAGCTATTCCTTGAGCTTCATCTACATCGGTATTTATTGGAACAATCATCATCACTTGTTCCAGGTCGTTAATGGAGTTAATGGCAAGATCTTGTTGGCCAATTTGAACCTGCTTTTTTGGCTTTCCCTGACGCCTTTCGCGACTGCCTGGCTGGGGCAGGAGGGCCTGTTCGCCTGGCCCGTGGCCCTTTACGGAATGGTTCTTTTACTTTCGGCCATCGCTTATACCATCCTGACCACCGTTCTGATCGCCCATCATGGCAAGGATTCGTCTCTCGCCAAGGCCATCGGGTCGGATAAAAAGGGAAAAGTCTCCCTGGGTCTTTATGGATCGGGGGTGGTCCTGGCTTTCGTAGCCCCCTGGGTGTCCTACGGCCTTTATTTTGTTGTGGCTGTTATTTGGATCATCCCCGACCAACGGATCGAGAAAGTTCTCTCGAAATAACTCTTATATATTTAGGGTTAGCAAAACCTAAGGGCCGTAATTCCAATTGGTCATTTTGCTGAACCATGTTAAATATTCGTAAGGTCGAAAACCGCGCTTTTTAACCATAAACTATTTGGGTATAATTCAGTCAGCTTGAGGGTGCGCCCATATCGTGCCGTCAGGCTCTGCTACAGGGGAGCGGCTAGGGTCACGCCTTTCCTTTTCCTCATCCCTTCCGAAAAAAACATTTCGGAGGGAATTGTGAAATACCTTTTCGTGACGCTCACCATCCTGGCCCTGGTTTCCACCTCCGTTCTTTTCAATTCCTGCGGAAGCAACCCCACTTCGCCTGCGCCAACCGCGACGCCAGTACCACCGACCGCCACATCTACACCTACTGGAACGCCTACCGCGAGCCCGACAGCTACCCTCCCCTACAGCCAAGCTGCTACTTTATGGAGCGGGTCCTTCACCAACCCTTACGCCATTCGGTACGACGGAGCCGGAAATCTTTGGGTTTCCGATATCGGAGCCAATACGCTCTCCAAATGGGCGACCAATGGTACCAGCCCCATCACGACCATCACCAGTTTCAATGGAAGTAAGACCTTCAATGGACCCTATGGGGATTCTATCGATCCCTCGACGGGTAACGTCTATGTCGCTAATGAGGGAAACTATGAGATAGACGTTTTCGACGGTTCCGGGAATTATCTGACGTCTTTCGGACAAAGTCAGATCGGTTCCACAGGAAGGATCTATGGGGTTGGGGTGAATTCCACCGGTACGACGGTATATTTGGCGGACCAATGGAGCAACAGTGTGTACATTTACACCATTACCGTCGGTACGCCGCCGACCTATTCCTATGTGACCAGTTTCGGCTCCTCAGATCTAAGTTTCCCGGCCAATTTCGCTTTCGATTCAAGCAATAACGTCTACGTCGCCGACAAGGGGAACGGTCGGATCGTGGAGTACGACCACGGCGGGACATACCAGGGAGCAGTCACACTCCTGAGTTCGGCTTCCCCCTCGGATGTGGCTGTCGATGGTTCAGGGAACATCTACGCCCTTTATCCTTACGGAGGGTTGATCGAGAAATTCAACCATTCCGGAACTTGGCAAGCCAGTTACGGATCGGGGTTACTGCACTCCGGCACCAGCCAGCTTTTTGGATTCACCATGGACGGCGTGGGGAATTTTTACGTCACCTCTTACGCCAATACCTGCGTTGTTGAGCTGAAAAAGTAGGGTAGTAAAAATGCTTTCGGAGGGAACTATGAAATTCTTTTTCCTGACGCTCACCATCCTTGCCCTGGCTTCCACTTCCGTTCTTTTCAACTCCTGTGGAAAAAGCTCCCCCACAGGTCCCGTGCCGACGGCGACACACACCCCAGTGCCCGGGACACCTACGGCGTCGCCCACCCAGACGTTGTCCTATTCCAATACGGCGGTGACGGTGTTATCTGGTTTGAGCTACTCGCCATATGGAATGAGTTGCTACATGGGCGACATCTGGACGACTCCCGGTGGCCTTGGGGATCTTTATGAATACACAGTCGCTGGCGCCTCAGTTACGACCTTGACCACTTACAACGGGTCCAGCGCTTTCGGAAATATCTATGCGGTGAATTCAGCACCGGATGGGACGGTTTATGTGTGTGATTGGGGTATTAGTTCGGGTGATCAGAGGGTCGAAGTTTTCTCATCCGCCGGAGTCGCTCAAACGGTCCTCACTGGAGTGGGTGACCCATTGGAAACCGCGGTGAATTCGTCCGGAACCACCCTTTTTATCCTGACTGACGAAGCGACTATCCTGACCTATTCGATCAGCGGAACACCCAAGGTCTACACCTCTGTTTCCAATTCTTTCAACACAACAAGCGGCGCTGGCAAATTGAGCATTCCCGCGGGTATAGCCCTGGATTCCAGTAATAATGTCTATGTTACAAATGATCCCGGATCGTTTGGTTATATCGTCAAATACGGACCCACCGGCGGGGGCCCGATCACTTTTGGTTCCGCCGTCTTGACCGGTCCATGCGGCATCGCTGTAGACAGCGCCGGTAACCTTCTGGTGGACCAGACCGCGAATCCTGGTTTTATCCAGGAGTTCAATCCATCCGGAAGCACTTATACCGCTGGGGTGACATTCGGGAACAGTGTTTTGAAATACCCTGAGTTCCTAACCTTGGACACTTCGGACAATATCTACGTGGCCAATACAGGTGATTCCCAAATATTGGAGTTCCCGGCCATCCCATAAACCGGATAGATTAGACCAAAGGTCATGATGAGAATTTTCAGGTATGCAGTTAACACCACTTTAATAATGGATAAGAGCGGCCAGAATGTTTTGTGTCGGGCCTGATCCGTCCCTGGGCAACACCGGGGCTATTCATGAGGCTGAAGCATTAAAAAGTAACGGTAAATCAGTACCGCCGGCGTTTAAATCTTATGGATGAGAAAAAGTAAAATCTGTATTATTTGTCTGAAACACAGGGGGGCGAAAGGTCATTCGATCTTATCGAAAAGCCGATCAAATTTTATGGAGGTCTACTTATGGCTCGTATATCCGCCGCTGTTTTTAATCAAAGGTTCTTCGCTTTATCCCTGTTCCTTATCGCCGGCCTGCTGGTTTCCTGCTCCAAAACACCCACCTCGGCCGGAATCAATGTGCCGCCGCCTTCGTCCAATAATACCGTGCCGACTTTTGAACGAAGTTGGTACTGTTACGGCCCGGAAACATTGGCGCCTTTTAAGGACGAGTTGGTCGTGACCAAGGAAGACAGCGTTAACCTTTTCAAATTGGATGATCTATCCACGGTCTTTCAGAGCTGGGATAATTATGGCGGATATCCTTTCTACACCCTATACGCGGCGGCGGTCAGCCCCACGACCGGACACATATTTGCCGTTGATTATGACGAGTATGAAGTTTATCAGTTCACTAACCGTGGAGTCACGGTGAACTACTCCAACTACGGTTTTGAGGAACCCCAGGATGTGGCGACCGATTCCAGAGGTTATTACTATGTTGCCGACTCGGATAATTCCCAAGTCGAGAAATTCGACGCCCAGAACAACCTCATCGAAGTCTGGTACTCATTCGGCTCGGCCACCTTGGATTATCCGACAGGCGTAGCGCTGGACGCCCATGATAATCTCTACATCGCGGATTGGGAGGGATATATCTACGAACTGGCCGCGGGCACGCAAAATTTGTTGAATACCTGGAATTTACCATCCCACGACTATGTTTACCAAATGGCCATCGACAAAGCGGGCGTGGTTTACGCCCCGCTTTATGAAACCAATAAGGAAGTAGCGGAATACAAAGCCGGCTCCGCGACGCCCTTCCTTACTTGGGATGGGACCCAAGGCGGGGGAACCAAGTTCGCCGGACCGGATGGGATCTGCATAATCCCGAACGGTGACATCCTGGTTTCGGATTATGACAACGACAACATCCAGGAATTCAAACCTCAAACATCAAAGTTCTAACCGTTCCGCGCGTGACAAGGGGTCCCCAACGGGACCCCTTATTTTTTGACCAAACCCGCGGGAAACCCGCTCCGAATAGGCGCTTTTCTCGAAAACCAATTCATCGTTTGTTGTTCTGTCTTTTGAAGGATGTTGGAATCCACCCAGCCAAATGGACAATGGCCTGTCTAACGAAGCTTGAAGAGGATATGTAGATGACCTGAAACTAATTTATGGATGAAATTAAAAAGCCGATCGGCCAGGCGCCGACCGGCTTTTTTTATGGGACAACTGAAGGTCTCCCCTTTAGCGGAGATGTCTTTGGCATCACGCTACAGGGCGCAGTACTTCAGGGGCATGTCCAGAGGATCTGGATGATTTCCCCATCCCCATCTCCCCCGGTGATGCTGTTCCAATAAGGCGTCGAGATGGCCGCCGGGAACCCGGTGGAAGCCAATCCACTTTCGGAATAACTGTACCAATAGGTCGAGAATTCAGTGTTGGAATTGATCATGTAAGGCGTGTCGCTGATGGCCATCACCCAGTAAGTTCCTGGAGGAATAACGGGGTCTGTCGTCAAGGGGACGGTATCCCAGCCGTCACCGGCCAAAGTCGTTTGGGACGATTGGGCGATCAGGGAAGTGGGCTGTCCGCTGGTGGAATCGTTCGTGTAAATAGCGCCCATCACGTTCCCCGCGACACCGGTGTATAGGCTGATACCGGTCACCTTGGCGTAATTGGTATTTACCACTTGTTGGGCGATGAGTTGGTTGTTCGAGAACATGGCGGTAACCGATGTGTTGGTGTTTCCCATCCCAAAAGTGGATGAACAAGGGGTCAAGGTATTGGTCGCCGTGGCGGTCTGGGTCGGCGTATCGGTGATGGTGGGCGTGTCCGTTGACGTAGCGGTCATCGATGGCGTAGCGGAACTTGTCTCCGTAGGGGAAGGCGTCGCCGTCGAGGTGGCCGTGGCCGTATTGGTCGTGGTGGCGGTGTTCTGCGGCGTCAAATTGTTGTTGGGCCAGATAAAGGTGTCATTGAAGGTGATGGGAGGTACGGTCCTGGTCACCACGAACGTGACCGGCACGTTCAAGATGGCCGTCACCGGATCCCCGGGGGCGATGGTATCGCCCGTTCCCGCCTTATCCACATAAGCCAAAAGGTCCACGTTGTAGCCGGCGTAATCCAGGGTCGTCAGTTTGTATTTGCCGTTTGCGGTGGGTTGGTTGCTATGAGCGACCATGGTGTTGAAGGTTCCCCCGGTCTGGAAGGCCAGTACATGGACCTGATTCACGCTGTTCACCGTCGAAGAACCCGTGTAGGTCACGCCGTTGAACAGACCGGTTGCGGGACAGGAATCGGTGATGGTGATCGGTAGAAGGAAGGTTTGCCCGTTCACCGTCACCGCCGAGGCCGGCAGGGCGCAGTTGGAGTTCTGGTAGTAAGCGTACTTCTCGCCGGGAAGGGGACCGTTGCCGTATTCCGCCCCGTAAAAATAAGTGGAGGCGTCCGCCGCGTAGTTGGTCACCAGGTAATAAACGCCGTTGGGGACGTTGAGGACGTAATTCCCGCCGTTCAGGGTCACGTTCTGTTGGGCGATCAGGTCCACTCCGTTGGTGCCGGCGTCCAGATTGGGGTTATCGAACAGGGCCACTCCGAAATAGGAAAATCCGTTCTGGAAAGCCTTGGCCCCCGTATAGGTCACACTGCCTCCCACACCTTGAAAAGGCGTGTTGGTAATGGTACAGGTGGCGGTAGGGGTGGGGGTGATCGTCAGGGTACTCGTAACGGTCGGGGTATTGGTCAGCGTTTGGGTGGCGGTGTTCGTGAGGGTGTTCGTAACGGTTAGGGTGGCCGTATTGGTCAAAGTGTTGGCGGCGGTGGATGTGCGGGACATCGTCGGTGTCGCGCTGAAGGTCAAACCCGGCGTCAAGGTCGGGGTCTGGGTAAAACTAGAGGTGGCCGTCGGGTTATTCGGGGTCGTGGGCGAGGACGGACTACCGCTTTTGGAACAAGCGGTATGTACAACTAATCCTAAAACCATCAATCCCACCATCACCATGCGATAACCCAATGTTTTCATATTTTCCTCACCTTTTTTTGTTTACGCCTTCAACAAAAATAAGGCGTCCCCTGAAAGTCCAGGGGACGCCGGTCCACACGCTCTAATAAGAAGCCTATAAAATTATGGTTCCAAACTCGTGTTCTGATTGTTTTGGTGTAGTTTGGGCCAATGGGACGTGCTCGACAACCCGCTGGAACCCTGGACCGCGTAAAGTGTCCCGTTCTGCGCCCCGACGTAGACCATGCCGGTGCTGGAAATGGCCGGGGAAGAATTCACCACTCCTCCCAGGGTACAGGTCCAGGAAACGCCGCCGTTCGGCGTGATGGCGTAAAGTTTGTCGTCACCCGAACCGACATAGATCACCCCATCGCTTCCCACGGCGGCGAGGACTTGACCGCCCCGCCCGTCGTGACCGCCCAGGAAAGCGACCCGTCGCTCGTCTTGAGGGCGTAAATATTATCGTCATTCGACCCGACATAAAGGGTTTTGCCATCCCCGCTCAAGGCAGGGCTAGAATACACGGTGCTCCCGGTGGTGTAGCTCCACTTCAGACTGCCGGAGGAACTGACCGCGTACACTTTGTCGTCGCACGAGCCGAAATAAACAGTCCCATCCAACAATCACCCATGAAAATGGAGTCCCGTACTGTGGTCCTGGGCGCCGACAATGCCTCCCCGAGGTGGTGGCACCCGGAGTGAAAGTCGTGCGTGTGCGACCAATGGACGCCAAGGTGGCATGCAGCAACGCCAAATGGAACATGCTGGTATTGCCGACCAGGGTCACGCCCATGGGTCTTGTCGCCACATAAGCATTCAGTCTCTGTGTGGCACCTGACAGCATGCATAGCAAATCGATGAAATGGTACCCTGGCTGCGCACGGTAGCGCGAGGTGGTTGGTGTGCATGGGACATTGGTATAACCCAGTGCCTGACACTGTGAAACGATTCATGCATGGGTGGAGGAGCTGATCTCAACATGAAGCATAATAACAGTCCCCACCGGGGGGCATGGAGCAGTGGCTGATCTCGCTGTGGTTCAAGCGCTACAGGTCCTGAAGTTGACATCGGGTACACACAGCAAGTGATCACAAACACAACAGTGATCATTACAATATGAGTTGTTGGACACGAGCACTGTGATGGGTGGAGCGCTGGGGGTGTGCAGGACGATGACTTCGATGCTGGCAGCAGCCTGGTGGCGGTTGGTGGCGGTGAGTGGATTGAGTGGAAATGGAGCCATATTGGTGACGGCGGGTGGTGGATGATGGCTCTTGATGCAGCGGGCAGGCTGTGGCTCTTGGAGCAGCAAAACCAATTGGACGACACTGGGCATACTGACAAATGGATCTGTCATGATGTTATTACATTCATATTTCTCATTTTGGAGTTGTTGAACTTGTAAAGGTGGCAGTGGATTTGGCTGGAGCCAGCCTGAACAGGATGCTGCTGATGACATTAATTGGCTATGGAGATCCAACTCTTGACCATTACCTACAACAAAACTCGTGTGGGTTTTTGTTCAAAGGCAGGTTTTGCTTCCCAACCGTGCTGGAATTGCAGCTGGTGTTGGGTGGCACCAAACTCGTCGGCCATAAACGGCTCCTCCCGCTTTGATGAACCTGAACTCGGAGATAGTTGATTGGAACTGTCTGTTTGATTGTGGCAGAGGAAGATTTGAAGGAAGGTGACACCGAGGAAGATGGACAATGATGATTGAATGTGAGTTGACAAAAGTGATGTGGACATGGTCACACAATCTTCTTTACAGCCTGCACCAGCTATAGGCTTTGGATTCGTGACAACATGCATGCACCCGGTGCCAACGTGGAGCGGTGTGTGCACAATGCGCCGCCCGGGTGTGTGGATGATGATGCTGGAAGCCCAGTGGCTTGACATGGAGGCTGCTCTTCAAGACTTCATGTGAAACAGTGATCTGATGGTCTTTCAATCAGTCACCTTATGATTTTACAGCGGTTTTGGGGGCTGGAGGCTATAGTTTTGAGGCCAAGATAGCTGCCTGTTGGACCGTTCCGATTCTCATGGTTGTGGACGGGAACTGCTACAAAGAGGTGATGATGGATTCGACCACGTGCACGCGAGGCATGTGCAGGTGGGGGAGCATGGAGAGGGAGAGCAAGATGGCGGCGGGGTGGTGCTGGAATAATGTGGGAGCAGGAGCAGCAAAAGTGATCAGCTACAACTCTGAAAACAAGAGTGAGCAATAATTTAACGAGCATACAGCTTGGTGGGGGTGGCAAACGGAAAAAATTGGCAGGGGAGGCATTGGCACAACTGTTCTGCATATTGAAACTCAATGGTTCTGTGCAACAGTTTGCATGGTGGTTGTTGATGCCTTCGTTTCAAAATGCATCTTTGTTGCTGGCATGCCTGGTGGCTGCAGCTCTGCGGCCTTTGCTCCTGGGCAGCAGGAGGACCAGGCAACATGTCAGCAGCAGGCATCATCTGTTGACTTGCACCCACCACTAGTTCACGTTGTGGCGGAGCCTTCCTAGTTGCCTGTACACTTGATTGAAATTCTAAGCTTCGCAGTGTTGGGGGTGGCATTCAAGACTATGAGCAAGGCATGGCCCCACCTTGGTGATGCAGCAGTCTTGGCACTGCACTGCAACATCCTGGAAGGCAATCACATCCTCACCGGTACTGTGGCAGAGGCCTCTCCTCGTCCTTGGCCGAGCACCCGATGAACATGACACGGCTTGGCCGCTTGCCCTCACTGACAACTGACCTCCAAGTCCCCGAAGCCTGCTGGTGTGTTGTTGGTGCCAACTGACAACATCTGCAGTAGCAACATTCTTGGCAACTCAACCTTGGTGGCTGCAATCGAGGATATGATGGCCGGGCTGCTGACGTGATCTTGTCTCGCCCGATGTCAAGGCCACGGCCTGTCCAGCGTCACCTTGATGGAGCGGCGTGATCAAGCCTGGTGCTGCGCCACCGCCGACCCCGACACCTCGCCTACCTACATACACCTCATCACACAGCAGCTCCAATTAGCTGATGGATGACAAATCCCTCATGCTGCATCTGCTACACGACAACCCTTCGCCACCACCAGCAACAGCACACGTTTTCTTCTCCCTCAGCCGCCTGCCTCCACAGCCGGCCGGCCACCTGCCACTATGTAGCCGGCACACGGCAACGGTAAAGGAGCTCCCTCTCACACAACATGCTGTTCATGAATTTGATCCTGCTGGCATAAATCAACAGCCTGGTGTGATGTTTACAGAAACCAGGTGCTGGGTTTGAGTGGACAGGCGTGTGCAGCGTGGCATCTGCAAACCGGCAATCATTGAGCACCCAGTGCGCCCAAACGACCATGGCCTGTTCGACGTGGCCGTGACGGTGCGGCGGCAGATACTTGATCGGCTCCTGCCTCCTCCACCACGAACTATGAGTACATGGTCACAGCCAACACCTGAATGACCACCACCTGGCTGTGGCTCTGCGGCATTTGAAAGCTCTATGGCCACACAGCATATACCTAATTGAGTCCAACCACTAATCATG
>CAWHOE010000045.1:0-78741 GCA_963830915.1 candidate division FCPU426 bacterium
CCTCTTTCAGAGGGGAAAATAGGACGATTCCATAAGTTGCCAAAGTTGAGTAATGATTTGTTAGAGGCTGTGTCTCTGTACCGATTCTCAAAATAAATAGTTGTATAGAAATCGGTACAATACCAGTCGCATTAAAATATTTTTAGTGAATACTGGTATGTGACTCTGTGGTGAAAAGAGGTTTTAATTGAATTGGTTAGATGACATAAAAGAAGAACTGCATCAGCTTCACCACCAGGGATTGCTCCGTTCCTTGCGGACGGTGGACCCGATCGGCGGCATGAAGGCCTCGGTCAATGGCAAGGAATGCGTTCTTTTTTGCGCCAACAATTACTTGGGGTTAGCCGACCACCCCAAAGTGCTGGAACGATCCCAAAGGGCCCTGATCCGATATGGGGCAGGCGCTCAAGCTTCCAGGCTTATCTCGGGCCATTTCCCCATCCACCAACAATTAGAAGAAAAGACGGCGTCCTTCAAAGGGTTGGAAGGTTGCCTGGCCTTCCCGACCGGGTATATGGCCAATCTGGCGGTCATCTCCACTTTGGCGGGAGAGGATGACGCGGTCCTCTGTGACCGATTGAATCACGCCAGCCTTATCGACGCTTGCCGCATGTCCAAGGCCAAGTTCCTGGTTTATGAACATCTCAACATGGATGACCTTGAGAAACAGTTGGAAAGGGCGTCGAAGTACAAAAAGAAGATCATCGTGACCGACGCCTTATTCAGCATGGATGGCGACCTGGTTCCCCTTGTGAAAGTCATGGAATTGGCCAAAGAGAATGACGCCCTTGTGGTCGTGGATGACGCCCATGGCACAGGGGTATTGGGCGCCAAGGGGGAAGGGATCATTCATCATTTTCCTATAAGGGAATATCCCGCCGCCATCGTCGGCACCTATAGCAAGGCTCTGGGAAGCCTGGGCGGGTTTGTTTGCGGCTCTAGCGTATTCATTGAATACCTGATCAACAAAGCCAGGACCTTTATCTATACCACTGGTTTACCACCCACTGTTTGTGGGGCATCCCTGGGTGCTTTGGAAGTCTTACAGGAAGAACCCCAAAGGGTTGAGAAGCTTTGGGAGAACGCCAAGAAGATACGCGAGGGTTTGAGGGCTTTGGGTTATGAGATTCCCAGGGGGGCTGGGCCCATCTTACCCATCGTCATCGGGGAAAATGAAGAGACGGTGAAGATGTCGGAGAAGTTATTGGAAGAAGGCATCCTGGTGGTAGCCATTCGCCCTCCCACGGTCCCCAAAGGAACGTCCCGGCTTCGTTTGTCCGTCTCCGCCGCCCATACGGACGCGGATATTGAGAAACTTCTGAACGCCTTCAAAAAGCTCTGAAACTAAAAACGGCAATAGAACCACCAAGGGCACCAAGAAAATCAAAGATAAAAATCCCATGTAGTAAAAAGCTTAAGACGAATATTTTAGATTTCAACGGCTCGATTTAAGATTATCGGCGGGTGGACGCTGTTAGTTTTTTGAAAGAACCCCAAAGTGTCCAACCTAATATCCCAATGATCAAGGCCAGGACGGACCATATGAAAACCGGTCTCGCGGTCCATGGGACGAACGGCGGGATATAGTCGGGGTTATTCTTCTGTTCTCCCATAGTCCATGGAACTTCCTCGTGTTTGGTCTTGGCGGACCAGGAAGCGATATCGTATACAGGCGCCTTCGCTTGGGTATTCCCATAGTAGAGTTTGTAAGGCCCGGGAGCATTGGGTTGGAATAGGAGCGTGCGGCGCCACCGTCGAACGGTTATTTTTTTAACCACCAGCGGGTGGTCGTTCCCGTCGGTGACGGTGATCCTCACATAACGGCCTGAACCTTCCGCGCCGGAAACCTTCCATTGATTCTCCGTGTTTCCTGTTTGAGCGTCGTAAAAGAAGCCGCAAGTCGAGAAAAAAGACCAGGTTTTTTGATCGTCGGATAACTCGACTTTTACAGGCCTGCAAAAATTTCGGCTCTCAAAATCAAAGGCGATCTCGTGCAAGGGAAGGCCGATATGGTCCCTGTCCAGGATCCAAACCGTCTCGCCATTCGCCGAGGTTTGAGGTTGCCCCGAAAAATACCGTTCCTCGACATAACCCGTTTCCGGGGAATAGGCCGTGACCGTGATCTTATTGATGATGAAGGCGTCTTTTTGACCGCTCAAGGGGATGGAAACCCGAAGATAACGGGCGTTCTTCCCTGGATAGGAAAGATAGGCCTTCCTGGCCGGATTGCGGGTGTTGGACACATCGAAGATGAATCCGTCGGAAAGGATGGCGCTCCAGGTTTTACGGTCCAGACTGCCCTCGATAACGACCTTTCGGTTGAAATCCTCATTGGGGGAGTCCAAGGTCAGCCGATTGGAAAAACGGGTTTTCCCCAGGTCCACCAAGGCGACGGTTTTATCCCCGATCAGAACTTTGTTGTCCAATAGTGAAGCGGTCAATTCTTGGGTTGAGTCCCCTTTGCGTTCGACCCGTGTGAAATAGGGGACCTCGTCGCCATTCCCGCTCGATAGACGAAGGCTGTTGAGCCCGATATTCCCATTGAACCAAAACCCGTCGTCTAACACGACGGAGGCGAAGTTATCCGGGTTGGAAACAGTGCCTTTCAACTCCCGATATTGAGGCCAGCTTTTCCAGTCCGGCTTTTCCGTGGCCCCTAAACAGACCCCGAAAATCAAAACCAGTAAGATCGAACCAATGAAGTTTTTCATGACGCTTTTCCTTTGGGGGATTTTGCGGCGTTTTTGGACCGGTTTTGATAAGCGAAAGAAACGGCCAAGAGGATAAGGCCCAGGATGATCAGGGAAAGGACCCTGGAGGCGCCCTGTAGTTCGGACAGGTCAAAGATGAAAACTTTCAAGATGGTCACCCAAAAGGTCATGATGGCCACAAGCCTCAAGCCCTTTTGGTTCCAGAAAAACCCGGCCGCCATCATGCCTCCCGCGTAGAGAAGCCAAAGAACCGATAGGCTCAAGGCCTTGGCGTTCCATAAAGTAACGGCGGCCTGACGATTCCAATAATCGGCCACTTCCAAGCTCAGATAAAGCAGGGCCACTAAATTGCCCGCTATGGCCAGAATGGGTACGACCATCTCGGCTTCATCGGCCTTGGTTTTGGCCCGGTTCAATAACAGGATCACCCAGACAATCGACGCCAAGGTCGCGCCGTAAGGTATCAACCGGTCATTCCATATCAAGGTGGGGGTCGTTCCGTTCCAATCGATGAAGACCAGACGGAACGCGGCCAGCGCCATGATGGCATAGGCCATCAGGCGGGTAGCGGGTCTGCTTTCCCTTAAGCCCGTCCAAACCAACAGGACAGCCTCGACCGACCAACCCAGGGTGATCCATCCCTTGTTCAGATAAGCGGGGATAGCGACCGCGAAGAAGGCCACCGCCAGGCCCAAGAGGATGGTGGAAAGATAAGTGGATTTGGCGATTTTAGAATTCAAGATCCGCATGGACTGCCAGGCGTATAAGGCGGATAAGGCGATGGCTAAGAGGGCGGCCGCCAGGTCGTATTCCCCGTGGAAGTTGATGTTGGTCAGCATGGCATAGCTGGAGGCGTAATAAACGCCCGCGCTCAGGATGCTGAACAGGGCGTCCGCGGAATCGGCGTCCTTGCGTTTCTGGAAATCCTGGAGCCAGGAAGTCGCGGCGAATAGAAGGAAGAAGGCGGAATGGAAACCCAGGGTAGGCCATAACTTGTCGGGCTGATAAAAACGTTGGGCCCATTCGGCGCAGTAGAAAAAGGTGAATAGGGCGCCGCCCCATCGCAGGTAACGCCACCCGCCGACCAGGCTCAGGAAGAAAATGCCGCCGTTCAATATGAGCAGATAGATCATGAGCGCCGCTTGGTGGTCCTCGCCTGTGGATACCAACATGGGCGTGAGGAAGCCGCCGAGGGAAGCGAAAATGGCCAGGATGGGACTACGGTCCGCCGCGGCCATGACAGAGCCGGCGGCGGTGGTCAGGATCATGACACCGAACGCCGTTTCACTGTCCAGGATCTGATAAAACTGGAAAGACGCGTAGGTGGACAGATATAAGAACCCCAATCCACCCCCCGCTAAGCTGTGGGCCCAAACGGGGTATTTGGTGAACCACCGATGGCCCTGGACCAGGAACGCGGCGCCGACGATCCATCCCAGCGCCACCCGGCCCATGGGGCCGATCCAATTGTTCTCGAAGGCCAGCTTCAGGAAATAACCCATGCCGAACAAGAGGGCGGCCAAAGCGATCCATTGGAACCATCGGCCCGCGACCGCTTCTTCAAGGGTACGGTCGGAAATTTTAGGCTTGGGGGGCTCGGATTTAATGGGGGTTTTAATGGGGGGCGGGGTCGCGGGCGCGGAAACATGTTTGGTGAAGCCGGCTTTTTTCTCCAACTCCGCGAGGCGTTCTTCATGCTGACGGAGGATTTGGCGGATATCCCCAGTGATCGTGGAGGATGGCTCGCTTTTTTCAGTGGAAGCAGGTTTTTGGGTCAGCAGACGGATAAAAGCGATGATCCCGAATACCGCGAGAGCCAATACCACGAGGATGATGATGATCGCGACCATGATCCAATAGTCATACATGAAGTCCCCCAGTTAAATAGTTAATGATGGAATACGGAAGAACCTCGTCATTTTATTCCCTTAAAATTTATTTGTCCCTTTAAAAGGCGCGCGATCGGAGGCAGTAGAGTCGGGTAAAAGGTAATGAATAAAGGTGGATTAGGTGTCCGTTATTTTGCTTTATCAAAATGTAATACCTGTGTACAAAACGTTTGCCAATGGCTCGGGTCCGGCGGACAAGACACCGCCGATTTCGTGGAATACCATTCCCCCTTTGAAAAAGGGGGACAGGGGGTATTAGTCTTGGTGCTGACCATTTCACCGGCTAACTCCCCCTTCATCCCCCTCTTTCAGAGGGGGAAGTGCAGTGCCTCACAAGCATTTTTTACGTAAGCGCGCAAAGTGTCGGTTGATTGGACATATTTATTAAGATGATTTATGCTTTTATGCATGAGAACGACATTACAAATAAACGACCGCTTATATCAATTGGCTAAGAAAATTGCCGACGAAACCCACCAAACCTTATCGGCGATTATTGAAGATGCCCTTAGACGTTGTTTTTCACAGCATGGATATTTGCTCGGAAATGGAAAACGTGTGAAGCTGCCGACCTACAAGGGTAAGGGTATTCAGCCGGGTGTTGACTTGGATGACAGCGGTTCTGTTTTGGATTTGTGCGATTTTTAAAGCGACTCTCCTGAGTGTTCTTTCTCTCCGGATACCGGAAACATTAAGCCCGTTTTGAAATAAATATCGACAGGTGGAAAATGAAGGGACTATTCGTTGTTGGAACTGATACCGGTGTCGGTAAAACCCTGATAGCCGCTGGGTTGACCAGGATGCTGGTAAACAAGGGCGTTCGTGTGGGGGTCCTGAAACCAGTGGCTTCCGCCTGCGCTAAAGCTTCGTCGGACAGGTCTGGTGGCATGATTAGTGTAGACGGTAAATTGCTCCAAAAAGCGGCCAAGTTACCAAACTCCACCTATTCCGAAATCGTCCCGGTCCATTACCAACAACCCCTTTCCCCTTTTGTCGCGTCATGGAAAGAGGGAGCCGTCTCGCTGGACAAGATCGAAAAGACCTATCAGAAAGCCAGAAAGAAATACGACTGTATGATCGTGGAGGGGATTGGCGGGGTCCTTGTCCCCATCACCCGGGATTTTATGGCGATCGATTGGGTCGTGAAGTGGAAGCTTCCGACTTTGGTGGTGGCGAGAGCGGGCTTGGGGACTATCAATCACACTTTGCTGACTGTCGAAGCCCTTCAAAAGCGAAAGATCAAAGTGCTGGGGGTCGTGCTTAATGGGTATAAGGGCAAGGAGCTATCCGAAAAGACCAATGCCCAAGCGCTCAAGAAGTTGCTGACGGTTCCGGTTTACGGCCCCTTGGCCTATAACCCGAAATATCGGAAGGACTTGGATATGCTGGCGAAAGAAATCTCGAAATTTAAGATAAGTTAAAACTATTCAGTAACCCTGCTTTTCCCCATTAAAAACAAGACACTCTTTAGGCAGTCAGCCCTCCTGAGAAAAAATCCGCATCCTAAAAACGTTAACAGAATTGACGAAGAGATATTTCTGGATTATTTATTTCCAAACAGGGGAACCCATTTCTTGTTTGGAAATGGGTACACCCAAAGAGCACACGTCAACATGAGGTTGACGTGTAGGGGAGCCATCAAAATATTTTGGAGGCACTCCTATGTCCGTCGATATCGAAGCTGTTTTGGCGCTCCTGCCGGAAATGTTTCCCGGTGTCCAGGAAATCCCCCTCAAGAATATCCGTCCAAACCCCGAAAACCCCGGCCCCGCGTTGTCCGATCAAGATATCCGAGATATGGCCGATAACCTGGCCGAACGGGGCTTGGTGAACCCCATCAAGGTCCAGCCTGATAGGGCCCGGCCCCTGGCTGGGGACGCAACTCTCCACTCAGATAATCCCCGACTGAGGGGGGATGGCCGGCCCTGGACGGTCGGGGACTTTAATTACAGCATCCTCGCCGGGGAACGCCGTTACCGGGCCGCAGCCCTGCTCAAATGGGAGACTATCCGGGGTTTTATCCTGAACCCGACAATGGGGGAGGCCGTTGAGATCACCCATTTGGACAATGACATCCGGGATAGGGGCTGGTGGGCGACTTACCAGAGCCTCGAACAACGGGTGAAGGCCAACCCCGAACTGACCCAAGGCCAGGTTGCGCTTAAATTGAAGATGAATAGACCCAGGGTGAACCGAGCATTGAGCCTTCTCCCTCTCCTAAACCCCGAAGCCAGGGGGTTAATTAGTACAAATTGTACTAATTCAAATAAGGGAATTCGGGGTATTTCGGAATCTGTAGCCCTGCGACTGGCCGATTTAGGCCCAAGTTCTACCCTCAAGCCGGGGGTCAGGAAGGAAGGGGACGAATCCCAGAACCTCTGGCCCTATCCCCCCATCCCTACCGAGACTCAGGACCTGGTCCGGCGGACCTTAGAGGCGGCTATCGACCGGGGGATGACCGAAGCTCAGGTTAAGGCTTTGGTGGATTGGATTAAAGCAGGTAACCAGCCGGAGGATTTTAACTACCAGAAAAAGCCAGTACCGGCCAACCACTCAGTCTTCCGGCCTTCTCCTAGTAGTCCGGAGGGCGTGGAGGGGTCTAGCAGACCTCAAGGAGAAAAGGAGGGTGTCTCGGAGGCCTCGACCCAGGTAACCCCCTCGCACCACCAAACTGGGAAGGGAATATCTGCTGATTCTCCAATGGAATCAGCACCCGGAAATCGTGGCCCTCAGCATGTGGCTTCGGGCCATGGGCTCCCGCCCATGAATAAGGGCCAAGAGCGTTTATTGAAATTCCTCCTGGAATCAGTCCAATGGGTCATCAAGGCCATAGGGGCGGTTTTGAAGGCTATCTTCTGGACACCCTTCAAAGGGGCTGTTAAGGACTTGGCCAAGCCCGCGGAAGACTTCATGCGGTTTGTTTGGTTCTGGGTCATCGTATTGGCCCTTCTTTGGGCGGCTTACGACAGGATATTCCACCCAGGGGACCTGACGGCACGTTTCAAGAGTCTAATGCCAGCTGTATCGGCAAAGGCTGATACCGGAGGGGGTGCCTCTGTGTCGAGGTCACAAACCGAGACACATGATTTGAGTGTGCCAATTTCCAAATCAGAAATTGGTACCGCTGTCACCCAAGCAAATCCATCTTTGAACAAGCCCTCGAGCCCAGCTAAATCAGCAAATGATGGACTTTCTTTACAATCCCTAAGTAATAGGCGATCACCAGAGGTGCCCGAAGAATTGAATAACCGGATGAAAGACGACGCGGAAGACGACGCCGAACTGGCCAAGACGTTCTTCGAGAAGTCCTACCATAACGAATATGAGGATTGGCAGTATTACTTCGATAGGAAGTTAAGCGAGGAATACTGCAAAGTCTTTTATCAGAAGTATTTAACTCCAGAAAAGCAACAAGACCTCAAAGACGAGAAAATTTATATGACTTTTGAACCGGCCAAACCACCGAAGCTATTGAAGTTCGACGATTTTTCGGATGATTTCTTGGTTCAGGGTGTTTTGACCACCCGGAGCGACTTGAACTATCCGAAAAAACTAATATCCCGGAAGAAGGTGGGCCTGATCGTCGAGACCTACCACAACTCGGATGGGTCCGAAGCGGTGGTCAAAGTAACCGAGGTGAAATGAAAATGTGGATTTGTTGATGGGGCCACATGAAATACCGCCTGATTGGACGATCCTTTTTAAAGCCTGAGAGCTAAAATGAAGGCGTTGGGGTCGTTCGATCTGGTGACCTGAATTTGACAAAGGAAGAGACGAAAAAATAACATCCAACACATGGAGTTGTTTTATTAAAAACTATATTGTTTTTTTCATTTTGTTGAATTTTTGCTTTTCTTTTCCCGCGGAGGTTTATGCCGGGGCCGACGGAAAGACGAAAAGCCTCGTTTTCGTCGATTCCCGTTTTGGATTTGAAATAACATATCCCGCTCAGTTAACGCTAGGTCCAAAGAAAGAAGGAATTTTTTATTACAGTAGTGACAAAACTTTTCTTGCCGTTCGCGGAATCGTGAACATGGAACATCATTCCTGGAAGACGGAATATGAAAGGCGCCTGCAATCTCTCGTCAGATACAAAATCACTTACAAAACGTTTCGTCCGAAGTTTTTTGTCATATCGGGTTATAAAGAAAATGGCCATATTTTCTATTTTAAAGAAATACCTTTGGTAAGGGATGGGAAGTGGATCGCCCTACAATTCAACATGAATTTTCCCCAGGAGGAAAAGGAAACTTGGAATCCCATTCTGGTTGAGTGTGCCAATTCTTTAAAACCAATCCAAATTCAGGGGAAAAGTCCATTTACTTTGGGCTGGTATGAATCTGTGGATGAATTGACTAAGGGAAATTTGTTGGGGTTGGCCCGGACATGGATTAACGACCATCTTCAATGCGTCCAATGTTCATCAGCTGTGGAAGAAATGGGTGTGGTGAAAATGCCTTTAGGAAAATGTACTGTTGATGAGCCTAACGATTCTTATTTTAATTTAACCGAAAGCTCAGCCATACAGTTTGTCCTTTCAGTTCATGGCCCTATTTTCTTAGCTGCCCATCACCGGGGGAGTGACCAAAAGTTCGTTCTATTTACATTCGAAAACGGGGAATTGTCCGGAAAGGTAATTTACCAAACTTCTTTGAAAAATAATTCAAACAATACTTGGGATGATAGCTATACCCCGTTTGAAGGGTCTTTGAGTTTAATTGATTTTACAGATGGTACAAAAGGTCTGTTGCTAATCACAAATGATGTTGAAGAATCAACGAAGGGGCATGTGTTCATGGCTGTCCATGATGAGATCAAAGAAGTGTTGGAATTCGAGCAATCAGAAGAGCCGATCCATACCGAAATTAACGGTGTAACTGGTTTTAACGGTGTTCTTGAACCACAAGGCGAAAGAGGATTGAGATTGGTGAAACAGAATTGGAAGATTGTTACAAGAAATGAAGGAATGGAAAAAGGGGACTTTCAATATTCTGAAATCTGGTATCGCTTTAATCTCAAACAAGAAAAATATTTACAAGTTGGCAAAGAAACGAAACTACCGAAAGGTGAAGATCAAAACGATTTTTAAAGATGAGAATTCCAAGAAAATTAAATAGAAGGAATTGGTTAGTGACGGGAACCAGTTTCAATTGGGACTAGAATACCCAAAACTCGAACCTCGGCTTGTGGCTGTGGTTAAGGAATCCTGTCGTAAAAAAACTTTTATCAACCAAAAGTAAAAATAAATTCTGCTCGGTTGTTTTTACAAAGGCCCGTGTGCACAACCTAAATGGTATAAAAAAACCTCAGTAACATAATCCGGCATTAAAAAATGGGGAGAAAATGAACTACAGCCACCTCTCGAAAAAAGACAAAAAGTACCTATGGCACCCATTTACCCAACAACAGGAATGGGAAAGAGACCAAGACCTAACCATCATCACCCGTGGCAAGGGAACCTATCTTTACGACGTCAAAGGCAGGAAGTATCTGGACGGTGTTTCCTCCCTCTGGTGCAACGTTCATGGCCATCAAGTGCCTGAGATCGACAGGGCTATCAAAAAACAACTCAAGAAGATCGCTCATTCCACCATGTTGGGGGCTTCCAACGAACCGGCCATATTGCTGGCTGAAAAGCTGGTTAAGTTGGCGCCCAAAGGGCTAACGCGCGTTTTTTACTCCGACTCAGGTTCGGAAGCCAACGAGATAGCCGCCAAGATGGCTTATCAATACTGGAAACAAACAAAACCCACTAGAGCTAACAAGAACTTGTTCCTGACCGTTCGGGAAGGTTATCACGGGGATACGATCGGCTCGGTCAGTTTGGGAGGCATCGACCTCTTTCACGGGATATTTGGCGGCATGTTATTCAAGACGCTGAAAGTACGAAGCCCGCACAACTATTCAAGCCGAAAAGTGTCCAATGAGCGGTGGTTAAAGGACTGTGTCAAAGAAGCTGAGGCCCTATTTCGAAAGTACGGAACAAGGTTGGCGGCGGTTCATATGGAACCCTTGATAGAGGGGGCGGGAGGGATGTTGGTCCACCCCTGGGGATATTTGAAAGCCATCCGCCGATTGTGCGACCGTTATGACGTTCTTTTGATATTGGATGAGGTGGCCACCGGCTTTGGGCGCACGGGAACCATGTTCGCCTGTGAACAAGAGGGCGTCCGGCCCGACCTGCTTTGTGTGGCGAAGAATCTTACAGGGGGGTATTTGCCGGTAGCGGCGACCCTGACGACCGAGAAAGTTTATCGCGCCTTCCTGGGAACATTCGGGTCTTTGCGGACTTTTTACCACGGCCATACCTTTACGGGAAATCAACTGGGTTGCGCGGCGGGTTTGGCCAATCTTGGATTGATGGAGAAAAAAGGGTTCTTGGAAGGGGTCGAGGAAAAAAGCTTGATGCTTCAAGAGTTCTTGGAACCATTGGTCGCACATCCCCATGTGTCTGATGTCCGCTTGCGGGGAATGATGGGGGGGATCGAGTTGGTCAAGAACAAGAAAACGAACGAGCCCTATCCCTATGAACAGAAAATTGGGTACCAGGTATGCGTGGAGGCCAAGAAGAGGGGAGTGCTGATGAGGCCTTTGGGGAACGTGATCGTTGTGATGCCGCCCCTTGGTATTACTAAGAAGGATTTAAACTATTTGATCGAGATTATTTCGAAGAGTATCGAAAAGGTAACTAATTAGAGGCACTACCAAAACACTTTTCACCACAGAGGCACAGAGACACAGCTAAATGGATGAAAATTGAAGAAAGAAACAAGAATCTTAAGCTGAGTCTCTGTGTCTCCGTGCCGATTATCCGATTAAAAATATTGGATATCGGTACTATACCGACCTCATTAATTATTCATTTGAAGGTCGGCATGTGGTTAAAGAGGTTTTACCACCTCTTAATTTAAGAGCGGTTGTGTTACATTAGGCCACCTTATGGCCAAGAAACACCCAACTTCCGATCCATCCACCAAAACAGTCGCTGTCATCAGCCTTGGCTGCCCTAAAAACACGGTCGACTCCGAAGTTATGCTGGGCAAGCTGGCCCAGGACCATTACTCCCTAGTGAAGGACCCGGCCGATGCGGAAGTGGTCATCGTTAACACCTGCGGATTTATCGAAGCCTCCAAGAAAGAATCCATCGATACCATCTTGGATGTGGCCAAGTTGCGCAAGACCGGACGCTTGAAATCCCTGGTGGTGGGAGGATGCCTGGCCCAACGCTACGGGGAGGAACTCAAGAAGGAATTGCCTGAGATAGATATCCTCTTCGGTTTGAACGAGGTAGAAGAAGTCGTCCAACAGATTTCACCACCAAGGCACCAAGACACCAAGTTAAACATTGGGAATGAAAAAATATTAACCGCAGATCAAAATACACATAAGGCCAAGCCGCCACTGTTGCCGAATTCCATGAATGAAGCGACTTATGTTTATGACGCCTCCTCTCCTAGACTTCTTTCAACGCCTTCCCATTTCGCTTACGTCAAGATATCCGAAGGATGCGACCTGCCATGCACCTTTTGCATCATCCCCAAGATAAGGGGCCACCACCGCAGTCGATCGCTTGAGGATATCGAACAGGAAGCCCGTAATCTTTCGGGCCAAGGGGTGAAAGAACTTTGCTTGGTAGCGCAAGACAGCACCTGGTACGGTTCGGACCGATATGGGAAACCGCAGATCGCAGAACTTCTGAAGCGATTGTCCAAAGTGAATGGGTTGGAGTGGGTGCGCCTTCACTATCTATACCCAAGCCGGGTGACGGACGAAATGCTGGAAGTCATGGCATCCCATCCCAGGATCACACCCTATTTCGACGTACCTTTACAACACGCCAGCAACAAGATACTTAAAGCTATGCAGCGCATCGGGGATAGGGCATTACTGGAAAAGCTTGTGGATAGGATCAGGACCAAGTTCCCTCTTTCGTCCATTCGTTCCACGTTTATTGTCGGGTTCCCGGGCGAGACGGACAAGGATTTCGAGGAATTGTGTGTGTTCTTGAAGGATCATCCCATGGATTATGTCGGCTTTTTCGCCTATTCCCAGGAAGAGGGGACGCCGGCCGGAACCATGGGCGCGCAGGTGCCGGAAAAGGCGAAAAAAGAACGATTGGCGATGGCTTATAAGCTGCAGGATGAGATAGCCGAAAAATCCCATCAGCGGTGGGTTGGGGAAAGGTTGAGGGCGGTGGTGGAATCGGTCCCCGAGAAGGGCGAAGCGCAGGGAAGGACCATCTATCAGGCCCCTGAAGTGGACGGGATGGTTATAATCGAGGGCACCCAGGACGCCAAGCCGGGACAATGGATGGACGTGGAAATATCCCACACGCTCGGCCAGGACTTAGTTGCAAAACAGATCGGTTAGGGTGTTTGAAAGAGACCATGGATAAACAAAAGATAACATCTAATGATTCACCACCAAGGCACCAAGGCACCAAGGGAACCTTGATTTTGGATTCCGACAAAATAAAAAGAGAAAATTTCGGGAACCGGCTAAAGAAAATATTCAATAGTCCCCAGTGGAACTCGGCCAACATGGTCACGTTTTCACGCATCCTGGTGACCCCGCTATTCTTGATCTTTTTCTTCCGGGATGAGGTTTGGGCCAAGTGGACGGCGGGCATCCTCTTCGCTTGGGGAGGCATCAGCGATTACGTGGACGGCTATCTGGCCCGCAAGTACAACCTGAAGACCGATTTTGGGACCCTTCTAGACCCCTTGGCGGACAAGATCCTTTTCCTCACGGTGCTGGTGGCCTTTGTGCAGGAACAATTGGTGCCGGCCTGGATGGTGGTCATCATCGCGGCCAGGGAATTTCTTATCACGGGATTGCGCCAACTGGCCCTGAGCCGCAACGTCGTCATCGCCGCCAGCCGGACCGGCAAACACAAGACTGTTTCCCAGATCGTGGCTATCTCGGTCATTCTCGCCATTGTCTGCGTGAGGGTAACGGTTGAAAAATACCAGGGCAATTGGGACATGGTCATCGCCCGATTGGGGACGACGGGAGAGTGGCTGGATGATCTGGTTTGGTACGGTCCCTACTGGCTGATGTTCTACGCGACCGTCATGTCTATCATTTCTGGGCTGGATTATCTGGTGCGAAATTGGCACGTCTTGAACGCGGAGAAAAAGTAAAAAGTTTAGCCACAGATTCATGGGATGCATTGGGTCAAACAAAAATAAATTTTAACCACCGATTAACGCCGATGAATATGAATGGTAAAAAATCTAAATATTGATTATCTTTTCTGAATTCGAATCTGTGTTCATCGGTGTTAATCGGTGGCTAATGGTTTTGGTTTTTCTTGACGTTGAGGAAAAAGGAAAAAAATGAAAATCATCAACTTCCTGATAGCGACATTCTTCGGCATCGGCAAGATCCCCCTGGCTCCCGGTACTTGGGCCTCCTTGGCCGCGGCGCCCTGTTGGTATTTCCTGATGGATCGTCCATTGGTCCAGGTCGGGGCATTGGTCGGTGTCTTTTTCCTGGGAGTATTGACGACAGGTATTTTGGAAAAGTCGATGGGTGAAAAAGACCCTTCCTGCGCCGTGATCGACGAAGTCCTGGGTATGGGAGTGGCTTTGGTCGGGATACCGAAGGAGTGGCCCTTCATCATCATGGCGGTCATTCTTTTCAGGATATTCGATATTTGGAAGCCCATCCCGATCCGCCGTTTAGAAAAATTACCGGGTGGTTGGGGAATCATGACCGACGACCTAATGGCCGGACTTTACGCCAATGCCTGGCTTCGTATCGGGGCCTGGGTCATTCTACAAATCAAATAATAGGCAGGAATATATGAACGCTGAGATCGTCGCTATCGGCACGGAATTATTACTGGGGCAAAACGTCGACACCAATTCCGCCTGGCTAGCCCAGCAAATGGCCTTGATGGGGATCGATGTCTATGGGTTTCAGGCGGTAGGCGACAACGAAAAACGCATTGAAGCGACCCTGAAGTTGGCCTGCGAAAGAAGCCAGGTGGTTATCGCGACCGGAGGCTTGGGCCCGACGGTGGATGACGTAACCCGCAAGGTGGCCGCCCGTCTTTCCTTGAAACCCCTGGTTTATCATGAGGAAATCGCCAAACAGATCGAGGCCTTTTTCGTCAAAATCGGAAGGCCCTTCTCAAAAGCGAATCTGAACCAGGCTTTCATTCCCCAGGGGGCGACTGTCATCCCCAACCCTGTCGGGACGGCCCCCGGGTTCATCGTCAAAGTTTCCAAAACCCTCCTGGTGTGCTTGCCCGGAGTTCCGGTCGAGATGAAGGCTATGTTCGAGGCGACGGTTAAGCCGCAGGTGAAGACCTTGGCGCCTACCGGCGCCATCATCAAGTCGAAAGTGTTCCGGACGACGGGTATCAGCGAATCCCTTTTGAATGAGAAGATACTGGATATCTTCGAGCGGTCCACCAATCCCACGGTCGGGGTGCTGGCCCATTCGACCGGTGTGGATATCCGATTGACCGCCAAAGCGGCCAGCGAGGCGGAAGCGGACATTCTTCTGGAGAACCTTGGGAAAACCCTGACCACCCGCCTTCCTAACACGATCTATGGGCTGGACCAGGATAATCTGGAAAACATCATCGGTCAATTGCTCATGACCCGCCATCTGACCCTGGCGGTGGCCGAGTCCTGCACGGGCGGCCTGATCACCCACCGGATCACCCAGGTCCCCGGCAGTTCAAACTACTTATTGAGAGGTTATGTTCTTTATAGTAATGAATCCAAGACCGAGGCCATTCAGGTGGGCGCGGAATTGATCAGAACAAAAGGCGCGGTCAGCAAGGAAGTGGCATTGGCCATGGCCGAAAATGTCCGAAAAGTAAGTAAAGCCTCCATTGGACTGGCCACCACCGGTATCGCTGGCCCGGGGGGCGGGACGAATGAAAAACCCGTTGGATTGGTCTATATCGGTATTTCGGATGAGGAGTCGACCCAGGCATTCGAGTTCCGCTTTTCAGGGAATAGGGAAAATGTGAAGTTCAGGACCAGCCAAGCCGCGTTGGAGATATTGCGCCGTCATTGCCTGCAACTGCCTCTGGTTGATTGAGATACTATCGCCGATGATCCGTCTTTTTACCGCCATTCCTTTAACCCAGTCGTTACGCCCGCCCCTGGTCGATTTATTGAGCGAGATGGCTAAAACCAGATCCCCGGTCAAGTGGGTGGAACCCGCGCAGCTTCATTTGACCTTGCGATTCATCGGGGACCAGGAAGAAGCCAAAATACCGGCTATTGAAAGTCAGTTGGAAGGGGCGGTGGTTGGGGTGGAGCCCTTCGAGATCGAATTGGGCGGGGTTGGAGCCTTCCCGAACCTGAAGCATCCCAAGGTTCTCTTTGTGCCTGTCTTGTCTGGCCAAGAAAAGCTTTCTCGACTTTTCACGGAAATTTCAAAAGGGTTGGAAAAGGTCGGTTTGGGCCCGGAAGAGAAACCATATCATGCCCACTTGACCTTGGGGAGGGTCAAGACTTCGGGGGATATTTCCATAGTTGTTCAAAAACTCCAAACCGAATGCCCCGCCACTTTGGGGAAAATGACAGTGGATCATTTTGTTCTGTTTCGTAGTCAACTGAGGTCTCAAGGGCCTCTTTATACTGAACTGAAAAAGTTCGACTTGAAGGCAAAAGGCATTTAACCACCAAGGGCACCATACCGACCTCGTTTTATATTTTATTGAAGGTCGGCATGGTGTATTGGTGGTTCAATTTGTTTTGATTTTTGGGATGTATTCTTTGACTATTGTTTTTTGTATCATGAGGCCATCAATTAAAGGAGTTACCGTGACCGACCAAACCCCAGCCCCACTTGAGAGGGAACCGACCGAAGAGGAAATACAGGAACAGATCAAGAATTTCCAGGCGACCCAGCAGGTCTATCTACAGCAGAGCTTCAAGTGGCTCATCGATTTCGTTTCCAGCTATTTTCCCGAGGACCAACTGGCCATGGAAGACGCCATCACGGATGTGCATTTCATCCATACGGTCACTGAAGGCGGGAAAATGCTGGGCGCCTTGGTCTACCGTTTCCGCAAAGTGCAGGATAAAAAGGGTTATTTCACTGAAATCGCCAAGGATTACCAAGAGGCTTTGGGAGTCAAAGACGTGCTTTTTGTGGATTCGGAAACCTCCGAGTTCAATATGCCGGCATCGCTGGAAGTGGAGGGGAATCTTTTGGAAATTCCACGCGAGAAACTGACCGGGAAAATAAGGGAATTGCGCGAGGAACTCAAGCGCCGAGGACGCCTCCGCTCACTCAGAGAAAGCATGTCCTAAGGAGCATCCTGTGCCACGCCCAAAGCCCGCGTCCCCTACGAACTTGATGATGTATGCCGCCAGCGAGTACGACTCCAACCTTTATTACGCGGTCAAGTTCTCGGTGCCAGATCCTTTCCCGTTCTTCAATATCGGGGGAAAAACCATCATCTTAATGAGCGACCTGGAATTGAGCCGGGCCCAGAAGCAAGCCAAGGTGGATGAGGTGGTTCCTTATTCGGACATCCAATTACAAGCTAAGAAACAGGGCGTGGAAAGACCTGGTGTGGCGGATGTGACGGCGTGTTTCCTGAAGAGGAAGAAAGTCCGCGAGATCACGGTCCCTTATAACTTCAACCTGGGTTTGGCCGACGCCTTACGCCAGAGGGGTATAAGGGTTTTTAGCAAGGAAGAGCCGTTTTTTGAGGAAAGGGTCACGAAATCGACCGAAGAGATCCGGAAGATCACCCAGTCCCTTCGGCATACTGAGGCGGCTATCCATAAGGTGGAAAACCTGCTCCGGGCCTCCAAGGTCGTAGGTAAGAAGATAGCCTACCGGGGCCAATGGGTGACCTCTGAACTGCTGAAAAAAGTTCTCAATGTTTCCATGATGGAAAATAATTGTATCGGCAGTCATACCATCGTGGCCAGCGGCGACCAGGGATGCGACCCACACCAAGAGGGCTCGGGATTCATTTGGGCGAACCAGTCGCTGGTCGTGGATGTTTTTCCCAGGTCGGCCGATACATTCTATTACGCCGATATCACCCGTACCTTCGTGAAGGGAAAACCAAGTCCGGCCTTGAAGGCCCAGTACGAGGCGGTCAAAACCGCCCAAGAGAAGGGGATCGGTATGGTCGCCCCCGGGGTGAATGGCAAAGATGTGCATAAGGCCATCCAGGCCGATATGGAATCCAAGGGATATATGACCGAACGAAGGATGGGGACCATGGTCGGGTTTTTCCATGGCACCGGGCATGGGCTGGGTTTGGATGTGCACGAGGCGCCGCGAGTGAACGCCTCCGACCATGTCCTTCGAAAGGGAGAGGTCATTACCGTTGAGCCGGGGCTGTACTATCCCGGGGTTGGCGCCGTGCGGATCGAAGACTTGCTGGTCGTGACCCCGAAGGGGCATCGAAACCTAACGGTTTATCCTAAAAAGTTCGAGATCCCTTGAGTTGAACTCAGTAAAAAATATTCCCCGGTATCGTCCTGGAGGACGTCATTAATTCGACCGACAAGATCAACGCGGATTTTAATAAGTACATCCAACAGCCGACCGACCGGTGGAGCCTGGCGGAGGGAGCTTTGTTGATCGCCCGGCACGAATATCCACGTCTTAAAACGGCCCCTTATCTCGCTTTGCTGAAGGAAATGGGTGGAGAGGTATTCCATCGGACAGCCCCCTGCAATAGCCCTGAGAAGAAGCTGGAAAAGCTCAACGAGTTTTTTTTCGGGGACCTGGGCTTCAAGGCGAATGAAAAGGATTATTACGACCCCCAAAACAGTTATTTATCCGATGTGATGGACCGGAGATTAGGGATTCCCATTACCATGTCGGTCGTTTATCTGGAATTGGGGTGGATGGCCGAGCTGCCCCTTGTCGGGATCAATTTCCCCGGCCGATTCCTGGTGGCCTGGAAACAATCGACGGCGGACGTTCGCCGGAACATATATGTCGACGTTTTCGACGGCGGGAAGACGCTGGACCAGGCCAGCCTGAAAAAGATACTGCGTCGGTATCTACCCGATGACGTCAAGTTCGAGCCCCTCCGCCATCTTCGAACGGCTGGGATCAAGGATATCCTTCACCGCATCCTGTTGAATTTGAAAAGCATCCATTCGGATAGGGGGCAAGTGGAGAGGGCGTTATGGACAGCGGAATGGATGGTCAAACTGAAGCCCGGGGATATGGACAGTGTCCGGGACCTGGGTGTCTTTTGTTATTCCTTGGGGAAAATAGAAGAGGCGGAAGCGGCCTTGTCCCTGTACCTGGAAAACGCCGAAAAATCGCCGGATTATTCCCGGATATGGCAGTTGCTTCAATCGATCAAGGCCCAGCACCCTACCAATTTAAACTAAAGGGATCACCAGAACATCCAGGTGGATAGCACCAAAAGAACGCCACCCTTTATCATCAAGGAAGTGTCCATTGTTTTTTTTCCTCTCATGAGCATCCAAAAACCGACCATGCCCACCAGGCTTGAGATAGCCCCTTTGACCAGGTCCATTCCCGAAATGTTCATTTGCTATCCTTATCTGAAGTTAAGTCAATAATATCAGAGATCCCCTCGAAAACTTTATGGGCGATCGGAGCGGCCACGTCCTTGCCCGTGCCGCCGTTCTCGGCCAGGATGGCCATGGCGATCTTGGGGTTCTGGGCCGGGGCGAAACAGATGAACCAAGCGTGGAAATTCGGGTCCCGGGAGCCGGAAGTACCGGTCTTGCCCGCTATCTTGATGCCCTTCACCCGCGCCTTGACCCCGATACCCCTCTCCACGTCATTGACCATCATGGTGGTGAGGAATTGGGCGGTCTGGCGGCTGATGGTGTTCTTGTAGACCTGGGGTTTGTTCTCTTCCAGGACCTTGCCGTTGATATTGGTCAACTTATCGACCATGTAGGGTGACATCATGACCCCGTCGTCGGCGATGGCCGAGGCGATCAAGGCGGCGTTCATGGGGGTGATGCGGAAATCCTTCCCCAAGCCGGTGGCGGCCTCGGCAAGCTCGTATTTGGTCAGGCCCAGTTTAGGGGAGACGCCCATGGACATGGGGATGTTGATGGTCTTGGGGAGGGAATTGAACCCGAAACGATTGTTGAATTCGAAAAGGGTGTCCTCGCCCAGGGTTGAGCCCAGTTTGGCGTAGGCCATGTTGCAGGAAGTATCGAAGGCCTCCTCCAAACTGCGGATGGTCTTGTGCTTTTGCCAATCATAGAAGATCTTCCCGTCGATGTAGGTATATCCCTTGCAGTAAAGGGGGAAGACGGTGTTCAGGTTGAGGTTCTTTTCCACCGCGGCGGCGGAAGTGACGATCTTGATGATGGACCCTGGTTCGTAAAGACTTTCCAACGCACGGTCTTTCAAGGGCGTGTTTTTGTTGCCGATATAATCCCACCAGCCTTCGTGGATCTTCTCAGGCGTGAAGGTCGGTTGGGATACACAGCCAAGGATCTCGCCGGTTCGGGGGTTCAGAACAACGATAGCTCCTTTTTGCCAACCCATGGCCTTGGAAAGCACCCTCTGGATACGGCTATCCAATGTCAGGTAAAGTTTGTTGCCGGGGAAATAGGACTGATAGACTTTCTCCAGACCGGCCGAGCCTCGATTATTGGTTTCGTTGGTGTCGTAATACCCGATGATATGGGCGAATTCTTTCCCGAAGGGATAGCCTTTCTCGCCGTTCTTGGCCCATTCCAAAGCCAGGGGAACCCCATTGCGGTCGAATATGTAATAGATGGAACCGCGGTCGCGTTCTTCGCGGGCTTGTTCCAAAAGCACCTGGATCTTTTTGTTCTTGGGGTCGAGGTTCAGGGCTTGTTCATATTCCTTCTCGCCCTTGGCGACTTGACCCATGGCCCTTTCGGTGGTGCCCAGGGCGATGTAAACATCCGGGTTGTTGGATTGAAGCTCCAGCGCGTGTTGAAGTTCCAGTTCCGCTTCCTGATATTTCCCGTCATCGATGAATAATTGGCCTGTTTTCAAGTGATTGAAACGTCGGCTAAAAGTCAGGCCTTGCTTGATGGCCTGGTCATATAAGTCCTTGGCTTTGTCCAAGTTGCCGGCCTTGATCTCCACCAGGCCCAGACCGTCGATGGCCCTGGCGTTACCGGGGTTGCGGGTCAAGACCTTGTTGAATTCCATGCGGGAAAGTTCCAGGTCGCCCTTACGCCAATATTTGAGTCCCTGGAGGTAGTTATACTGGTTCATCAGGAATGTTTTGGAGGTCACCAATCCGCAGAAAATGATGATGATCAGGACGACCGTGCGGGCGGAGGGAAGCTTGGTGCGTTTTTTTCTCGACAGGGACATGGGTTTGTAACGGCTGAACGGATCGATAAAGGCCATAAATTAAAATTCTCCTTGGTGAATCAAAGCATTTTAATGGTAATGAAGAAGGAATAAAGGGAAAAAAGCGGCGGGAGGGGCTTAATTGGCCCTGAAAACGTTGCGACTTTGTTCCCCTGAAGGATAAGATAACTTTTGCAGGCTGGTTCAAGCTTTTTGCGGCCAAAGGAATCTAAGTGGAAACCGCCATTCTCACCCTTTTGATCATCAACCTGATCCTCGTTGGGATCCTTCTATCCAGGAAAGCCGCTGGTTCTCCCGGCGAGTCGATGCAACGTTCTTTCGATGACTTGTCCAAAGGGCAAGAAAAGCTTGAGCGGGCCTTGAGGGAAGAGATCGGCCGAAACCGCGAGGAAGCTAACACGAACGCCAAACTATCCCGCGAAGAATTAGGGAGTCAGCTCATGATCCTGACCCAGGGAAATGAACAAAGGCTGGAGCGGATGAGGGAAACCATCGAGAACCGGCTGAAAATACTTCAGGACGATAACGGACAGAAGTTGGAACAGATGCGGGCGGTGGTGGATGAGAAGCTTCAATCGACCCTGGAAAAGCGCCTGGGTGATTCCTTCAAGATGGTCAGTGAAAGACTGGAACAGGTGCATCAAGGGCTAGGGGAAATGCAGAATCTGGCCGCAAATGTGGGTGACCTGAAGAAAGTGCTGACCAATGTGAAAACCAGGGGGACCTGGGGAGAGGTTCAATTGGGAAGCCTGATGGAACAAGTCCTGACACCCGAACAATACGCCACTAACCAAGAGACCAAAAAGGGAAGCGGCGAAAGGGTCGAGTTCGCCATTAAATTGCCGGGTCGGGATAAGGACGAAAGCCAGGAGGTTTGGCTTCCGGTGGACGCCAAATTCCCTCAGGAAGATTACCAACGTCTGGTCGATGCTCAAGAAAAGGGTGATGTTTCGTTGGCGGAGGAAGCGTCCAAAGCGCTTGAGACCCGAATTAAACAGGAAGCCAAGGACATCAAGACCAAATATCTTGATCCGCCCCATACCACCGATTTTGCCATTCTTTTTCTCGCCACCGAGGGTCTTTACGCTGAAGTGGCCCGACGCCCGGCCTTGATGGACCAGCTTCAACGCGACTTTCGGGTCGTGGTGAGCGGGCCCAATACATTCGCGGCCCTATTGAACAGTCTACAGATTGGATTCAGGACGTTGGCCATCGAAAAGAGGACCAGCGAAGTTTGGGGCATATTGGGGATGGTGAAAAACGAGTTTGGAAAGTTCACGGAGTTGTTGGAAAAAACCCATAAAAAGTTGCAGGAAGCAAGCAACACCATAGAAAGCGCGGCCAAGAAAACTCGGACCATCGAAAAGAGATTGAAGAACGTGGAAGGCCTGCCTGTTTCCGAAAAACCTGAAATAGGGGAAATGGATGGGGAGGAATAATTCCGAGAAAGACCGGTTGCTGGATGGGTTAAAACACCATTAAATAAACAGCAAATATTAAAAAATGGTTAATTATTGACCTGCTTTTTAAGGACTCCTATAGTAGTTAAGAAATATGCGGTTATAAGAAATGGTTGAATGACTCAGTAAACCCTCTACTTATAACGCAAACCTAAATGGCTTCCTGAATCCAAAAGTGGACCGTTAAACCACCTTGCGAAGTAAGGAAAGCAAAGGAGTTTCAATGCTCATCAACGCCATTGTCCCCGGTTGTTACCATATAGAAGGTCCGGAAGAGTCGGCACTCCTTGGAAGTCCCGCTGAGATCCTCAAAGTCCTTTTAAAACAAAAGAAAAAAATCCCTCACGTCGGAATACTTCCCGATATTTCGCACATTAACGGCGTTTCCCAAATGGCCTTGGAATTCCTGGGTTATTGGTTCTTGTTCGTCGACCAGGGTTTTCAACAAGGAAAAAAATTCCGTATTTTGGGCACTAAGGATATGTGTGAACGGCTTTATGACATCCTGCGCGTGACCCTACTGGGGCCCACCTTGGCGGAGATGAAAAAATGGGGCTTGAGCAAAGCTCGGGCTGAGATGATCTGCAAAATGACCGAAGGCATGGCCATTCAAAAGAAAGGTGTGGTCCAGCAGATAGAGGATTTGTTCGAGTTCGTGACCATGCCGGATGAGGAAGGGGAAGTGTCCGTCCCTATTTTCGCCGGAACCAGTGATTATATGATCAAAAGGCTTGGCGGTAACTGCTATGAGGTTTCCGACCATGGCCAAACCCAAAAGTTAGATCTAAATTTTCAAGGCGAACAGATGGCTCCCCTGGCCGATTTGACTGGTCCGGTGGAAAAACCCGAAGCCCTAAGACTGAAAGTTCTGGGCTGTTACTCCGGGTTCGACCCGGCGGGACCTACAACGGGACTGCTCTTGTGGGTAAATGGCAATGGTTTTCTCGTGGATTCTTCTTCTGGTATTAGTAAATATCTTCGGCAAGTGGGGGTTTCCAAGGACCGATTGACCGCCATCATTCAAACCCATGTTCATGATGACCATTGTGCCTTGAGTGAATTGATGCTTTCCGAGCATTCTTTTACTTTGATCACCACAAGGGAAATATTTGAAACGACCGTGTTGAAGGTGGCCAGGGTCATTGGGGAATCGCCTGAGATGGTCAAACTCATGGTGAACTTCATCGAGGTCATTCCGGGCAAAAGCTACAACATGTACGGAGCGATCTGGGAGTTCTTCTATACGGTACATTCCATCCCTACCATTGGTTTCAGGGTGACGGTCCAGGATGAGAACGGAAAGCCCTATACCATCCTTCATTCCAGCGACCTGGATAATTTCAAGGGAATTGGGCAGTTGGTTTCAAATGGGGTGGTAAGTCAGGAACATTTCGACCGCATGAAGAACCTGGTTCGGGGCGATGAGTGCTTGGCCATGTTGGATGCGGGCGGCGGTATGATCCACGGGGAACCATTCGATTGGGATGAGACTATCGCTAAGAACCCTGGGACAGAATTCCTTTTCTACCATATCAATCCCTCGAAAGTGGACAGAGCCAAATACCAAGTGGGCGAGCCGGGGTGGGGAAAGACTTTCCTGAAAGAACGGACCTATTCCCAATCGGTCTATAACGGGGTCATTCAAGCCTTGAAGCTTTTTGAGGTGAAGGACCCAACTTGGCTGAACATACTCTTTTCCCGAGGGCAAGTGGTCGAGTTCCCGGCGAACGCGGAAGTTGTGCGAAAGGGGCAGGAAGGCGATAGTTTTTATTTCATCCTTTCCGGTTCCCTCGATGTGATGGACCCTGAGAACAAAAAAGATCCCCTTCTTGCCACTTTGGAAAGCGGCGATTTTTTTGGGGAAATGTCCATCATTAACAAATCAAAGACCAATGCGACGGTTCAAGCCAAGACCCCGGTGACCCTCTTCAAGTTGGCGGGAGAACTATTCCTGGAATTCGTTGAAAAGAACGATTTGAAAGAGAATTTTTCAAGCCTTTGGAAAAGGCGTCCGGTCATTTCCGCTGTGGCGATTTTCAGGGACCTGGACCCGACAGCCAAACACGAGATTTCGCTTCTGGCCAGAAGCCAGACTTTCCATAAGGACGAGTTAGTGATGAGACAGGGAAGCAAGACGGAGGATTTTTATATTATTTCCTCGGGCAAGGTCGAGATCTTCCGGAAAAACGAGCATGGAAAAATGGTTTTTTCTGTTGAGTTAAAACCCGGGGATTTCTTTGGCGAGAATGTGGCCATGGGTTATACCGATAAAAGAAACGCAACCGCCAAGGCATTAACGGATGTCACGACCCTCGTAATCTCATCCAAGGAGCTTAGGCAGTTGGCCAAGAGAATGCCGATCTTGAGGCATCAACTTCACTTGGTTATGAAGCAACGGGGAGTGGCTGAAGAAGTTTTGGAGAAGGGTGTTGTTTCGATCAAGTAGAGTAATACGGGTTATAAAAATAAGGGTTTAAAACACAACAAGCTTGGATCTAGTGAAATAATTCACAATTAAGTCCTAAATATTTCTTGATAAGACTGTCAAATTCTCATAAAAAACATCAAAAAGATGACGGATTTTCGGCTATTTATTGTTTTTAACTAGCTTATAAATACATAATTCCAATATCTTATCGATAAACAAAACCCTTAAAAAAGGGCATAGAAATTGCATTTTTAGGTCTTGCAAGGTGATTTTGACTCAACAAATTTCCTCAAAAAGGAATACTAGGTGACCAACCTAAAAACGATTTCAGTCAAAAATATCCATTTCATTTCTTTGATAGTATTCTTGTGTTCTGTATTATTCCCCGCTATTTCACTGGCAACATCAGCTCAATTAAAAGTTGTTGGAAACCAAATTGTAACCGCAAGCGGCGGCTGTACGGTTCGCTTGAAAGGTGTTGATTTTTCAGGTTTAGAATTCGATCCCCAGGGTGATCAATGGAATGGTGGAGCGCCAACGACAACCATCAATGGGGTCACCATGACCAATTATATAGCTCTGGTCACTGAGGCGGTGGGTGTTTGGCACGCCAACTGCGTTCGACTCCCCATCAACCAGGATTTTTGGTTCGGTTGTAACGCCAACGGAAAAACCCCTAATCAAGTGGCCTACCAGGGAATGATCCAAGCTGTTGTTAACTACTGTAACACCAACAATGTGTACTTGGATTTGGATCTGCATTGGTCGGGAACATCCAATAGTTCAACTACTACATCCCCTTGCGGCGGAACGGGATGGGGAAGCGCCAATGCGCAACAAGTCATGCCAGATATGAACGCTGTTACCTTTTGGAGCAATGTCGCAGGCACTTCCTGGCTACAAAATAATCCCGCGGTCATGTTCGATCTTTACAATGAACCACATGATGTTAGCTGGGATGTGTGGAGAACCGGTGGTTCTACAGGATCTACGCCATCCTATACTCCTGGCCTCCAGGGTCTTTTGACCGCGGTTAGAAACGCGGGCGCTAACAACATATGCTTAGCGGGTGGTCTTCAATGGGCTTACGACCTGACCGGAGTAGCAAGCGGAAGTACCAGTTGCACGGGGGGGACAAATTGTGGATTGACAGATACTGGTTCGGGCAACGGAGTTATCTACACAGCCCACGTTTACAGCAATAAAGGTACGGCTTCCGAAACTACGTGGGATCCATTCGTGACCATTGCTACCAGCATTCGCGCGGTCGATGTTGAGGAATTTGGCGCTGGTTCCGGTGACCCCGCTGGTTGGGACAATACTGTCATAGGCTGGATCGATGGCGCGAATAATAAAGGCTATGTTTATAACGCCACTGGGTGGGCGTTTAGCGCGGACGTAGGTCCGACCATGCTATCAGGTTGGAGCGGTTTTCCGACCACCTCTTATCATGGCGCGCCGGTCTCGACATGGCTTTACAATTTGAACCAGACCCCCACACCCAATTGCTCGGGAGTCACCTCAACGCCAACTTTTACCTTCACCAATACTCCGACTAATACACCTGCTCCGCCCACCAATACAGCCACCATGACCGCGACATCCACTCCAACCAATACAATGACTAAAACAGCGACGAACACCGCCACTAAGACCTCGACTTTTACAGCCACCGCTACAGCTTCTTCTACTTCAACCAATACACCCATTCCGGCTACCAATACCCCTACGCCGACTTACACTTCAACTGCCACCAATACTCTGGTTAATACATCTACCAGCACTAAAACGGCGACTAATACGGCGACTAACACATTTACCAGCACAAAAACTCCGACCTTAACTGGTACCCTTACATCGACTATGACTTCGACCAATACCTTGGTCAATTCAGCGACCCCGACTTTTACCGTTACTTTGACATTTACGAATTCCGCCTCGCCAACCGCGACGTCCACCTATACCATGGCCAATACAGCTACCAAGACTTTTACGTCTACAGCGACGTTTACTTTCAGCAAAACCTCGACATTTACATCCACCTTGACCGCGACATCTACCCCGACCTCGACATCCACCGACACTCCTTTGTTTTCTTACACACCCACCAATACGGCGACCATTTCGTTTACTCCCACGGAGACACTTTCGCCGACTACAACTCCTACTCCCACGCTCACTTTCACACCCTCATTCAGTTTTACCCCGTCCCTGACAATGTCGCCTACCAATACTAGGACATCCACCTCTACATCGACCCTTACCGATACGCCTACTTTAACCTTGTCGCCAACACTTACATTCACTTCGACCCAAACCCTTTCTCCGACCCCGACGGCTACCAATACCAATAGCAATACCCCTTCTAATACCGCGACCGTTACGAACACCGCTACCCAAACCTTTACGTCCACCTCGACTTTGAGCCCGACCATGACGAGTACGGCCAGTAATAGCCCCACTGCCACCAATACTTACACGAGGACCAATACTTTTACGAATACGTTCACTCCGACCAAAACGAATACGCCGACCTTTAGTTTCACACCAACTTCAACCAGTACCTGGACGGGAACTCCGACTAACACCTTTACATTCACACCGACCCTTTCAAACACGCCAACTTTTTCAGCGACACCCACAACGGTTATCCAACCAGTCGTTTTTGGCCCTTATCCCAATCCTTCAGAAGGACAACCAGTTAACATCGATATAGAAGTCCCGGGACCTTCGACTGTGAAGTGGGCGGTTTATACCTTGGCATTCCGAAAGGTTTATGGAGGGTCCTTCTCGGTCAACTCGACTATGACCTGGATGTGGGACCTGAAAGACAAGAAAGGAACCCAGGTTTCCAATGGGCTTTATTATGTAAAACTGGAAATCACTGGAGCTCAAAACCTGAACAAAACCTTGAAGCTCCTTGTCATTCGGTGATTTTTTAAAGAACGCTTGAATGTGTTCGTGACATTTCAGAATTTTATCTTCCAAAAGCTATGCCATACCCGCCCGTGTGACGAATCCTTGAATATTAACCCAGCGCTTTGTCGAATGAAGAGAATTGAGCCTCCAAGTGAAGACCAGCGGTTTTGATGTTAAACAGACGGGCCTAAGAATCATCAACCAACTTTTGATGGTAACTCTCCTGTGGGTAGGGGCGTCCACCCTTTGGGCTGTCGGGGCCGGGGTTACCTATGTCGGCTATCCTTATTGCTCCAATCCAACAACCATTGTTCAAACCAACCAGGGTGGAACCAGCAATTACAATAATGGTTCAGGCCCAACTAGTTATGCCCTTTCGACCAGTAGCCTCCCCAATTGCAGTTATGCCATTAATGCTTTCGCGAGCGGTAATTACGCTGCCTTGAATACACAGGATTACGAAAGTTCCGGCGGTTGTGGAGCTTGTTTACAGATGTTCAATGGGGCCTACGGGACCACGGTCATTATGGTGGACCAGTGTCCCTCCAGCAGCAACGCTCCCTGTGTGGATGGCACCCATCATGTGGATTTGGGTCCGACAGCGTTCAATCAACTGACGAATAACGGGGCCGCTAACGGCCAGCCTGTTTCGTGGATCATTATTCCTTGTCCTTTGGCGGCTATGAACGCGTTGGCATCCAACCCGCCGGTCACCGACGGGAATATCGCCTATCTCTGGAAAAATGGGACCACCCAGTATTGGGCCGAGATCGTTTTCGTGAATGAACTTATTCCCATACAGGCGGTGAGTATTGATTACGGAGGGACCTGGAGCGCTCTTCCAAGGACGACCTATAATTATTGGGGACCAGGGCCCGGTTCGGGAGGAACGATGGGGAACACGCCCATCACTTTCGCTTTGACGGATGCCAACAATCATTCCGTGACCACTGTGGTCAATGATGGTTTCAGCCATATCGAGACGAACGCTACTTACTATACGACAGCTTCCTATGGCGATACGGGTGTTCAGTTCCCGGCCTGCAGCGGAGGGCCGACGCCCACGTTTACCGGGACAGCTACACCCACATTGACATTCACCCAAACCGCGACAAAAACCCCAATTCCTCCAACCAATACTTTTACCTCTACGGCTACCTCGACCGCGACCAATACCCCGACTAATACCGCCACACTCACGAAGACCGCTACGAGCACCAATTCGGCGACCAACACCGGCACGAAAAGTCCGACCCCGTCCTTCACCACCACCTCTACCATGACCTCGACCTATACCCCGGCTCCACCCACGAATACCTTCACATCGACGGCGACTTTGACAGGGACCAATACAACAACTAACACCGCGACGTTCACCAAGACGGCTACGGGCACCAACACGCCGAGCAATACCGGGACGAAGAGTCCAACTCAAACCTGTACCGCGACACCGACCATGACGGCAACCTATACCCCGGCCCCACCCACGAATACCTTCACATCGACGGCGACAATGACAGCGACCAATACAACGACAAACACCGCGACGTTCACCAAAACGTCAACGGGTACCAATACGGCGACCAATACCAGTACAAAGAGTCCGACTGTGACATCGACCAACACCCCGGTTCCGGCCACGAACACTTCCACATCAACCGCGTCTTCCACACCGACGAATGCGATGACCGATACGACCACCAATACAGCGACAAAAACACCTACGTCGACCTATAGTTTTACGCCCTCCATGACCGCTACGAATACGCCCACCAATTCCAATACCCCGACCGTCACCGCCACTTGGACATTTACCGTCACCGTTACTGTTACCTTTAGTAAAACTCCGACCGATACATCCACTTTAACCGCGACATCGACGGACACACCTCAGTTTTCCTACACCCCCACCGATACCGCGACGATTTCTTACACACCGACTGAGACACTGTCCCCGACCAAAACACCGACTTTCACCATGACGTCCACATCGACCATGACTAACACTCCGACTTACAGCTTTACCCAGACTTTTACCTTGTCCCCCACGGCCACTGCGACGAATACAAACACACCGACCTGGACCAACACACCAACGGAAACATTCACTCCTTCCTCTACGCCAACCAATACCGACAGCTTCACCCCGACCAATACCGCAACTTTTACGGATACGACCACCCCTACCAATACACCCACCCTGTCCTTTACTCCAACATCAACTTCAACCAACACCAATACCATGACCCCGACCAATACAGTGACACTCACCGATACCGCCACACCCACCAATACCATGACCTTATCTTTTACCCCAACCCTAACCCTGACACCGACCCTAACCTACACTGACACCGCTACTTCATCCCCGACACAAACCGCGACATTAACCTATACATCCAGCCTTACCAATACCGCGACTCCGTCATTCACGGCTACCCAAACCCTTTCCCCGACATCAACATCCACCAGTACGAATAGTTTTACCCCAACCAATACAGCCACCCATACGGATACCTCGACGGTGACATTAACTCCGACCGCTACTTTGACTCCCACCCTAACCAGTACCTCCACCAATAGCCCGACTGTGACCAATACTTTGACTTGGAGCAACACTTTCACGAATACTTTCACATTCACCAGAACGAGCACACCGACCTTCAGTTTTACACCCACCGCGACCAGCACTTGGACGGCAACCCCAACCGACACCTTTACATTCACGCCGACATTTACGGCTTCACCGACCATCTCGGCTACCCCAACAGCGGTTTTACAGCCGGTCGTGTTGGGCCCCTATCCCAATCCGTCGGAAGGACAGCCTGTGGCCATTGACGTTCAAGTTCCTGGTCCATCAACGGTCAAGTGGGGCGTTTACACGTTAGCGTTCCGCAAAATATATGGGGGATCGTTCGGTGTTAATTCATCGACAACTTGGATGTGGGATTTGAAGGACAAGAAAGGGACACAAGTCTCCAACGGTATCTACTACATAAGGTTACAAATTACAGGCTCGCAAAATGTAAATAAGACGTTGAAATTATTAGTTATCCGATAATTTCAGGTTCATTTTTGTCAGAATATTTTAAGAATTGTCGGAAGTTTCCACATCTTAAGCGGTTTCACGAGAAAGCGGTCCACCGCAACCAACTTAAAGCTTCACATTAAAACGAATAGATTACCGGTAAACTGGAAGCGGTTGCAAAGGGCATAGAAATTGCATTAAATTGAAATGAAAAGGGCTGGATTTTCTTCTTTTTTGATGTGTGGAAAGTAAGAACTGTTGATGTGTGATAAGATTTAAATGTTAGTTTTTGAAGGTTTTTGAGGCTAAAACCGTTGTTAGGTTTAAGCAATTTGAAAGGAATGGTTGGAAATAAATGAAAAATGCGACTTCCGATTTTCATAATTTCTCATTCCCCTTAAATATGTTATTCAAACTTGAACAGCTGTTTTTGGCTTTTATTTGTTTTGGTCTACTCACTAGTACATTGCAAGCCCAAATAACCAATTATGATAATCCGAACGTTAAATATTGTCCTGCGGATCCACCAACTTCCTTCGTTCAAAATGACGCTCCAACTGCATATAACATTTACTGTTCAAGCGGTGGAAATTCGATGGGAGCTTGTGAAATTCAACCCGGCATGGTTACACCCGATCACTATGCGGCTATCTCCTCTAACTCTTGGCAAAATGGTGCAGCATGCGGAGCTTGCGCCGCTTTGAAAAGCGCTCAAGGTGCAACAACGATTATGATTGTTGATGAGTGTACAACCTGTGGAGATAGTCATCATCTCGACTTGGCAGTGGGAGCCTATAGCGAATTAGTGGGTAATGGAAGTACGAGTTGCGCGCAAACCCTAGCAGGTGGGTCCTGCAGTACGGGAACAGGCGGTGGTACTGGAGTCAATCTTAATTGTGCCACTCCACAAGGCCCTGTTACTTGGAATTTCATTCAATGTCCCGCAAGTTTTAGGTCCTATAATAACTCAACTGGAAATCTTACCTATGAATTCAAATCTGGTTCCACTTCGGGTGGATGGGAACCGATACAGATCATGGATTCGTTATTCCCAATTAACTATGTCGGGGTTGGAACAAGTTCGGGTGGGTCTTTTACATCATTAACGAATACTTATGTTTCAGGCGCGGCAAATTGGTGGGGTGGATCGAATCCCAACCCGCCCCTTTATTATCGTATTGGAGATGATGAAAATAGGTATGTAACCATTGGGCCAATCAATAGTGTTTCTCCACTTCAAAATACCGTCCCTTACGGTACGACAGGTGTTCAGTTCCCGGCTTGTGGTGGATCTGGCCCGACTGACACTCCAACCAATACTTTTACGCCGAATGGTCCGACTTACACTTTTACCAACACCCCGACCAAGACGTTTTCACCCACCCCGACCTTTACGGCTGGGCCTCCTCCTGGATGCGCGTTTGTTTACTATGACGGTGAAACGGTCAATACTGATCTAGCTTCTGCAAGTACTTGGACAAGCAACGCCACAGTTTCTGAAGTGACCACCGAATCCCATTCACCTACGCATAGTTTAGATATGGTCTTTAACTGGACAGGGACCTATTACGCTGGGGTAGGTTACAACTGGACTCAGTACAGCCCCTCCTCTACGAAAATCGTAAATCTTGCTACTTATACAACTCTTGAGTTTTACGCTATGACTACGGATGCTTCCCCTGTTACGGATATGGGCTTAAGATTGGACAATGTGGCTGGAGCGGGCACTTCCAATATTGCTTCATCAGCTGTTGTGACGGTAACTTCTTATTTGCCGGGAGGTATCACAACCAGTTGGCAAAGAATCGATATACCGACCTCGGCTCTCACATCGGGTGGAGCAAATTACCTTACGACTGATGTGGGCGAGATCGACTTTTTCACCGGACTCGGAGTAGCTACCGGTAATGAAACCGTTTATATAGATGATATTAGTTTCTATGGAACATGCCCGCCTACGGCAACCCCGACCCCAACAAAAACAAACACGCCAACCGGTCCAACTGCCACGCCGACTGCCACTTTCTCTTGTTACAATTTCGATGATTTTGAGGCTGACGCCGGGGTCACGGCTGGTTGGCTGGATAAAATGGGTGGATATTGGTCCATCTATAGTTATAGCGGAGGTGTCACCACCTCCCAGACACTCATTAACCCTGGCGCGAATGGGACTAGTTACGCGTTACAAAGCGTTGGAACCAATCCAGTTACTGGTGGAATAGGAATGCAGGGAGGAATTCTAGCTACGAGTCAAAGCTTGACTTATCTAGGTGGTCTAAGCTTTTACTTCGAGTCCTCTGCGGCTGGCGCAAGTGTTACTTTCCGAGTTGAATTGAAGAATCCGGTCATTGACGCTGGCGATGGAGACGATTATGGGTATAGTTTCAGTCCGACAACGGCCAACACCTGGCAATATATCAATATCCCTTTGGCTTCCTTGACGAGAGAGTCTTGGGGAACCATGACTGGGCCTCCGACTCTGGCCCAGGCATTGACACAGATAACGGGTATTTCTTGGCAAACAGAATCAGCAAACACTACCGCTGTGACCTTTGCCGTGGATCAGATATGCTTGATGACCAATAATCCTCCGCCTACTAGCACGCCCACAAAAACTAACACTCCGACCTTTACAAAAACCTATACCCCAACGGTGACCAACACTTTCACGCCGACACCCACGAATAGTCCCACTAAAACACCAACGAGCACATTTACTTCGACCAACTCTTTCACCAATACTCCAACCACTTTGTTCACAAATACCTTTACCGCGACTCCTACATCAACCAATACGACCACTATTTTCACCAATACATTTACGGGTACGCCGACGAATAGTTCTACCCGAACTTCAACACCAACCTCGACTTATACTTTTACCGCGACCAACACTTCAACTTATACGGATACTCGCACACCCACTGATACCGCTACCTTGACCAATACGAAAACCAATACTTTTTCACCAACTATTACCAATACATTTACTTTAACTCCTACCGGCACACAGAGCCCATCCAACACACCAACAATTACACCTACTTTTACATGGACGCCAACGAATACATCCACTTTTACTAACACATGGACGGCCGTTCCATTCACTAATACGCCGACGATCGTGTTAACACCCACTTTCACCAATACATCCACGGCTGTTCCTTTTACCAACACACCGACAGTCGCGTTCACTCAGACCTTCACCAATACATTTACAAGTACTTTCACAAGTACCTTTACTAATACGTTTACGAATACATTTACCGGGACATTAACCCCGCCTCCAACGGCTACACCGACGGGAACGCCAACTTACACTTATACGAACACTTCCACATTTACAAATACCAACACCAATACACCGCAATTCACATATACATATACCTTCAGCCCAACCATTACCAACACACCTACTATTTCGAATACCCCGACCATAACCAATACTCCAACCATTACATCGACACCAACCAATAGCTTTACGCTTACCAACACATTTACCTGGACCAATACCTTTACAAAAACAAACACACCTACCATAACCAACACCCCGACTTGGACATTGAGCCCTACGAAAACCAATACGCCAACCTTTACCTATACGCCGACCAATACATCCACTTTTACTTGGTCACCGACCATTACGAATACCCCGACCGAGACATCAACGTACACTTCAACTCCAGTTTTAAGACCGGTCTTGGGAGGCCCTTATCCGAATCCGATCACGACAGGGCCAATAAATCTTTCAGTTTTAGTCCCTGGGACGGCTAAGGTTAAATGGACAGTTTATACTTTAGCTTTTAGAAAGATATTTAGCGGGGAAGAGACCGTGACTACAGAAGGTCTGATCCAATGGAATCTCAAGGATAAGAGCGGGATCAAAGTGGCTGATGGTGTTTATTACCTTCGAGTTGAAGTGGACGGGATCCAGTCAACAGTTAAAATATTCAAGATCCTAGTTCTGCGCTGATCCTGGAAAAATGTTTTGTTGAATGTTGTGAACGCCTGAAAGTGATCTAATGAAAATCCAGGGTAATAGAAAAGAAGAGAATTTCCCTTCCTGCCCCCAGATGTTTAAATTTCGCAACTTAATAAAATCGTTTTCCCTCTTAATGATCTTCCTTTTGGCTTTTTCTATTTGTACTGAGGCTCAAGCTGTGAACATCACCATACTTGGTTATGGCATTACCCCCCCCGCGCCCCAACCAGGTCAAAGTTTCCAAATGTCGGTTACATACACGAATTGTGCCTGGAGCGCGCCTTCTAGTTGGGAAGTGGCTTTCAGCAGTGATGGGACTACTGTGATTGGTTGTCCTGCGGCAGGTCAGGTATTTCTCGTGGATAACAATGGTATTGATTCTTATGATGCGGGTGTAAATGGCGGGCAAATGGGATGGACCGGACCGGTCGATGAGTTGGGAGTCGGTATAGTAGCTTCGGATTCAAATTCATTAGGTTCTCCTGCTTGTTTAGCTGTCACTTACGTCAATAACTGGAATTTAGTCCTACCACCAACGGCTAATTACGGAAGTAGTTACAATCTAATAATTGGGGGTGGAGATTATAATGTGCAATGTGGAAGTGTGCCCCAGGACGGCAGCGAGGTAAACATACCTCTCACCATCCCTGTCCCGCCCGCGACCATCCTTGGCGTCAATAAGATCGCGGAAGGGGGAAGCGCGGCCAATGGCGACTTGGTCCTTTTTACGGTTAATTATGATTTCGTCAATAGCCCAGCCGGAAATACGGTGACTGACATAGTTCCCGCTGGAGTGACCGTCGTTCAGATGGGGCCGGTGACTCCTGTGACTACCAGTCAAACCGGCACTACTCCTGGGTCGACCCTCACTTGGAACATTCCCGGGAGCGCGCTTGAATCCAAAGGCCAGGTTTGGTTTTTGGCTAGGGTAAATGAAACGAGTGGAACCATCAGTAACACTGCAACCCTCCATTTGGGCGGAGGCGCTTCCCAAGTTTCCAATGTGGCAAATTCAACCGTAGGTGGCGGCGGGTTTTCACTGATCAAGTCCCAATCACCGGCCAGCGGGGTGCTCACGAATGGATCGAATATTACCTACACATTGGCTTATAGCATTAATGGATTCAGTTTGCAGTGGTATGACTCTTACGATACTACCGCAACCGCTCCCAATGGGGCTGACGGTGCCGTCACTTCAGCCTTTGGATATGACGGAACGGGTTATACGGATATTCCCAGTTTGGCTCCCGGCTGTTGTGATCCAAATGGGGGAGGGTTCGTTCTTAAAACGGACGCGCAGGGGAACCGTTATCTTGTCGCGACATCCACCTACAACACAACCGGGGGTGATTATCCGGTTTATTTAAGGAATGGTGGTGTGAGTTTTTGCGGTAATAGTACCTATGTTGTGGAAGGGGATATGCAGATACCAACCACTTCTCAAGGTGTTAGTTATGGTGCTGACGCCGATTTGGTGGTGGCCTATAGCGCTCAAGCCGGAACGACATACACTTTATTGGCCGGAATTTCCCTCGATAACAACCCTTACGGTTTTATCCAAATGCAAGCGAATGAATGCCCGGCTTCTTGCCCTATGGCAGGTGCGGGATTAACAGCATATGGAGGGGTCAATGGCGCCGTTACCATTGAAGCAGGCATATGGTATACGGTCAGGGCCATTGTGACGGTCACTGCCGGGGTCATCTCTTCGATCAAAGAAATAGTTTGGGAAAGGGGAAATCCAAGTCTTGTGGATACCTATACCTGGACCACCCCGCCAGCCTTCCCAAATCTTTGTACAGCGGGTGTTACTTGGCAACAAGGTTGGGAATCCACCGCGACCGCTTCGCCGGATTACTATGCCAATTTGAAATTCTCACAAGCGGATCCGGTCAATAATACCATCCTGACGGATGTGGAACCCGCTGGATTAGCTATGTCCGGACACAGTGAAGTCAATGCCGGGGGAACAGTCAATTTCTCACAAGCAGGGAGCACATTGAAGTGGACTTTCCCGGGAACAAATTACAATCTTCAAGGAGCGGTCACCTGGTGGGCGCCTGTTGTGTGCGGAGCTGGAGGAACATTTGTTAATCAGGCGGCTATTACGGCCGATGGGGACCAGGCAGTTACTTCCAACGCGGTTACGGCTGTGTTGAGCTGTAGCACCCCGACATTTACTGATACACCCACTAACACGGCCACCAATACGGACACTTTTACAGCGACCAATACGGCTACAACTACACCGACTCGGACCCCGACCAATACCGCTACGAATTCGGCCACCAATTCCCCGACTTTCTCCCCAACCAATACCAACACTAAGACGCCAACATTTACAGCTACTAATACGGATACTGTGACTCCAACAGTAACACCTACGAATACAGCAACTACTACTAATACCGCTACATATACCGCTACCAGTACGCCAACCTTCACCCCCACCAACACTAAAACAGTGACTCCGACCAATACAATCACCAATACCGCAACACCTACCGATACCAAAACGAATACCGATACAACCACACCCACATCAACCCAGACGGACACGCCTACCAACACTCCTATTATCACCAATACTCCAACTAACACTCCCACCAATAGCGCTACAAGCACATTGACTAAAACGCCCACCAATACTTACACGAATACAAATACTACAACCGTGACTAATACGTTTACACCGACTCTTACCCCAACAAACACGATGACTAGTACACCAACCAATACGGTTACTGATACTACAACCCCGCCCAATTCGCCAACCAATACGGATACGGTTACGCTCACGAACACGCCGACTAATTCCAACACGACAACCCCGACCGTCACACCGACCGATACCATATCCCCAACCGATACAGCGACAATCACGGATACCTATACACCGACCAACTCAGCCACATCCACCAATACACCCACAACTACCGATACATATACGGATACGCCAACCAATACAAATACAGCGCTTAACACATATACGAATACCGCTACCACAACCGATACATTCACCGCCACAAACACCACAACACCAACGAATACTTACACTCCGACCGATACGAGTACCTCGACAAAAACAGCGACTAATACGGATACCATGACGGCGACGGCGACCTCGACATCGACCTTTACTTTCACCCCCACGAATACCGCCACCTTCACATTCACACCAACCCCGACGACTGGGATAACCTTGAATAAATCAGTCAACCAGAATTCCGCCCAATCAGGCGATGTTCTCCTCTATACATTGGCTGTCACTATTACGGGTGGAACCGCTAATGGAATCGTGGTTCGGGACGCTCTCCCGGCCAATGTGACTTTCAATGCATTCGTTTCGGCGCCCACAGGCACAACGCCTGTTTACAACGCGGCTACTTCACAAATGACTTGGACCCTGCCATCGTCGTTAGCTGCTGGTGTTTACAATATCCAATATGAAACGAATGTTAATAATTTCATCATGGGAGGGACTGTCCTCAAAAACTGCGCTCAATTGACCGCTTCGGGGTTATCGGCGCCTTTGACTAGCTGCGCCAATGTGACGGTTACCGGAAATTATACTGTACGTATTGGGGTCTATAACGAAGCGGGTGAGTTAGTAAAACAAATATTGATCCAGCAATTCTCTCAGCCCATCAACAGCCTTACCCTCGAATCAAGCAATTCCATTACGAGCCTGCATGGGACCAATAGCGTTATCAATATTTATTACGAGGGTTACGAGATAGGTACCTGGGATGGCACGACTACAAGCGGTTCGCCTGCCCTGAACGGGGTTTATAACATAAAAGTTGATAATGTTGACAGCTACGGCGTGGTTAAAAGCACCACTGTACAAGCGGTCGTAAGCCGCTCGCTTTATACCTTCGCTGTTCTTATCTATAACGAGGCCGGGGAAGTCATTCGCCATCTTGATACCTTTGTGGATGATCCTGGATTGAATAGTGTTATCAACATGAAATTATCTGCGAATGTTATCGTGCCTTCCGGAGGCACTTCTTCCGCAGGAATACCAGGAAATTTGACTATTACTTTAAGCAATGGTATGGCTGTAACCTGGGATGGCAAAACCGATAACGGGGCTTATGTCAGTACTGGTCAGTATTTTGTGGAGGTCACTTCTCAGAATGGCCAGGGCGGAGGGGAGACGGTATTGACACAGGAAGTTTCGGTCATGGGGACAAACTCACAGGTCGGGACAGGTCAGATTACTACGGTTCCGAACATTCTCAACTCAGCCAATGGTTTTCTTGCGACTTTCAGCAGCAATTCACCTATGAACCTGACATTGACCGTCAAGATCTACACCATGGCGGGGGAACTGGTGAAGTTTGTCTCCGGAGATACTGGCAGCAACAGGGCGGTTTGGGATGGCTCGACGGTCGCAAGCGGTCTTTATATCGCTGAGATAGAATCCAATTATATGACCGGCGGTTTGGCGAGAATCCAGACGACCAAGATAGTTGTGGTCCATTAACCCCATTACTTTGATTTAAATAAAATTATTTCCACAATTCACTGAATTTCGCGACCCCGCGACTAAATCCATTTGGCAAGCTAAAATTTCACGTGAATATCGTTTAAAAACAAAGTTTTTTAAATTTTATTTTTGTGGTAAAGGCTTAATTTTAATTTGGACTGAACTTATTTTGCCAAGAAACCATTATTTTTAATTGAGGTATAATTAAAAGAGATCTTTGCGAGAACATTAAGGGAATAATTTTCGCATTGAAAACAGAAACATTTAACCCTAATGGGTACCGATTAAACTGAACTTCATTGACAAGTTATGAAAGCGCTTCAATGAGAAAATTTTATATAAAACTCACACTAAAAACGTTTGCGGTTTTTGCTTTGGGTTATTTATTTGCCGTTTCAACGGCTTTTTCGGCGGTAACCATCACTGGGCTTACAGTTACCCCGGCTACCTTTTGCCCAGGTGACACCATCAATGTTACGTTCAATGTTTGCAACGATAATCAATATTACGCTCCGCCAGGGGATGTGATCATTGTCCTGGAAAACGAATCGGTAATTCCAACGGCGCCTACCACATTTGGGAATACGACCTTATCGAGCGGTTCGTGGGAATTGCTTGATACGGCGGGTGTCATCAACCCGCCTTCAACCACTTGGTTGAATACCGGGGGTTACGCGACCAACCCTCCCGAAGCGGTCGTAAATGGAACTCCCCTTTGTAAGTCGGTTACTTTCAACCTGGTGACACCCATTACTGGGATGAAATACGGGACCGGTTACCGTGTCCACCTTGGTTACCAGGATAACTACGTTAACTTCACTCCGGCTCAGGATTATTACTTCAATCTCACCAGCTGTATCCCCGCCCCGAACGCCACCATCAACAAGCAAGCGGAGGGTGTGGCGAATCCGGGCGATCCCATCCTCTATATGTTGAATTATAACGTGGTCAATTCCACCAACGTCGTATTGAACGATCCTTTGCCCGCCGGGGTGACATTCGTGGCGGCTTCCCCGGGATATACGGGTGTTACCCCCGGCACCGTGTGCCCTTGCAATGTCACCTGGAATTTGCCCAACGCCGACGGGACGGCGTCAACCCCGTACAATATTGTCGGTACGGAATGGATCGAAGTCCAAGTCCCCAACGGCGCTGTCAGCGGGACTTGGATCAATAATACGGCCAATATCACTACGACCCAACAGGGGGTGGTGAATTCGGACGCGGTCAGCCTTCAGGTTTCTTCTGGCCTTAATATCTCTGTGAGTAAACAACAATTGGACGCGCAAGGGGTCAATCCGATCTCGTCACTCAGCTCAGGCCAGACCGTCACCTACCAGCTTAATTTCACCCTTTCAGGTCTTGGCCTCAAGTGTTTTGAGAGCTTTGATGAATTAACGACTGGCGCGTCCTCAAGCAACCCGGGGCTCGCTGATTGGACTGCGGTAACGGAAGATAATCTCGGATCGACCTCAGCCAATTGGCAAGTCCTGCAAGACCCGTCCGGCAATAAATATCTCAAGGCTACCACCAGTAATTATGGCTACCTTGAATACGACTGCCCCAACATGCTCAACGCGGACCAGAATTATTGCGAGGGTACCATTGAAACGGACGCGTATATGGGAAGCGTCAATACGGATATGGGCATTCTGGTTCGATGGAAGACGGGAAGTTCAGGGACTGGTGCGAATGGTTACCGCGCTATTTGGGTCGTCATGTCCAAGGATCCGAGCTTCGGTGCGAGCAATGGGCCCAATTGCGGTGGCAACTTGGCTTTGCAATTCAATTGGGGGCAAGGCGGCGCTGGAGCTTACCGGGATGTATTGGCTTGTTATACGGCCCCCACCCCGCCGAATGACCTGCAATGGTACACTATCAAAATTGTCACGACCCAGGTGGGATGTGCGATGCGTTACCAGGTGAAATATTGGGTGAGGGGAACACCGGAGCCCCCGGCTTGGATGATTGACTATACGGATAGTTCGGCTATCGCCTACCCAGGTGATCCCACGAGCCACGATTATTGCACCGGCGATTGGGCTTGCGAGGGAGCCAGCGCCCCGACGAACGTCTGGCGGCCCGGCATCGGCAACCAGGGCGATTTGAACGCCTTCGATAATTTCAGGGTTTTCGCCAATAATTACCTGCAGAACGGGGTGTTGACCGACACGGTCCCAACCGGGATTACCTACTCCAGTATTACTTCGGGCGTCGGGACTTACACTCCTCCCTTTGTGCAATGGGATTTCACCGGAAACCAAAATGGGGCCACTAGCGGCAAGATCTACGACGCTTCCGGGAATATGACCTGGCAGGGAGTGGCCAATTGCGCGGCTGGGGTAGGCGCGGTCACCAATATCGGCGCTTTGACCGGACAAAACACGCTTGGGACAAGCGCGGGTGTTTATAAATCCAATCAAACCATATTGACCATGATGTGCAGCTCTCCGACGGATACGCCCACACCCACTAACACCGCTACTAATACCTCGACCCTGACCCCAACCAATTCGGCGACGAATACGGTCACTAATTCACCGACTTACACTCCCACCAACACGAATACGAAGACCCCCACCTTCACGGCTACCAATTCGGCTACGGTGACCCCGACCATGACCGCGACCAACACAAGTACCAGCGCCAATACCCCGACGAACACCTCGACCTCTACGGCGACTTACACTCCCACTAGTACCAATACGATCACACCGACCAGCACCACCACCAACACGGTAACCCCCACTAATACCAAAACGAACACAGATACGACCACACCCACCTCAACTCAGACCGATACCCCTACTAATACACCCATCATTACCAATACACCCACCAATACCCCCACTAATAGCGCTACAAATACCTTAACTAAAACACCTACGAATACCTCGACGATGACCGACACATTTACGACGACCTTAACAGCGACGAATTCCAACACGACCACCCCAACCAATACAAACACCAATACTATTTCCCCGACCGATACCATTTCCCCAACCGATACGGCGACAATCACGTATACCTTTACACCAACCAATACCGCTACCCCAACCAATACGTCAACGACTACCGATACATTTACAGCCACACCGACCAATACCAATACAGCACTTAACACATTCACGAATACCGCGACCACAACCGATACCTTCACCGCTACCAATACGGCGACACCGACGAATACCTACACACCGACTGATACGAGTACCTCGACAAAAACCGCGACCAATACGGATACCCTGACGGCGACAGCCACATCCACATCGACCTTTACCTTTACCCCGACGAATACCGCTACCTTAACCTCAACGCCGACCCCGACGACCGGGATAACCTTGAACAAGTCGGTCGACCAGAATTCAGCCCAATCGGGTGATGTTTTGCTCTATACATTGGACGTTAAGGTTTCTGGGGGAACGGCGACAGGAGTGGTGGTCCAGGACGCGCTTCCAGCTAATGTGACCTTCAATTCATTTGTTTCCGCGCCCACTGGCACAACGCCGGTTTATAACGCCGCCACCTCCCAGATGACTTGGAATCTGCCATCAGCCTTGCCTGCGGGGGAATACAAGATCCAATATGAAACGAATGTCAACAATTTCATCATGGGAGGGGCCATCCTCAAGAATTGCGCGCAATTGACTGCTTTGGGTTTGTCGGCGCCATTGACCAGTTGCGCCAATGTGACAGTGACCGGTAATTACACGGTGCGCATTGGGGTTTATAACGAGGCCGGTGAGTTGGTGAAACAAATATTGATCCAACAATATTCCCAACCTATCAATAGTATTACCCTTGAATCGAGCAATACCATTACGAGCCTGCATGGGGCCAATAGCGTTATCAATATTTATTACGAGGGTTATGAGATTGGCACTTGGGATGGCACGACGACCAGCGGTTCGCCGGCTCTCAATGGGATCTACCACATCAAGGTGGATAATGTGGATAGTTTAGGAGTGGTGAAAACTACCACATTACAGGCGGTCGTCAGCCGAACGCTTTATACATTAGCCGTTCTTATCTATAACGAGGCAGGGGAAGTCATTCGCCATCTTTATACCTATGTGGATGATCCTGGGTTGAATAATGTTACCAGCATGAAATTATCCACTAACATCATTGTTCCTTCGAGTGGATCTCCTTCTACGGGAATGCCAGGGGACCTGTCTATAACTTTAAATAATGGTATGGCGGTGACCTGGGATGGCAAAACCGACAATGGATCTTATGTAAGTACCGGACAGTATTTCGTGGAAATACATTCGCAGGATGGCCAGGGGGGTGGAGAAACGGTCTTGACCCAGGAAGTTTCGGTCCTGGCCACGAATCGACAAGTGGGAACGGGACAGATCACGGCGAGCCCGAATATATTGAACACATCTAACGGGTATCTGACGACTTTCACCAGTGATTCATCCTTGAACTTGACCTTGACAGTAAAGATATACACTGTGGCGGGGGAACTGGTGAAATTCATCCCTGGGGATCCTGGCAGCAACAAGGCGGTTTGGGACGGCTCGACGGTCGCTAGCGGTCTTTATATCGCCGAGATCGAATCCAATTATATGACCGGCGGTTTGGCGAGGATCCAGACGACCAAGATAGTGGTAGTCCATTAAGTAGAATTTTTCTTTAAAACATCGGGTTTAATATATCGCTAGGGCTCTTATTGTTCAGATTAGCCTATGGAAAGCGCTTCCTGTTTTGTCGAATCTAAAACAACGAATGTCGGTTTTTTTAACACTCCCCTTTATTTTCTCCTTATAATTTCACTGAAACGTACAGGTCACTCAAAAAATGGGTGTTATGCCTTTAAATTGCCCTTTCATTTGTGGGGGAAAAGGGCATAAAAATTGCATTTGTTCATAAGGGACAGAACAAGAAGCCTGGCTCCAGTGAAAATTGAATCGTTCCCAGGCCGCTTTTTTAAACGGGGCAATATAGAAAAAAGGGTTATAAGGACCATTCAAACCATGAAAATATCCCGAAACATTCAAATAGCCTGGAAGGTTTCCTTGATCCTTCTGGGGATTTTTTTGAATCTCACTCCTCGAACCGTGATAGCCCAACCAGCCCAATTGATGGTCTCGGGCAATCAGATCGTGACCGCCAGCGGGGGCTGTACGGTTCGTTTTAAAGGCGTCAATATCGACAGCTTGGAATATAACAGCGTCGGAGATGGCCCTTCTGGGGATATCCTCACGGCCATACAAGCGGCCGTTACCGGTTGGGGCGCGAATATCATCAGGCTTCCCTTATGTCAGGACCGTTGGTTCGGGGTCGCCAACACCAACAACAAGACAGCCGCTTATTACCAATCCCTTGTTCAAGGAATCGTCCAGTATTGCTCCACCAACAATGTTTATATAATCTTGGATCTTCATTGGTCCGGCACATATAGTGGAACGGCCCCTACGGCACCTGTAGCGGGAACGAATGGATGGGGTACCGCCACCGCTCAACAGGTTATGCCGGATTGGAATAGTGTCACCTTTTGGAGTTCGGTTGCCAGTACTTCTTGGGTTCAAAATAATCCCGCTGTTCTTTTAGACCTCTATAACGAGCCTCATCCGGACGCCAGCTTGGGATTCCCCAATGATTGGAATTGCTGGTTGTCTGGTGGTAGCACCAGTAATACGCCTAGTCAAACGCCTGGAATGCAGTATCTTTTGAACACCATCCGAGGGGTTGGGGCCAATAACATGGTGATCGCGGGTGGTCTCCAGTTCTGCCAGGATTTAAGCGACATCAATGTTTACGGTCTTACTGATACGGCTTCTGGGTATGGCGTTGTTTATGGGGCGCATATCTACGGGAACACTACCGGTGATACCAATACCAAATGGAACAATCAGATCGCGACCTACACCACCAAACATCCGGTATTCGTCGGGGAATTCGGTCCCAGCACCAATTGCAATACGGATGATACGACTTTTGACAGTAATTTTTTTCCGTGGCTGAACGGAAGCAACGTCAATAGTTATGTTTTCCCCGGTGGGACTGGTTGGTCATATCATCCTTCCTCTTGCCCGAATATGCTCAATTCGGATTGGGTGACGCCCACTAGTTGGGGAACGGTCGTGAAAAACTGGCTGGCAACGCCTGTCCCCACTTGTCCGACCGGACCGGTTAATACTCCTACTTTCACCAATACCAAAACGAACACTCCCACTTTTACCCCTACCAAGACATTCACGCTCTCGTTCACTCCGACCAATAGTTTTACTCCAACCAATACCCCCACATGGACCAACACAAAGACCGCCACCAATACCTTCACCTCGACCAACACCCCCCAACCGCCAACCGACACACCGACCTTTACATGGACCAATACCTTTACGGATACATTCACATCAACCAATACCCTGCCGGCCGGAACCAACACCAATACACCTGTTAATACGGATACTCCGACCTTTACCTCCACACCTGATCCGACCGATACCCCGGGCTCCGGTTCAACCAATACTTTCACGGTGACACCCGACCCGACCGATACCCCAGCCTCGGGGTCCACCAACACACCGTCGTTCACTACGACACCTGATCCTACCGATACGCCTGGGTCGGGTTCCACGAATACCCCGACCGCCACCCCGGTTACCGCTCAAGTTAGCCAGGGCCCGGCTGCCCCGCCATCTTCCATAAGCGATTTAAGCGGTTCAGCGGGCGTTACTGTCGCGGAGCCTAAGATCAACAACCCTAGTTCGGGCACGTTCACGATGACTAGTCTGATCGTGACTGAATCAGGTAGCCCCGCTTCGGATATTACTTCTCTTATTCTTTCGAGGAATGGAACCACCTTAGCTGTGGCGAGTTTTGCGGGATCCACGGCGACATTCAATTTTTCCGATGTGGTTCCGATCAACGGGTCAGCTATTTATGACATTGCCGTTAATTTCTCGTCGACCGCGGTCGGAACTTATCAGTTCTCCGTTTTGAACGCGGTGGCGACGAACGGACAAAGTATCAATTTCAACGGGTTCCTCTTGCCTGGCGCCCAGGTAACCGTCAGTCAAGCAACGCCGACATTGACCTTCAGCCCGACTTTCACATCTTCTCCAACCTTTACGCCAACCTCTACCCCATCATCCACACCGACCACCATACCTATCACGGCCTCTTTTCCCAATCCCACCAATGGGCGTCCTGTGGAGGTCGACATCGATACGCCCTCCAACGCCTTGATCAAATGGGATGTTTTCACCGCGGCCTTCCGGAAGATCAGGGGCGACGCCCGTAATTACAGCGCGGGAGTCGTCCGAGTGATCTGGGACTTGCGCGATTCGAAAGCTTATCCTGTTTCCGATGGGATTTATTACTTACGGGTCCAAGTCGATAACAGCGCCGGCCGTAAGGTCGTCATCAATAAAGTGCTCGTCATAAGATAATTTTCTTTATCGTTTCAACTATGGTATATGCACGTGTTACGAAAAGTCCGGTCCTGGGATTTTTCTTATATTTAGCGATAGAATAAATAGGTGAAATATTAGAGAGGATAATGGTTGATCAAGACATCCGAGTTATTTTCCGTACCTCAAAAACAAAATCGTCATTGTGTCATCCTACTTTCCCTGATAGCGCTTTTTTCGTTCTTGCTCCCCAAAGCTATTTTCGCCGCAGCGACCGCTGATATCCAAGTCGATCAAGTGGGCTATCTTTCCAACGAAACCAAATTAGCCATGGTGACGAACACTTCCGCTTCCGGCACCTTTTATCTTGTTTCAACTTCCGGGCCTACCACCGTATTGACCGGCACCCTCAGCGCGACCAACAACGACTCGGATTCGGGACTGGCGATCCGTTACGCGGACTTTTCGTCCGTGACCGTCACGGGCAATTACTATGTTTACGCGGTGGGGCTTGGACAAAGCGTCACCTTCGGTATCGGGCCCAATGCCCTTTCCAACGCTTTTTACGAGACCATGCGGTTTTATTTCGTCCAACGCTGTGGGATGGCGATCACGGTGGTGAACGCGGGAACCACTTGGATCCACGGGGCCTGTCATACGACCGGAGCGGCCGATTCCGATGACCCAGCCACCTACCATTCCTCCACAGGCAAGACCGGCACCAAAGTCAGCACTCAGGGCTGGCATGACGCGGGGGATTACGGCAAATACATCGTCAACGCCAACATCTCGGTCGGGGAACTTTTGTGGGCTTTTGAGTGGTATAAATCGGCTTTAAGTTCCTTCAACTTGAATATCCCCGAGTCGGGTAATGGAACGCCGGATATCCTGAACGAATGTAAATGGGAACTGCAATGGATGCTGACCATGCAAGAGGCGAACGGGGGCGTTTGGGCCAAAGTGACGAGCGCGGGATTCCCCGCCGGGCCTCCCACGCCGGTTATGCCGGAAAATGATAACGCCGGCACCCGTTATATCATTGGAACGGGGAATGCCCCCTATGAGGACGCTGGGGCTACCGCCGGTTTCGCAGCGGTCATGGCCATCGCCTCCCGGGTTTACCAACCTTATGACTCGACATTCGCCAGTACTTGCCTCACGGCCGCGGAGAACGCCTGGACATGGGCCAATGCCAACCCCAATTCCACGGTTTCCGCCAATCCAACGGGAATAACCACGGGTGTTTACAACGACAACGGCAATAGCACCCCATCCTATCTTCTATGGGCGGCGGCGGAACTTTACCGAACCACAGGGACGGCCACCTATAACACCTATTTCATCAATAACTATAACAACGCCGCCTGGAGCTACCTGATCAAGGCGACCGAGTATCCCCAGGACTGGACCAACACCAAGAACCTGGCCTTTTGGTCCTACTATTTTTCGGGCCAATCGGGTGTGAGCGCGGCGGTCACGACCGCCATCTATAACGCCACCTTATCCACGGCCCAGGCCGTCACAACCCGGCAATCGACCGTTGGTTACAGGGTCAGCCTGGAAACCAGCGACTATATTTGGGGTTCCAACGGCGGGGTGGGGAATTACGGGATCCTTTTATTGATGGCCAACGCCATGAGCCCCAACGCCAATTACGTCCAGGCCGCCCTGGACGATGTGCATTATTTGCTGGGCCGAAACGGGAACAAGATGTCATTCGTGACGGACCTGGGGACCAATTTCCAGATGAATCCCCATCACCGCCCTAGTTGGTCCGATGGTATCACTTTGCCTTGGCCCGGCATGCTTTGCGGAGGACCTAACGCGGGCGGCGGCGACGGGATCACCCCAACCTCCGCTGGCGGAACCAAGCCGGCGCTTTGCTATATCGATAACAACAACGCCTACGCTTCCAACGAGGAGGCGATCAATTGGAACTCACCATTGGTCTTTGTCCTCGCCAGTACTTTGTCGGTCGGGACTCCGACCCCGACTTTTACGACCACGGCCACATCGACCTTAACAAGAACACCGACCGCCACTTCAACCCCGACGCCCTCGAACACTCCTTCCAACTCGCCGACCAATTCATCGACATCGACCGCCAGTATGACCGCGACCAAAACACCCACGACCACATCAACTTGGACACCGGTGAATACCTTTACGTCCACCGAGACCAGTACGCCCACTTCCACCTTCACATTGACCGCGACCAATTCGGCCACCAAGACCGCGACGGATTCGATGACGCCTTCCGCGACCGCCTCCCGGACCCCGACGGCCACATCAACAATGACCGATTCGGCTTCGCCTACTCCGACGCAAACGGTTTCATTCACTCCGACGCGCACCCCCACATCCACCGATACGATCACCTTCACGCCCACCGTTACCTTCACCCCGACCAACAGCCAAACCGGGACCTTGAGCCCCAGCTTTACCCCAACGATGAGCTATACCCCGACGATCACCCAGACCTGGACAGGGACCGCCACCTGGACCCTCACCGATACTTCCACCGACACGCTGACTTCCACCCGAACGGCAACACCTACGCCGACACCCAGTTCAACTTACACCCCGACCTTTACCTCCACGACGACCTCTACCCTGACCTCCAGCCCGATCAACACCAATTCAACCACTCCCACTTTCACGACAACCAAAACGGCTACCCTGACACCCACGGCCACATGGACGGTCCCGCCAGCCTTGACCAGCACGCCTACCTTTACTGATACGGTTGCGCCCACCCTGACACTAACGCCTACGATGACCTGGACGCCCACGGTCCCAGTTGGCATCGTCCTGCTTCCGCCCTATCCCAATCCTTCCTGGGGTGACGGACCGATCAATTTTGAGGTTGCGACAGCGGGACAAGGTACGCTCAAGTGGTCGGTTTTCACCGTCTCTTTCCGGAAGGTCGCCTCGGGAATCCAATCCATCGATGGGTCCGCAAATTTCCAATGGGACCTGCGGGATCGATCCGGAACAAAAGTCTCATTGGGGCTTTATTACGTTCGTATCGAGGTGGTGGGGACTGGCGGCTCGATCAAGAAGATCTTCAAAATCCTTGTGCTCTAACAAAACTTTTATTCGAAAAAATGCTGGTTTGTTTTCGACGCTTGATTCACACGTGAAAAAGCTAAAGTTTCATGTTCAAGTCTTTTTTCGACAAATATCACCTCGCTCGGACCGCACGGCCTAACGTTTCGTTCGAAAAGTTTTTTTATGGTACATTTTTCATATGGATTCCATCCTTGATCAGTGAAACGGCCGTAACTTGATCCCTACTTTATTAAAAATCTCAAAACTAATCTTTTCCCTAATAGTGGTATTTCTTTTATCGGCGCCAGCGTTCGCGGTGACCAATATCCCTTCCCAGGCTTGGAGCCGGGATATCAACGCGGGCGGTTATATCGATGGGGCGCCTATCGGCGGATTCGGCGCGGGAACGGTGTCCTGGGATTTTACGGGCGATTATTATTTGAACCGATTAAGCATCGGGGTCAGCGTTTTTTCCACCGACGCCAATTGCCATTTCTACATGTATCAAAAACCTTCCGGACAAGCCGCCGTCATGAAAATGCTTAACGCGGCCACCCTCGGGTCGGGACAGGCGAGTTACTACTCGTTATTCCCAAAATCCTGGGTCGATTACTACGGCAGCGATTTTCCCTTGGAATCCAAAGTGACCCAATTCTCCCCGATCACTCCCAACGAATACCAATTCAGCAGTTATCCTGAGGGTATCTATGAATGGGATGTCACCAACAACCAGGCGGTATCGGTCGACTACGCGGTGATGTTGACCTGGGATAATACTTATGGGGGCACCAACGCCGCTGTCACGACTTCGGGCACGAACACGGGCCTTGTTTTGACCCGCAATAACGGGAGCGCGACCAACCAAAACCAGGGGGAATTCACCCTGGCCACCCAAACCGGCGCCGGGGTCAGTGTCACCTATGAATCGGCCGCCTCGGTCGCGACCCTTCAAACCGCCTTCAATACCGCGGGCTTGCTTAGCGACACGACGGGGAACAATACGGTCGGGGCCATCGCCTTTAAGGTGACCCTGGCGCCGGGACAAAGCCTCAAGTGGCCCATCGTCATGGCCTGGGATATTCCCCTGGCAAAGCCTGGCTCGGGAGCCGCCTGGTACCGGGAGTACACCCGTTATTATGGAAAGACAGGGCTCAATTCAGCCGCGATCGCGTTCGACGGTTTGACCAATTATTCAACGTGGGAATCCACGCTGGACAGCTGGCAAAACAGCGTCTTGACCGGGCCTTATCCGGATTGGCTGAAGCAAATGGTCTTCAACGAGCTTTATTATTATTTCACCGGCGGGACCATCTGGGAGGCGGGGCAGTATGGAAACACCACCTACAACGCGGGGCCCGATATGTTCAGCAGTCTGGAAAGCTACATTTATGACTTTTACGGCACCTCGGATGTCCGGTTCTATGGGTCCTGGCCCCTGGCCCTGAATTGGCCCAATATCGACAAGCAGGAAGTGGAGCAATTCTGCGACAGCGTGGTGGTCAGTCCCTCCCAGCCTATGCCCCGTCCCGCGGCCATCGGCACTTGCGCCCACGATTACGGGGACGAGAACGGCCTATTCACCGAGTGGAACGCCTATGTATACCGCAATTCCACTATCTGGAAAGACCTGAATTCCAAGCTGGTCCTCATGGTTTACAGGGCCTATGAGCTGACGGGCAAAAGCGACACCACTTTCCTGAATTACTGCTGGCCGGCGGTCCAGGCGGCCATGACGGATGTCCACGGTCAATGCGGCCCCGATGGGCTTCCCACCATCAGCGCCACGGACGCGAATTCCGGGGCTGACTGCACCTATGACGACATGGGCCTCAATGGCGAAACGGCGTATTGCGGAAGCCTTTACCTGGCGGCCTGCGAGGCGGCCCAGGCCATGGCGACCGCCGAGGGCAACAACGCCCTGGCGACGACCTACCAAGGCTGGTTGACCACGGGACAAACGGGTTTCGCCACCCTTTGGAACGGGACCTACTACAACATCGATAACGGGGCGACCGATACGGCGCAAAACCGCATCATGGTGGACCAATTGTGCGGGCAATGGTACGCCAAGGCGGTCGGTTTGCCTGGCATCGTTTCCGACGCCAACGCCAACAGCGCCTGGCAGGCGGTCCACGATAACAACTGGTCCAAGTTCGACGGGGGCGCCCATGGAGCGGTCAATTCCATGACCTCCGCCGGGGCCATCGATACCAGTTGGTCCCAAAGTCAGGAGGTCTGGGTGGGGGTCAGCTGGGGGGCGGCGGCTGGCATGGCCCAACAGGGGATGTATAGCCAAGCGACCGACCTGGGTTATAGCCTCTACAATTCCATCTGGAACCTGGGCCAGTACTGGTTCAGGACGCCTGAGGCTTGGACGACGGGTTTGGGTGGAACAAGGGCCCCGTACTATATGAGGGCCAACGCCGTCTGGGCCCTCAAGCACGCTTACGATATCGGGCCGGCGCCTTGCGGGCTTCAAACCTGTACCACCACCCCGACCCACTCGCCCACTCCCACCGCCACCATGGCCCCCACCCTGGACCCCTGCGGGGCGGCCTTACAACGGGTGAATTGCGCTGGGACCCAGTATGTAGCGGGGGGGATCACCTGGGTCGCTGACCAGGCCTACGCCACCGGAAGCTGGGGATATGTCAGCGGAACGGCGGCCGTTTCCATCACCAATACCATCACAGGCACCTCTTACCCGGGCTTATACCAGACCGAACGATACGGTAACCCCGTGGAATATAAATTCACCGAGCCTAACGGTACCTATCAGGTCGTCTTGCGTTTCGTTGAGCAACATTGGACCGGCGCTAACGAGCGGGTTTTCAGCGTGGCGATCAACGGGGTCACCGTCATTTCCAATCTGGATATCTGGTCCCAAGTTGGGCAATACGCGGCTTATAACCAAACGTTCTTGGTGCCTGTCACGGGAGGGCTCATTGATATCGTGGAAACCTCAACGGTCGACAACGCCGAGATCACGGGCATCGACATATTGAACAATAACACCGCCTGCACGCCCACCTTGACGCCCACGGGAACCCTGCCCACGGCCACATTCTCGCCGACGGTGACACCCTCCCCGACCATCACCAAAACCTTCACGGTCACCCCTACGTTCACCTTTACATTAACCCCAACCATCACCAACTCACCGACACCGACGGCCACGGTCTCGCCGACCTATACGACTAACCCTTGCGCGGCGGCCTATGATCTTGTGGATGTGGGCTCAAACGCGGCTTATTCGGGCACTTGGGGGACCTGGTCCATTGACCAGGCTTATTCACCGGGAGGATACGGTTATGTCTCCGCCGGGACCACGGCCGGGGCGACCGGCACCATCACGGGAACGACCGACCCGACCCTTTACCAGACCGAACGCTACGCCAACCCGTTGGAATACAAATTCACCGTACCCAACGGCACCTACCTGGTCCTTTTGAAGAATGTCGAGATGTATTGGACGGCTGTGGGGGACAGGGTTTTCAGCGTGGCTATCAACGGGGTGACCGTCCTGAACAACCTGGATATCTTTTCAGAGGTAGGGAAGAACGTCGCGGACGACCATAGTTTTTATGTCACTGTGACCACGGGCTTGATCGATATCGTCGCTACGGCCACGGCCGACAACGCTGAATTCGCCGCCATCGGCGTCATCAACGAGGCGCCCTGTTCACCCACCCCAACCCCGACGGGTTGGAATACCTCCACGCCTACCTCGACCGCGACCAAGACTTCCACATCGACAGCCACATCCTCTATGACCTCGACCTCTACATCCACTTTGACGAACAGCCCGACCGCGACCTTCTCCCCGACCGCCAGCCCGACGAACAGCTCGACACAAACCGCCACCTCGACCTTTACGAATACTTCGACTTCGACCGCCACCATTACCCGGACTCCCACCAATACTCCCACGGGTACGGTGACGCCGGTACCCACCAATACCCCAACCTGGTCGCCCACCAACACTCAGACACCCACAAAAACGCCTACATTCACCTCGACCAATAGCAATACCTACACCCCCACGCCCACTTTTACCGTTCCGAATACACCGACCTTCACTAAAACGAATACTTCCACCTTTACATGGACCGTTACCAATACCTTTACGGGCACCTTAGTCCCGACCTCCACTCCGACCAATACCGGTACCCCGACGTTGACTTTCACACCCACAAAAACAGCGACCTTATCCTTTACACCGACGTTCACTAACAGCTTCACCCCAACTTTGACCGCGACGAACACTTTAAGCCCGACTAAAACCGCGACCCCTACTTACACGGGAACTTTCACCTGGACCTCGACGGCCACTTATACCCCCACCAAGACCTTTACTTTCACCCCCACCTGGACCGCCACCAAGACCGATACCATAACCTTTACGCCGACCTTCACCCCAACCGACACTCCCAGTCCGATATTGACGTCCACCCCGACGGGTGTTCCAACCTCCATCGTTATAAGTCCGCCTTATCCCAATCCCTCGGATGGAACGAATCCGGTCACGGTCGCTCTTTGGTTGACGGGACCGTCCAAAGTGACCTGGGGCGTTTTCACGACCGCCTTCCGGAAGATCTACGAGGAAAACGACACTCTCAATGGCGCGGCTTGGTTCCAATGGAACCTGAAGGATAAAAAAGGCTCTAAAGTATCGGCTGGCGTCTATTACATCCGTGTGGAAGTTCAAACCGGTACGACGAAAACCAGAAAAATACTCAAAGTGTTGGTCCTGCCTTAACCTTTCTTGATCGGCTAACCCCGTCTTTTCCGACCTAAAACAACCAAGATCAATTAGCCACCGATGAACTTAACGCTGCATAGCTGCAACCAAAATTTGAAAACTGCGGATGACACCATATTCTCCCCCTTTGAAAAAGGGGGGAGGGGGGTATTAGTTGTTGCCGAAATGGTCCGGAAAAACTAACTCCCCCTTGTTCCCCCTCTTTCAGAGGGGGAGACGGTGCGACCAACAAATTGAAAAATGTCCATACCAAGGTGCGATTTGCAAATGGGTATCTAACGCCATATTTTCTCAGCGGGAATGGTCCTGTTTCTCCTGATTTAGCCTGCCAGGTTACGTATAATAAAAACATGAAAACCAACCAACCCATCCGTATCGGCGTCATTGGCCTGGGGCAGATCGCCGTGAAAGCCCACCTGCCGGGCTACGACAAGGTCAAAGGCTGTTCGATCACGGCCATCCAATCCAATAGGGAAGAACACGCCAAGCGGGTCGCCGCGCAATACGGTATCCCTCATATTTATAAAGACTGGAAAAAGCTTCTGGAGTCGGACCATGTGGACGCGGTTTCCATCTGCACGCCTAATTTCACCCATCTGCCCATCGCGCTCAAGGCGCTTAAGGAAGGCAAACATATTTTGGTGGAAAAGCCATTGGGGTTGAGCCTTTCAGAGGTCAAGACCATGATCCAGGCGGCCAAGAAGTACCGCCGTGTCCTGATGGTCCATCACAATATGCGGTTCGACCCGGCCGTCCGGACGGCGCGAAAACTTTTATCGAGGAACGTGATCGGCAAGGTATTCGCCTTCAAAAGCACCCTGTCCCATCGGGGGCCCCAGGCCTGGAATCCCTTGGCCCAATGGTTCTTCGACAAGAAAAAAGCGGGAGGGGGCGCCTTGATGGACCTGGGCCCTCATCATTTCGACAGTCTTCGCTATCTATTACAGGACGAGGCGCGGGTGGTCGGCGCTGTGGCCACGAACGGAGGGGAACGGAACAGGGCGGGCGGCGAGGTCCATGCCTCTTGCCTTCTACAATTCAAGAAAGGCGCGGTCGGAGTGGTCACGGTCGGATGGGCGGACACTAATTACCAGAACCGCTTTTACTTCATCGGGACCAAAGGGACCCTGTCCTTGAATTTAGCCAAGGGCGAGCCGATCACGGTCGAGGTCAGGGATAAAGAAGGGAAGAGTCATCCTCCCCTGGCCAAAGACAGTTTCAACACCTCTATTTATAAACATTTCATCGATTGCGTCAAAAACGGCGAAAAACCCCAGGTCTCGGCCATGGAGGGTTTCAAGGTCTTGGAAATGATCGAGCAGGGTTACCGGCTCATCAAAAAAAATAGGTCCTTCCCCCATTGAGGCTGGGCCCCGCGCTGGAACCCTTGCATTTCGTCCGGTCGGGGTTTAATATAATGTTACTCAATTAAGTAACAAAGGAGCACCCCTTGAAATTCTTGAATATGCGCGACTTGCGCTTAAAAACCCCCGAGGTCATGAAGTGCGTGGAAAAAGGGGAAAAATACGTCATCACCAATCATGGAAAACCCCAGGCCGTTCTACTGCACCTGACCGAGGACGAGATCGAGGATTTGGTCTATAAACAGCCTGAGTTCATGAACCAGATCGAGGAGTCGAGGAAGGAGTACGGCAAGAAAGGCGGGGTGCCCCTTTCGGAAGCCCGCAAGCGGCTGGGACTCTGATTTGGCGCTCCTCGTTGAACTTTCACCCCGTGCCTTGAGGGATTTAAAGGCTCTTGAAAGCGCCGCCGCCGAGGAAATCCTGGACGACCTGAAGATCCTCCAAACCCGCCCATGGCCCGGCCCCCCCAAAGTAAAAAAAATCGAAGGTTATAAGGATCTTTACCGTTTAAGGACCGGGGATTACCGGTCCCTGTTCGAACCCACCGAAAAGGGAGTGGTTGTTTTGCGTGTCCTGGACCGGAAAGAACTGGAAAGAATCCTAAGGAATCTATAGAGGATATGAATTTCTAAGGGAAGTAATTTGTCTGCGGCGGGGACCAGTTCCGTTTGGAACTGGTACACCCAAATCTCGAACCTCGGCTTGTGGCCTCGGTTCAGGGGACCCGTCGTGGATAACTAAAATCGACTGAATAAACGGTATTGAAAAGTTGTCCCGTTTGGAGGTTTTATAATGTTGAAAGTGTGGCTCCCCTTTTTATTCCTTATCGTATCGCCGCTTTTTGGCGCGCCGGCCTATCCTTTTGTGGATCAAAACCAAATAATCGGCATCCATGGTGATGGGACAAAAGTTATTTTTAAAACCACCCATGGAGAAAAGTTTTATGACACGGCACAAAAGACCTGGGGGTACAAGGTATATACCCCTTCTGCGGCTTCTTCGGAGGCATTCAATCCGAATACTTGGAATGACCAAGATTTTTGCTCTTCTCAATCGGATCAAGGCCCTGTCACGGCATGGAGCATGAAAGCCGTGGGAGAAAAAGCGATTACGAATTTTGAATTATCCAACTCGATTTCCGGAAAAAAATATGAAATACCATTCGAGAGTTTTTTCCATCAATTCATTATCTTCCGGGATAACGCATGGTTTTGGGATAGGGAGACTGCCAAAATATTCCGTTTAAATTTGATATCAGGAAAAATAACAACCTATCTCACCCAACCCGGGTTTCCGGTCCAATATGCCAAAGCAGCCGGGAAACTTTATTTTTTAAACAATCGCGGCCTATTTTTTCTCGACCACAACAAGATCCAAGGCACGTCCATAAACACCGGTTCTTTCATCGGGGAATATGGGGAAATGCTGGCTATTGGAAATAAGATTTACGTTTTAAACGGTTCCATGGACGATAATCCTGATCCGGAGAAAAGAGCAAAATCCTTACTTTTTGTTTATGACATCGAAAAGGGAACGATAAGTGAAGTTCCGCTTCCGATCATTTATGCCAATCATTTGGTGAAAAAAGGTGAAACACTCATTGGGTATGGGCGAAGAATTATTGATTATTCCAGTGAGAGTGGGCCCGGCCCTTATGGTATTTCGGGGGGTGTATTCAGTTTTTCCTTAAATGACGGCACTATGAATAAATTGTCCGATTTGCCTGTGGTCATGTTGGATCCTTTGACGATGAAAGCAAAAGCGGTGTCGTTCGACGAAGGTTCTGCCCTGGAAAAAGACTTGGTTTTTTTACCGGAGAAAGGACGTTTTATCGTTTCTCATACCAGAACGATAAATTTCTCGGAAGGGAACTCTTATCAATACCGATGGGGAATGGATGGTGAGAAGGAAGAGGGACAACGAAAAGCTAACGAAATCGCAGCGGAAATCGCGGGAACTTTAGTGGAGTACCAAACCCTGTCTGAGACGGTGTCGATCAAATGATTTGGGATTCAGAAAAAAATGATTCGCAAATTGTCCGTAATGGGAGAGCCATTTCAATGGCTAAGGGTTATCCACAAAAGGGACCGTTCCGCTTCCGCCCTTCCCATCGCGTTAAACTTTTTTTGGCCTTTTTTTGCCTTCTGACCTCGAGCGGTATAAAGTCCTGGGCGCAGGACACGCCGCCCTCCTCCTCTCCTGATGAAGTGATCGACCAGAAAAGCCAGGCGGACCTCCTGCAACAAACGGATGAGCTTTTCCAGGAAGTTTCCCGCCTGAGGGGCTTGCCCATCCTCCATCCGGTCAAGAAAGCCTTTGAGAACCGGGAATTCTTCAGGAATTACTCGCTCAACCAGCTGAATGAGGAATACCCGCCTGAGAAAAAGCGGGGGTTCGAGAAGGCCTACCAATTCTTCGGCCTGCTCCCGGCTGGCGCCGATATCATCCAGACCTTCCTGGACGCCTACATGAAAGTGGTCAGGGGCATGTACGACCCCAAAACCCAGACCCTTTACCTGGCCAATTGGGTCGATCCGGCGGACCAGGAAAAGACCCTGGTCCATGAATTGGTCCACGCTCTCCAGGACCAGACCTTCGGCCTGCAGGCCTACCTGGACAAGGGGAAGGGCGCGACCCTGGACGAGGGTTTCGCCAGGGCGGCGGTGATGGAAGGGGAAGCGGTGGCCATCACCCTGAATTACACCTTGGAGGATAAAGGGTCTGATTTCACCCATCTGGTCAATATCGCCGATTGGACCCAACAGTCGAACATGCTCGAGGAAGAGGGCAAGAAAGCCTTCGGCAAAAGGGCCGTCCTGAACGACGTCATCGATTTTCCGTATGTTTACGGGGCGGGGTTCCTGCAAAAATACGTCAAGGTCTATGGGTGGGATGGGATGAAGTATCTTTTAGAGCACCCGCCCACCTGCACCCAGCAGATCATGCACCCGGAAAAGTTCTTTCCCAAACGCTTCCGCCCCATCCGTATCGGCCTGGAGGACTTGTCCGCCACCTGCCTGCCTGGCACCACCAAGGTCTGGGAAAACACCTTCGGCGAATATGGCTGGTTCACCCTGCTTCGGCAATACCTGCCCGAAACCGAGGCCAGGGAATCGGTCAAGGGGTGGAGGGGGGACCGCATCCAGGTTTATGAGACCAATAACGCTTCCCGGCTGGTCATGGCCGCCTATCTATTGTTCGATAGCGAGGATTCGGCCAAGGACTTTTTCGCCAACTACCGCTCGCTTCTGGAGAAGAAATACGACCTGGAAGGGTCCATCCGTGATGACGATTCCATCTCCTGGAAATCGGTGAAGGGGTTCGACGCGGAAGTTTATGTGGAGTGGTTTGGCCCCAGGGTGGTCATCGTGGAGGGAACCCCGGATGGATATACCAGCAAGGTCCGCGCCTCGCTATGGGATATCGAGCAGGTCAAACCCGCCAGTAAGTGAAGGTTTATTGCTTCTTGTCTATAAAAACCCCGAATTGACATATTGTATCATTACGGATACACTCGTATTATGAACGTTGAATGGGTCATTAAATATTATTACACCACGACAGGCGCGATCCCATTTAAGGCGTGGATGAGCGCTTTGGGGGACAAAACCACTGAAGATAAGATAAACGCGTACATCACTCGGCTTATGGCTGGGAATTTCAATAATTGTAAGCCGATACAAGGGGTCAAAGGGATATACGAAATCGTGATGGATTTCGGGCCGGGTTACAGGGCTTATTACGCGAGAGTTGGAAAGGTTGTCCTCCTCATCATGTGTGGGGGGCTAAAAAACAAACAAAAAGGGGATATCGAAATAGCCGTTAAATACCGGGATGACGCTCTCAAGCGTATCCAGGCGGGTGATTTCGAGGGAATAAAGCCGGAGGGAAAAGATGAAAAAGATAAAAAATGATTTCAAAGAAGACTTGCTCGAAAAATTGAAGGACCCGGAAAGGGCCGAAAACTATCTTTTGGAATCTTTTCGTTTAAGTTTGAAAGATGGCGACGGTTCCACATTTCAAATGGCTTTAAGAATGGTGGCGGAAGCGCGGGGCGGAGTGGGAGCATTGTCCAAAAAGGCGGGACTTCAAAGGGAGAATACCTACAGGATCCTTTCTAAAGATCGACACCCCAAATTTGATAGCATTCTAAAACTTTCCAAAGCGGTTGGATTTATTGTTTAAGGACATAAGGCACAATTAGGGCCTAGACTGACCACATCTATGTTAATCGGTGGTTACCATTGTTTTGATCTGGGTGTGAATATCCAACCTATCCCATGCATGCCACTCGTCTATTAATTAACAATATGGAGAGTGGTATAGTCCCACATTCATTTATGGTTTATGGAAATGTGGGGCATCTGTGGCAAATTTCGCTGAGCTTTTAACGGTCAAATTCCCAAGTTAATCTGTTTTCCTAAATCCCCCCCATTTTCCGCTTGGCTAAAATCGTTTGCATAAATTATCTATTTTATTGATCTTTTGACCGGTAGTTCTTGAAGTCGCAATTTGCGACTTCAAGTTGTGATCCGGTCGCATATTGCTGTGCCCTGAAGGGTGCTCGAAGAGCTCTCCTTCGGGGCGATTTTAAGTTTGAGGTCGCAAATTGCGACCTCATTCGAAACCGTAAGTTTCACCAAACTTGATATCGCAAATTGCGATATCAAGTTTGAGGTCACAATTTGCGACCTCAAATCAGATAAGCCGTATTAAAACATTACTATCGGAGGCCCTTATGCCAGTTGCCGAGTTAGTCCGTATCCCCCTCAAGCAGATCCGTCCCAACCCCCGCAACCCCCGCCGAATCATCCGGGAAGACATGGTCGAGGCCCGGGCGGCAAGCATGTCCGCCACCGGTCAGGCAACCCCCATCAAGGTCAGGCCCCTCACCCCCGAGGAATTGGCCCAGGAGCCGGATAAGGAAATCCGGTATGAGATCGTGGGTGGGGAGATCCGCTACCGGGGGGCCCTCAAGGCCGGGCTGACCGAGATAGACGCCCTGGTGAGGCCCATCAGCGCCCAGGAAGCCCTGAAAGAAGCTATCCAAGACAATATCGGGTTCCAACCGACTTGGTTTGAGACCTACCTGGCGATTGAGGATTTATTTAACGCTGAAAAGAAAGTGATGCCTAAACAAGAGATAGCTGATCTTTTTGAGGTTCAACCAGCCATGGTCAGCCGAGCATTAAGGCTTATGCCTCTTTTAACCGATGTGTCCCGGGAACTCATTCTTGCACAATGCAAGAAATCCGAAGATTCTTGGCAAATAACAGAGCGGCCGGCCTTTCAATTAGCCGACTTAGAGGATGCTTCGGCTATCGAAAAGGCTCTCCCGGTCGTTCTGGACAGGCGGATGACGGAAGCCCAGGTGAAGGGTCTGGTAGCCCATATCCAGGGGGGAGGGGATCCGGCCCAGTTCGAGCCAAAGGCTAAGGACAGTAAGGGACGGGTTCCTTCCCAGGAACCTCACCAGCCAGTTAGACTCCATCACTTAGTAACCCAAAAGGCTAAGGAACTCGCTGCAAGACTTGATCAAGCCCATGCGGAAGTACCGGAAGGCGGAGGGGCCGGGAAGCCTACAAGTGGGGTTCAACCTCAGGCGGCTTCGTCTAACTCCCCAAGCCAAGGGACGGCAATGAAAGGCGCGGAGGGAGCAGTTCTGGTATTCCTTGGCGTCCTGGTTCAGTTCGCAAAGGGGGTGGCCAAGTTCCTTTGGCATTCCTACTTAAAGCATGGCCACCATTACTGTAAGTTCCTGGCGAACCAGGTGGTGCCCATCTCAACCCACTCTTCCCATTCCAGTTCTCACAACTCGCAGAGTTTAGGGCCACTGGCGAGGAACCCCATCGGGTTCACCGTCCACTGGGGTATCTACTTAATCCTGCTGGCTGTTTTCTACATAGTGACGTTGGGGGCGGTAGGGGTATTGATCCCGCCCCTAAAACCCTGGTCCGGGACCCTGTTCCACCTCTTGCTGGTTCAGATGCCCCTTTGGGTGCTGTTCCAAGCCCTGCATACGCCCTGGCTGGCCGTGGTCCTGGGGGTGGGGTTGCTTTGGTTGGTCTCCAAGCTCTTCCAACCCGGTTTTTTTGGAATGGTTCTCCTCGCGGCCCTCTTGGTTGTGGCCTATCACTTCCAAGGGTATTGGATTGGATATGTACATGAGCCAGTCATGGCGAACGGTGAGCGACCAAAGGGAGTCGAAACCGCTGCTCCGAAACCTTCTTCCGATGATACCTCTGGGATATTGGCCTCTGGCCTTCGGCCACAAGTCGAAGGCCACGACCTGAGTGCACCAATACCTGAACAGGGTATTGGTGTCCAGGTCCCCGAAGAGCTGAAGGGAAGGGTCGCCAATGACGCCGGAATCGCCATGGCTTTCGCCGTGAACTTCTACGGGGTTACAGAGGATGTCCCCTCCGACCAGTTGAAATACATGGACGACTATACGAATGAAAATTACACCAAGGACTTTTTCAAGGAATTCTTCCCCAAGGAAAAGTTAAAGGAGATCCGGTCTCAAAAACTGAACCTGTTCTTCCAGCCTTCCAAACCCCCGAAAGTCTTGAAGCTGGACAAGGAATCGGGTGAGTATTTGGTGGAAGGGGTCGAGACGATCGTTAGCGATAAGGGCAAAACAAAGCAAATCGTATCCGAAAGACCGGTCGGCCTGATCATTGATTTTGATGATAGACCCTCCGCGAACGGGGGCATCGTCAAAGTGACCGAGGTGAAGTAAAAGGTGAATTAGAACTCAAATTAGCAACAAAATCGTTGATTCAAAGGGACGTACGACAAGGTACGTCCCTTTTGTTTATAATGGGATTTGAATTTTGGGCGAGGTTTCAATAAATGGATAATGGTAGCCAGGAACCAATTTATACGAAGCATTATGAGGCTCATTTGGAAATGTGAGGTTGTTTGATGGGAATATCAAATTGGAATTGAAGGAATAAATATGAAAATATTATTTAGATTTATTTTGATTATGTTTTTGCCGTTGTCTGTTTATGCCGCACAGGCAAAGAATTCAGCAGAATTTTTTGGATTTCATATTCCTTATAAAAGTGCTAAATGGCAGGAAACTTCATCACGTATTAATTTAAGAGATGGCATAACACAGGTATTTGAAAAGACATTTTGGTATAAGAATCGCAAGTTAAAAATCATGAGCAAAAAAGTAGGTCCTCTACCAGTTAAGAAAGTTTATAGCGTTCATATATTGGATGACCACACCTCAATTGGATACCACATACCTTCGAATAGAGGGATTATCACCCCGTCGGATAGTCCGATTAATCCTTATTCTCCTTCCAACATCGTCAACGGCCCTTCCAGATATAATTTGAGAGTCGGATTGAAAAAAACGGGTGAAACTGAATTGATAAATGGTGTGCTTTGCGATGTCTATTACTGGCCCAGTGATAATGTAAGCGTGAAGGAAGTAAAAGAATGGAGAAAACCGGATGGATTTGTAATGAAGTCAGATGTTATTTATGAAAGCAAAATAGAAGTTAAGGATGAAGTTAGAAATCTGGAAACCAACATCGAGATCCCCTCGTACACATTTGAAATTCCTACAAATGTTAAAATCGAAGATTTTGATCAACTGAAAAAAGAAGTCCTTTCTGGTAAAAAGCCGTTGCCAGATTAAACAACAATTATTTTGGTAGCGCGATCAAAAACACTCGTTAGCTCCAATGTTTTTTGAGGGAATGGGAAATGTTAATAAGGTTTTATATTCTTTTAAGCTTTGTTGTTATTGCTGCTTTGGCTAACCAATCCTTTGCATTCTGTGAATTCCCCGAACAAAGAGTCCAAACACAATTTTTGCAATGCGATGTGAGTTTTGTTGGGACCGCCATCTCCGAGAGGGATATCGTAAAAAAGGGAGAAGAAGACGTTATTGGCAAAGTTTATAAGTTTAAGGTGGAAATCGCATTTCCAGGGGCGAACGCTGAAAATCGCAAGTTTATTGAAGTTTATGATGAGAATGACAGCGGGAGTATGGGCTTGTATGTGGGCGGTAAATTTCTGTTATTTCTTCATGGTGATATAAATGACCGATTAAGTGGCGGTTGTGGGAATGCCATCGACTCCAAAGAACCGGCATTTGAAAAGAAAATAAATGAAGTCTACCAAGTCATAAAAAATTATAAAGCCGGAGCGAATGGGGACATCCGCGGTTTTGTTGGGACAACCGAAGCTTCGACCAAGCATCCTTTGCCAGGTGTTCATTTTATCGTGACGGGGAATGGTAAAACTTATGATGTTGTGAGTGATGAGAAGGGATGGTTTGATCTTTCGGTGCCAACCGGTCGTTACAAAATCACCTCTGTTGAAACTAATTGGACCATTAAGAAATCCTTTTATTGTTTTTATAATTTCAGCGACATGTTAATTCGGCCAGGCGGCGGCGCTGACATATCCTTTTTAGCCGAAGAAAAATAGTTCTAATGGTGGTCAGGCGCCTTTTTACGAAGATTAAAAAATGGATAATGGTGGTTAGAAATATTTTTCATGAACGAAATTAAAGAAACTATCGATACAAAATCATCTGCTTGTAGTGGGCTTAACTTCTTTTTGTTCGCCCTTGCCGCTGCTATTTTTCAACAGGGATGGGGATCGGAGCCGACTCCCTTGAACGAATCGAAACTCGATGAAGTGGCAAACTATTACTACAGACCAGGAAAAGAAACGAATCTCCCCAGCGCTGATAAATATTATTTTCTTTCCAAGGACACTAAAACACAAATGAGTCTGGCGGAATGGGTCGAATACAAAAAGGACGATAAAGACAATTACACCTCCTCGGTTAGTGTGCTTGGCTCCAAGGATGTGGGCGGTATCCGATTCGCGGTTGTTTCCGTAGGTCTTCAAATGCCGGATGACAAAGGAAACAAAATCAAAACGATTATTTCGCACACGTGGGTTTTGGAAAATGACAAATGGCGTAATTTGAATTTACAAAAAACAAAGGTCGAATTCGATCGGAAGTTTCGGAATGGTGACCTTGTAGGAGCGCAATCGGCAGCTGAAGAATGGTTGAAAAAAGATCCTTTTTCAATTGAAGCCTATAGCGACCTGGGCAATGTAGTCGACCGGATTGGTCCCTATGACAATCCTGTTTCTACTACCTTTTCAAAGGATGAAATTGTCCGAACCTTGCTCACGATTAATCCCGACGATACCACCGTATTGGTATACGCCGTGTCCTGGTCTAAAACAGTCCCGGTCGCGAAAAGCTACCTGAAACAACTTGAAGGTACGAATGGCTACCAATGCGCCGCTTTTAATTTCGCTAATTCTCACCTAGATGATATGGAAATGCGATTGGAATTCCTCAAGGGTATGGCGATCACCCCCGATCTCGCTCTCCTCAAACTGCAAGCCCTCGCGTTACTATTAGATAACGGTTCGAAAAAGGTCACTCAAGCTGATTTCCAAAAGGTTGCGTCCACCGAAGGGTCTTTTGATAAACTCAAGTCCTTTCTGGACAAGTCTGATTCAGCGTTCGCAATAGATTGGGCCGATAAGCTATTCCATTTTTTTATCGACGCTAAGGACATACCTACTGCCCAAAAATGGCGAGAATACCGGATTACTCGACGAAAAAACGACACACGCTTTAAAGCTTTCCTAAGCGAGGGACAAACCCAGGATACAGGTCATTATTTGCTTATCCCCTAATTTCTGGGGCCCGGGACCTAGATAAGGGCAGAGGGGTATAATGAAATGGATAATTTGCTTATCGATATGAAAGGCGGCTCAAAATGAAAAAAGTTCTGATGCTATCTTTGATGGTTATTTTAATCGTTTTGGGAATTTCATCCTCAACGCAGGCCAGTGATCAAAATCAAACTCCTGAAAGAATCTTAAAGGTTCTGGGCGATGGAAAGATTAAGGCTGTACCGGACCAATCGGAAATGGAATTGCAAGTCACAGAGGAGGGAACCGAGGTGGAAGATGCTTCGGCTTTGGTCCAGGCAAAGCTGCTAAAGGTTTTTAAGACTCTTAAATCTTCTGGCGTTTTAGAAAAGGACACACAAACCACCAGCTACAGTGTGAGTCCCAAAACAAAATTTAATAAGGGCGAATCTATAAAGGTCGGTTATACCGTTTCCAGCAGGGTAAAAGTCGTCATTAAGGATATGGATTCAACCGGAAAAATCCTCAAGGCTGTTATTCAGGACGGCGTCAATACGGTAGACGGACCCTATTTCAGTTTTTCTAATCCTGCCCAACTGAAAATTGACGCTTTAAAGAATGCGGTTGAAGATGCCCATGCAAAAGCTGAAGCAATCGCCCAAACGGCTGGTGTCGACTTGGGAAAAGTTATTTCAATTTCACAAAGTAATATTTCAATGACAAACAACCGACAGCGTATGGAGTACGCCGCTGTCAATGACTTGAGTGAGGTTCACACTCAAGTTCCCATCGCCACTGGCGAAAACGAAGTAACTGCGCAAGTGGAAGTGGTTTACTCATTGAAGTAAGAACATTTAAAAGTTGTACTTTGTCTGCTTAAAGGAGTTGGGAAATGGAAGATAAAGAACCCCAAATAGGCTCTGTTATTACTGAATTTATCGCTGAAATCGAAAGCATATCTCAAATATTTCCGCCAATAATGGGAATAATTGGCATTGTTGGTCCGAGGAATGAACAAAAATATAAATCGCTCCTAGATAAGATTGGTACCGTAATAAGCAATGAAGCTGAAACGACTATTTATAGTATCCCGATTGAATTTCATCACAAAGTTGATGAATTGAAAAAGGAAATCGAAATTTATCGAAAAGCGAATCGCATTGTTCCGAAAAGTTTTATTGTTTCAATTATTAGTCAATATGATGGTTTTTTAGGGAAATTATTACGAGAACTATTTAAGTACAAACCTGAAATATTGAATGCTTCAGAGAAGAAACTTACTTATGAACAACTCTGTCATTTTAAAAATATCGAAGATGCGCAAGAATATATTGTTGAAAATGAAATAGGTGGTTTTTTGAGAGAAAGCCATGAAAAACAATTTGATTGGATGGAAAAAATATTTAATATTGAATTGAGAAAAAATCTTTCTGTTTGGAATTGCTTTATTGAGTTAACGGAAAGGCGAAATCTGTATGTGCATTGTAATGGAATTGTTAATGAACAATATCTAACGAAATGTTTGAACTGCGAATGTAATTCAGAAAATTGCCCTTCAATTGGGGAAGAATTGATTGTGTCGCCTGAATATTTTATAAAAGCCACAAATTGTATTATGGAAATTGCTGTAAAACTGGGCCATGTTCTTTGGAGAAAAGTTAAGAAGGAAGAACTGGATTATGCAGATGAAAATTTAAACCGAATAATTTTTGACCTTTTGATAAATGAAAATTACGAACTTGCTATAACAATGGCTGATTTCGCAATAACGACAATTAAAAAACATTCCAGTGAAGAAATTAAACGATATATGTTAATTAATAAAATAATTGCATTGAAATTTTCCGGTAATAAAGAGATTGCTTTAAAAATATTAAACGAACATGATTGGAGCGCTTGCAATTATAAAATCAATCTCGCAGTCGCTGTGTTGAATGAAAATTATCAAGAGGCGCAAAATATTATGAAGAAAATTGGGGATGAGGCGGAAATGAAAGTTGCATACATTGGGTGGCCGTTGTTTAGAGAATTTAGAAGCAAGAAAGAATTTTTAGAAACATATAAGGAAATTTTTGGAATATCGTTTGAAGACATAGAAAAAAATATTCAAAAAGTTGTAAAGGAAAGTACGCAAGAGGATAAGCCTGGGTTAATGGATACAGGAAAAACAAAACAGCTTAATAAAGCAGAAGAAAATTAGAAAACCCTGACATCAACCTCGCCGCTTTAAGAACAATGTTGGAATCCGCCACGACCAACAGTCGGGTTTTATCCATCAGGAAATCCGCCTTTCGACCGCCAAAATCCACCAACCTCTACAGGGACAGTCCTTGACACCTGAATAGGCGGTCCCTAAACTTACTTCGAGGCCAAAAAGATCATTCAATCGCTCGGAGGAAACCATGGGAGCCGCATTGCATACAACGGACGCTAATTTCAAAACAGACGTGTTGGATTCGAAGATCCCTGTTTTGGTGGATTTTTGGGCGGAATGGTGCGGACCCTGCAAGATGGTGGGCCCCGTTTTGGACGAATTGGCCAAGGAATATGAAGGCAAAGTGACGATCGCCAAGGTGAACGTGGACGAGAATCAACAGGTTTCCACCGATTACCATATCCGAAGCATCCCGACCCTCCTTTTTTTCAAGAATGGCCAGTTGGTCAAACAAGAAGTCGGAGCCCTTCCCAAAGCCAGGTTGGTCAGCGCTATCCAGGAAATATTGGACAAATAACAAAAAGTTTTCACCACCAAGACACAAAGACACCAAGAAGGATTTTGGGGAACAAACGGCTTTCACCACAGAGACACAGCTACACAAAGGCGCAGAGAACAAAAGAGTTTGGGAATTTGACAACGGCAAAGCAAAGGGGCGTTATTAATTGAATAAAGGGAAAACCGTTCCAACTCTTCTGGCGTTTGGATGGACTTTAGCGTTGATAGCGACGATTTGGACCGTGCCCACTGGAAAGTCGTGGGGGCAAGAATCTGGAAAGACCTACGTAACCACCACATCGGACAGTACCTTCGAAAAGGATGTGGTTAAGTCCCGTCTGCCGGTATTGCTCGATTTTTGGGCTGTATGGTGCGGTCCATGCCGGATGTACTCGCCTACCGTGGACCAGGTGGCCCAGGACTACCAGGGCAAGCTGAAAGTGGTCAAGATCAATGTGGATGATAACCCCCAGCTATCCAAAGAGTTCGGCATTCGGGCTATTCCCACCTCCGTTTTGATGTACAAGGGCAAGGTGGTGAAGGGCTGGATGGGCGTCATTTCCAAGGACGACCTCACGGTCGAGATAGATAAAGTGATCAAAAAAGCCAAGAAGAAACCTGCAACCGAGACCTGAAAACGGTCAGAAGGCCTTTGTTCCCCTTTTTCCCTCCTTTTAGTTATTTAGTAATTCATTGACAGTTTTTTGTGTTTTTTCCTATACTGCCTCGGCTTTTAAACATTTTCCTTCATATGTCCTTTTGCCCTTGAGGCAAAAGACGGCAGGAAGCGTGGGTTCCTTTAGGCTCAACGCACTGCGGAAAGGCTTGCAGTGACTTTCCAAAAATGGATGGCTCTCCTCGTTTTGGCCCTTATCGGCCTTTGTGTTTATGGACTTTACCCCCCCTCACAGAAACTCAAACTGGGTTTGGATATCCGGGGTGGTTTGCACATGAACCTGGAAGTCGACACCGACAAGATGCAGGGCAAGACGGACCAGGAGATTTCGGACGCGGCTGACCGGGCCATGGAGATCCTCAGGAATCGTATCGACGGTCTGGGCGTCAGCGAACCTGTCCTGGAAAGGGAAGGGCCCAAGGGCATTGTCATCCAGCTCCCTGGATTGACCGATATCAAAAGGGCCAGGGACATCATCCTTTCCACCGCCCAATTGGAATTCCGCCTCGTTTCCAACCTGCGAGAGTCCGATTATCTGGATAAAGACGGCAAGATCATGACGGCCAAATTGCCCAAGAACATCACCTACTTCCCAGGCAAGGAAGACCGTAATTATTTGTGCGAGGAAGTGCTCCTGACCGGTGAGTCGCTGGTCGACGCCAATGTCCAAACGGACAGTTTCGGCAGGCCGATCATATCCTTCAAACTGAACGCCGAAGGCGGGCATAAGTTCGGGGTCATCACGGGCGATAACGTGCACCGCCAATTGGCCATCATCCTGGATGGCAAGGTCTACTCCGCTCCCGAGATCCGCTCACGCATTCCCGGAGGCTCGGGGATCATCGAGGGAAGCTTCACCGACGAGGAAGCCAGGGACCTGGCCTTGGTCCTTCGGGCCGGCGCTTTGCCGGCGCCATTGAAGGTGACGGGGCAGTTCCAAGTGGGGCCCACCCTGGGCGCTGATTCGGTCCGCAAGGGAACCACGGCCGCCATTTACGGCCTGTTACTGGTCCTTCTTTTTATGGGGGTTTACTACCGTGTTTCCGGCTGGATCGCCAACGCCGGTCTTCTGGTCAACCTGGTCTTTTTGATGGGTTGCCTGGCCTACCTGAAGGCGACCCTGACCCTGCCCGGCATCGCCGGTATCATCCTGACCCTGGGGTTGTCGGTCGATTCCAACGTCCTGATCTTCGAGCGTATCCGTGAGGAATTAAGGGCGGGGAAGACCATTCGGGCTTCCATCGACGCGGGTTACCGCAGGGCTTTGGTGGCCATCATTGACACCCACGTAACGACCCTTATTTCCGCAGCCGTCTTGTTCCAATTCGGGACCGGCCCCATCAAGGGGTTCGCGGTCACCTTAAGCCTGGGCGTTGCCTTGAGTCTGTTCACCGCGGTCGTGATCACCAAGATGATCTTTGACGCTCGTAAAGAGTATCAAGGACTGAGCATCTAAAGAGCGAGGAAAGGTTTTTATGTTCCAATGGTTTAAAGAGCCCAAGATAGATTTCATGAAGCCGCGTCGGTTTTTCATGACGCTTTCCGCCATCGGTATGCTGGCGGGAGTTTATTCCTGCGTCCTGTTGTATCAAGGAAAAGCCAATTTGGGTACGGACTTCGGCGCGGGCGAGTTATTGAGGATGTCCTCGGTCAACCCCGTGGAGATCGATAAGATCCGCGAGTCCTTGAAAAGCGAGGGCTTCCCCGAGGCCCAGATCCAGCAAGTGAAGGACGACAGCTCCAAGAGCTATAAGCTCATCATCAAGATCAAGCATGACCCGACCAAAGCGGTCGGCGGGGTCGGCAACGAGGTCCTGGACGTGTTCAACAAGGCCTATCCGGACGCCCATTTCACCCTGGACGGCAGCGACGAGGTCGGCCCGGCGGTTTCAGAGAAACTCCGTGACGACGCCACCAAGGCTTTCATCATCGCCATGATCGGCATCTTGATCTATATCGCCTGGCGGTTCGATTTCCGTTTCGCCGTGGCGGCCATCATCTGCACCATCCACGATATCCTGGTCATCCTGGCTTTCGTCATCCTGACAGGCAGGGAATTCAACCTGCTGCAGGTCACGGCCCTACTGACCCTGGCCGGTTATTCCCTCAACGACACGGTCGTTAATTTCGACAGGATCAGGGAAAACCTGAAATTCCTGTTGAAAGACCATACTTTCATCAGCCTGGTCAACTTGAGCGTCAACGAGACCTTGAGCCGGACCATCAACACCAGTTTGACCGTCTTTTTCACTCTTTTGCCCCTTTGTTTCATGGGCGGGGATACTTTGAAGGATTTCGCTTGGACCCTTCAGGCCGGGGTTATCGTTGGTACTTATTCCTCCGTTTTCGTTGCCAGTCCCATCCTGGTGGAATGGAACCTGATGTCCGGGCCGAAAGCCAACAACCCCAGTTAAGAGCTCCTAACAAATCCTAAATAACGGCAATTGGAACTACCAAACACTCGGCAAAGCAGCCAAGTGGCGTTGACTAAGGCACCATGCCGATGGATTTCATTGTTTAAAGACAAACGGCAAAGCTAAGGCCATATTAGCCACAGATGCATGGGATGCATAGGATGGGAGAAGAAAAGGTTTAAGATTATAACGATTTTAAAATCACATGAATCCCATGTATCTGTGGCAAAATTTTATTTTGGACAGTTGTGTTGCTTGAGTTAGTTTCATAAGACCTTCATGGAACGGCTGTGAATTCCCATGGACCTGAAAAATCGAATCAGCGAAACCAGAGGCCGGATCGCTATGGCCGCCGCCAAGTCCGGGCGAAGGCCTGAGCAGGTCACCCTTTTGGCCGTGACCAAGAACTTCCCGGTCTTGACCCTTCAGGAGGCTTACGATCACGGTCTGCGCCAATTCGGCGAGAACCGCGTCCAGGAAGCCTTGGAAAAGATGGGCGAGCTTCCACACGATATCCAGTGGCATCTCATCGGCCGATTACAATCCAACAAGATCAACAAGATATTGGGCAAGTTCGTCCTGGTTCATTCGGTCGATTCTTTGGAGTTGGCCCAAGCTTTATCCCAACGGCTTCAGGGGAAACAACAAGGAGATCCTTCTGGAGGTCAACACCTCGGGCGAGGCCAGTAAAGCCGGGGTGGAAGTGTCGGACGCGCCCCAGGTGGCTGAAAAGATAGCCTCCCTCCCCGGCTTGCGATTGAAAGGGCTGATGACCATCGGCCCCTTGACCGAGGACAAGATCCAGCAGAGGGACGCCTTCAAAAGGCTCAAGGGCTTGTTCGACCAGATCCAGGCCAAACCTTTTGGCGGGGAAAACTTCGATGTGCTTTCGATGGGAATGAGCGGTGATTATGAGGCCGCGATCGAGGAAGGTTCCACGATGGTGCGGATAGGGACAGCCCTATTCGGGTCAAGGGCTTGAAAAAGGTTTCGTAACTGGCTAGCGGACACTAAAATGGCGTAGAACAAAAAACGGCATTTGAACCACCATGCCGACCTTCAAATAAACATTTAAGGAGGTCGGTATAGTACCGATTCCCATATTGGCTCATTTGGAAAATCGGCACAAGGGTACCAAGAAAGACAAAGATTAAACCTAAAATAGTGGTTCTACAAATGAGTGAATCGGCAGAAAAAATAAAACTCCGAAACTGCCGAAACCAAGTCAAAAGGATTGAATCTTGAAAGTCAGACAAAAAACGATCGTTTTCGGTTTGGGCGCCATGGGCGGGGCCCTGGTCAAGGGTTGGATATCCTCCCGGATGATCCCCTCCTCCCTCATCACGGCGGTGGATGTGGACGCGGCCAAGCTTAAACAGACCGCCTCCAAGCTCAAGATCAAAGCCTCGCTAAAGCCGGAAGAATCTTTGAAGAAGGCCGGATTGATCATACTGGCCGTCAAGCCTCAACAACTGAAAGGTTTGCTGTCAACCCTGGGCCCCAAGTTCCCAGCCAAAGCCTTGGTGGTTTCCATCGCGGCAGGTATTTCAACCTCCCAGATCGAGAAAGGCCTGCCTCAGGGCAACCCCGTGGTGCGGGTCATGCCCAACACCCCGGCCCTGTTAGGGTCGGGAATGGCCGCTGTGGCGGCGGGAAGCCGGGCCAAGAAGCCCCATGTGAAGACGGCGCTGGAGTTGTTCTCGGCGGTCGGGAGATCGATCGAAGTGACCGAGGACCAAATGGATTACGTGACGGCGGTGTCGGGCAGCGGACCGGCCTATATTTTCCACATGATCGAGGCGATGACGGAAGCCGGCGTTAAAGGCGGATTGAAGCCTGAAGTGGCTTTGGAATTGGTCAAGCAAACGGTCCTTGGCGCGGCTAGAATGGCGATCGAAACAGGGAAGAGCCCGGAAGAATTAAGGATCCAAGTGACCTCCCCGGGGGGAACGACCCAAGCCGCCTTGACCACACTGGAACAAAAAGGCTTCAAGGAAACGATCAACGCCGCCATTGAATCAGCGGCCAAACGCAGCGCAGAGTTGAGAAGGAGTCTGGAGTGAACATGGGCGAATTGATCTCGATATTGGCTTATCTATTGATGTTCGTCCTCAACGTCGCGGCTTTGTTGTTGATCCTTGAATGGCTGGTCCACTTACTGCCGGGGAGCGGATGGAACAGGGCGCGCCGGTTTTTTTTCCAACTTTCTTATCCCTTCTTTAGATACGGGACCGATTATTTTCCCTTCCGGTTGGGCAATCTTGAGTTCAGGGGCCTGCTGATCGCTTTTTTCCTTTTGGCCTTGAGCCGTTTTGGGATGCCCTGGCTGGTATTGCTTGGATATAACCTGCGAGGTTGACTCGATTGGACCTAAAAGGCCTGGACCTGAGGGAAACGGGGGATTCCTGCACCATCCCGGTCAAGTTGATGCCCAGGGCCTCTTCCAACAGCCTGTCAGGCGTTGAAAATGGCGAGTTAAAGATCAAGGTTCAATCGCCGCCTGTTGAGGGGGCCGCGAACGAGGCCTTGATCCTTTTTTTGGCGAAAAAGTTGAAAAAGGCAAAGGGCGATCTGGACCTGATCAAGGGCCAACAATCCCGCCATAAGGTCGTTAAAGTCCGGGGATTGGGTGCGGTTGAGGTGATGCGGCTTCTGTGTTCTTAAAGACGTTAACAAAAGGAACATCTTATATCTCACCACAGAGGCACAGAGACACAGTTAAAAGATTTGTTTTTGATAACGACGGAAGTAAAAAGAAGATTTTTTTAGATGCCATAAGTTAAATTGAACTACATGCCACAAAGATTTAGCTCTGTGCGCCGCCGAAGGCGGCCTGTGGTGAAAATAGGTTTTGTTGGATCTTACTAACAATTAATTTAAGGAGAGTTTCATGGCTGAATTATTCGATCAGATCCAAGAGGCGGTTCGGGAGATCAAAAAAACGGCGACAACCACACCCAAGGTCGGCATTATCCTCGGGACTGGGCTTGGGGCCTTGGCCAACGAGATCAAAGACCAAACGGTCATCCCCTATGAAAAAATACCCCATTTCCCCCTTTCGACCGTGGAATCCCACGCTGGTCAGCTGGTATTCGGAAAAATGGGTAATACCCCAGTAGTCGCCATGAAGGGCCGTTTTCATAGATATGAGGGTTATACCTTCCAACAAGTGACATTCCCGGTAAGGGTCATGAAAGCTTTGGGGATCCAATACCTCCTTGTCTCCAACGCTTGCGGGGGGATGAACCGAGGCTACAATCCCGGCGACCTGATGATCATTGAGGACCACATCAACTTGATGGGGGATAACCCGCTGATCGGCAAGAATGATGACCGGCTTGGCCCTCGGTGGCCGGATATGTGCGAGCCCTATTCGAAGGAATTGATCGCTTTGGCCGAGAAAATAGCCTGGGAAAAGCGGATCCCCGTGCAAAAGGGCGTCTATGTGGGAGTGACCGGGCCCAATCTGGAGACCAGGGCCGAATACCGCTGGCTGTCCACCATGGCTGACGTGGTCGGGATGTCGACCGTGCCGGAAGTGATCGTGGCTGTCCATAGCGCCTTGAAGGTCCTGGGCATTTCGGTCGTCACGGATAAATGCGTGGCGGACACGCTGGAGCCGGCGGATATCAAGAAGATCATCGAGAATTCCCAAAAAGCCGAGCCGTTGTTGACCCTCCTGATGAAGGAAGTGGTCATGGCCCTCGAGAAAAAATAAATATCAAAAGGACGGATATGGCACAGATAGTTAGATCCTTGCGGTGGAGTAAGGGAATCCTTTATCTCTTGGAACAGCGCGCCCTGCCTTTCAAGGAGATATGGGTGAAGTGCGATACGGTGGAAAAAACCGCAAAGGGTATCGAGGACATGACCGTGCGCGGAGCCCCGGCTATCGGGGTCACGGCGGCTTACGGGGTGGCCGTAGGAGCCTTGAAGTGCAAAGCCCAGTCGCCTTCGAAATTCCAAAAGGATGTGCTGAAGGCGATCGGCCGTTTGAGGAAAACCCGCCCGACGGCGGTGAACCTTTTCTGGGCGCTGGACCGGATGGAAAGAAAATTGCGAGCGGTTGCCGGATTGAGCGTGAAGGAACAAAAAAAACAGCTGGAGCAAGAAGCGGTCGATATCCATCGGGAGGACGAGGTCTTGTGCGCCAAGCTGGGCAAGAACGGTTCGACCCTGTTGGCCAAATGCCGCAACGTGCTGACCCATTGCAATACGGGGGCCTTGGCCGCGGGCGGGGAGGGAACGGCGCTGGCCGGGATCCTATGGGCCGCCAGGAAAAATAAAAAACTGCATGTCTGGGTGGATGAGACCCGGCCCTATTTGCAAGGCGCCAGGTTGACCGCCTACGAGGTGGCCAAAGCGGAGATACCTTTCCATCTGATCACGGATAATATGTCCGCCTTCCTGATGAAACAGGGCAAAGTGGACGCCATCATCGTGGGAGCCGACCGGATCGTGGCCAATGGGGACACGGCGAACAAGATCGGTACTTACGCCCTGGCGGTCCTGGCCAAAGCCCACCATATACCCTTTTATATCGCCGCTCCCACCACCACACTGGACCTGACAAAAAAAACCGGGGCCGAGATCGTCATCGAACAAAGGAGTTCCCTGGAGGTGACCCATCCCCAAGGGATTCCCATTGCCAAAGCGGACTATCCTGTTTACAATCCCGCCTTCGATGTGACCCCTGGCGAGCTCATCAGCGCCATCGTGCTGGAGACGGGCATTTGCCGGGCACCCTATGGAAAATCCTTAAGGGCCGCTTTGAAAAAAGCCGCCAAGGGTTGAACCATGGAAAATGAGAGCGGCGGGACCGGTTCTTTTGTCGACGACCGTTATTGTCTTTGTTGCGGCGAGAAGAATCCCTGGGGTCTGAAGATGAAGTTCCGGTACGAGGGGGAAAAGCTTCTTTCTGAGGTGATCGTCCCCAAGGAACTTCAAGGTTTCGCCAATGTGGTGCATGGGGGCATCCTGGGAACCCTCATGGATGAGGTGATGGTGAATCTCTATTGGCTCAAGGGCGAAAAAGCAGTCACGGTGGAATACCAGGTGAGGCTAAAGGTGCCTTGTCCGGTGGGGGAGAAGGTCCTGCTTTCGGCCTGGAAACTGGGTTCAAAAAAGAGGATCCGCTTAACGGGGGCTGAGGCGAGGCTTGAAAATGGGGTAGTCGTCGCTGAAGCGACGGCTAAATGCATGACTCTCCCGGAGGCGACGCCGTAACATTTTTTAGCATCCCAGGCTTTTTCTGTTAAACTGAAGCACGGTTGAGCAGGTCGGTTCAATTTTTAATAAATATGGAGGACGATCGAATGCCTTGTGGTAAGAAGCGTCACCGCCAAAAGATAAAGACTCATAAACGTAAAAAGCACCGTCGTAAGATGCGTGCCTTGCTGCGCCGTCAAGGCCGGCTGTGATCTGAAATCGAACGGGTGAGCGCACTTACCAGGTTGAAAAACCGGAACGTTTTTAAGTGGCTCACCCTTGTTTTGATCGCCGCGGCCCTTTTACTCTCGGGAAGCGGTATCTGTATACGGCATCTTTCCGAAGTTCCTCCCCTTTGGTTGGTCCTGTCCTGGATCCTTGTTTTCCTTTGGTTATTCATCCTGGTTCGCCTGAAGTTATTTTCCTCCCCCTCAAGCATGACCATCCTGGTGGGCACCATCGTGGGATGGAGCCTTCTGGCCCAAAGCACCGGGGGCGACCAGTCTCCCCTGACCTATGGGATATTGCTCCTGATGGGAGTCTCGGCTTGGGAAGGTGAGGCCCGGTACGCGTTCGGCGTGGCCATTTTATACAGTGTTTTAGAAGCGGTTTCCCTAAGGCACGAGGACCTTTCCCAAGGCCTTCCCCAATACCTGCGTTGGGGAACTTTCCTCATTTCGGCCATTTTCCTATCTCGGATTGTGAAAACCCGTGAGGAAAAAGAGCGGTTGAATCAGCGGTTAACGACCCTGCAAACCGAGGCTGAAAACCTGGCAAATTCGGAAGAAATGCCTTCTTTTAAGATCCCCAAGGATAAATTGTTGGTGGAAGAAAACCGGTTGAACGCCCGGGTCGGGACGGTGATCGAACTGGAGGAATCCCTTTCCCGACAGTTGCTACTCTTTCAGAAAACGATGGGGTTTTACACGGCGGCCTGTTTTCTTTTGACCGACATCGAGGAAAAAACAGTACTGAGACTTCGGGGTCATTCCTCCCAGTCTGGTTCGATCGCCCCGGATGTGACCATACTGCCGGGGGAAACCCTTATCGGCTTATCCGCCAAGGAGGGAAGAAGGGTTTTATTGAGCCCTATCGCCCCTGAGAGCGCCAAGGCGCTGCCATATTATTTAAAACCTCCGCCCATTACCTCGTTCTTGGCCCAACCGATATTCCTCAAAGAGGACCAGTCCTTGTCCAACGCTCCGGCGGAATCGGAAATGGTAGGGGTACTGGTATTGGACCATCAAGATCCGCGTTATTTCGATGAGACCCGTCTGGAGTTGGTGGATCAATTTTGCCGGTTGCTGGCCGAGACCGTTCAGGGGACCAGGGTCATGCATTTTTCCAGGATGAAAACCCGCAACCTGCACGCTTTGTTCGAGGTCTCCAACTCTTTTACATCGCTCTCGGATATCAAAATGGTCCTGGAAACAGCTTTGAAGACTGCCGCGCAGATAACTCAGTGCGATTCCGCTTATATAGCGCTATTACAGGGCAAAGAAAATGTTTTCGATATCATCGCCTGGAGGGGTTTGGTTTATGCGACCGAAAAGCCCCATTTGGAAGAGGAATTGGCTACTTGGATATTGGAAAACAAAAAACCGATCCGTTATACCCGGGGCCAGAAAGAGAAAAAGATCATCGAGTTTTCCCGTAAAGAAGGAATGCTTGGCTCGACCCAGTCTTTCTTGATGGTCCCATTATTGGTGGGGGAGAACATCCTGGGTGTCATCCGGTTGAACAGCAAAAAAAGCGACGCCTACCAGGAATACGATCAGGATGTGATGACGACCCTGGCCAATCAAACGGCGATCACCCTGGAGAACGCCATGATGGTCCAACAGATGCAAGAGATGGCGGTCAGGGATGGATTGACAGGAGTTTTCAATCACCGGTATTTTCAACAAAAACTCTCGGAAGAACTCACCAAAGCCGAAAGATATAATAAGGACCTGAGCTTGATCATGCTCGATGTGGATCATTTCAAGAAGTTCAACGATACCTACGGACACATGGAGGGCGATAAGGTCTTAAGGACGGTGGCGGAAGTTATCCAGGCGACGGTTCGCAACAAAGTGGATGTGGTCGCCCGATATGGAGGGGAGGAATTCGTGATCATCCTTCCGGAAGCCGATGGGAACGTGGGGAGGGAATTGGCGGAACGCGTTCGAAAAAATATCGAGGCTTATTTATTCGAGAATAGCAGTAAGGGGATCTACCGTGTCACGGTCTCGTTGGGTGTCGCGTCATATCCTTTCGACGCGCGCGAACAAAGGACGTTAATTCAAAACGCGGATCTTGCTCTTTATCAAGCGAAAAACGGCGGA